>JBAVGO010000019.1:0-56794 GCA_049684915.1 Lutisporaceae bacterium | reverse complement strand
ATATCAAGATATATTTGTACCCAAGGCTGAGTTCAACAGTGCAAAGAATGGACATAAGGTAGTTGTAGAGATAACAGTATGGCCTGAGACCAAGAGAAATCCTGAGGGCAGAGTAATTGAGATACTTGGACACAAGGATGAAGCTGGAACTGATATACTATCCATAATAAGAAGCCACAACCTGCCTGAGGAATTTCCTGAGGATGTTGAATTTCAAGCAAACATAATATCTGAAAAAGTACAGGAAGAGGAGCTTGAGTACAGAAAAGATTTACGTGATAGGATAATAGTAACAATTGATGGTGAAGATGCAAAGGACTTGGACGATGCTGTAAATGTTGAGAAGCTGCCAAATGGCAACTATTTACTTGGTGTACATATAGCTGATGTAAGCCATTATGTGTTTGAGAAGAGTGCACTAGATATGGAAGCTTTAAAGCGAGGCACCAGTGTATATCTGGTAGATAGAGTTGTACCTATGCTTCCAAGAAGATTATCAAATGGTATATGTAGCTTAAACCCTCAAGTAGAACGTCTTACTTTAAGCTGTGACATGGAGATTGACAGTAAGGGTAAGGTTGTAAAATATGAGATTTTTGAAAGCTTCATTAAGACCAGAGAAAGAATGACCTATAAAAACGTAAATAAGATACTAACAGATAAGGATCCTGAGACTATAGAGCGATATAGAGACCTTGTACCAACCTTTGAGACTATGCATGAGCTCATGCAGATTTTGGGTAAAAGAAGAACTAGCAGAGGCAGTATCGAGTTTGAGTTTCAAGAGACCAAGATAATTCTTGATGAGAAGGGCAAACCGATAGAAATCAGACCCTACGACAGAGGAATTTCAGAACAAATAATAGAAGAGTTTATGCTAATATGCAACGAGACAATTGCTGAGAACATGTTTTGGAAGGAAGCACCCTTTGTATACAGAGTTCACGAGGATCCAGCTCCAGAGAAAATTGAAGTCTTCAATGAATTCATATATAATTTTGGCTATCACATTAAAGGTGCAGATGAGATTCATCCAAAGGCACTGCAGCAATTGATGGAGAAGATAAAGGGTACAAGAGAAGAGCGCATAATAAGCACTTTGATGTTAAGATCCTTGAAGAAAGCACGTTATACAAGCTCAAACCTAGGACATTTTGGTTTAGCGGCTAAATATTATTGTCATTTCACATCACCTATAAGAAGATATCCTGACTTAATAATCCACAGGATTATTAAAGAGGATTTACATAACAAGCTGAATGGCAACAGAATCACAGAGCTTCGTGGTAAGCTAGAGGAGTTAGCAGATCACTGCTCTGTAAGAGAAAGAGCAGCGGAAGAAGCAGAACGTGATGTTGAAGACCTGAAAAAGGCAGAGTATATGAAGGAAAGAATAGGCGAGGAGTACGAAGGTATAATATCAAATGTAACCTCCTTCGGCATGTTTATAGAGCTTGAAAATACTGTAGAAGGTTTAGTCAGAATAAGCAATATAGATGACGACTACTATACTTATGATGAGAAGCATCATTCAATGATAGGCGAACGCAGTAAGAGAACCTTTAGAATAGGTGATGTCCTAAAGATAAGAGTGGATAAAGTAGACATTGCAAACAAGAACATAGATTTTGTATTAATATAAAAGCATCGAAAACGCATAGGTTAATATGACTTATGCGTTTTTAATTGTAAGTCACAGATTGTTAAAACAGAATTTTACATTGTTATTACAAATGCTAAATGCTATACTAAATAGGTTGACACCTAAAAAATAGGTGCTATAATAAATATACAGTATTAGTCTAGGAGCAAGGAAAACGTTTTGCACATTTTAATTAAATGTAAAATGAATAGTGCAAAACATCTAGGTGGTAAAAATATGGCAAAAGACAGCTTAAAAACAATTGCAAAAAATAAAAAAGCTTGGCATGAGTATTTTATCGAGGAATCCTTTGAAGCTGGCATTTCGCTATCAGGAACAGAAGTCAAATCTATAAGAAATGGCGGAGTGAACCTGAAGGACAGCTATGCAATAGTTGAAAAGGGTCAAGTTTTTGTACACAACATGCATATAAGCCCATATGAAAAGGGAAACATATTTAATAAGGATCCACTTAGAACAAGAACACTTTTGGTGCACAAATACGAAATCAACAAGCTCATAGGATATATACAACAGAAGGGTTATACTTTAATACCACTTTCTGTTTATCTAAAAGGCAGTTTGGTGAAGGTGCAGCTTGGTGTAGCAAAAGGAAAGCAGCTCCATGACAAACGTCAGGCAATAGCAGAAAGGGATGCAGAGAGAGACATCCAAAGAGAAATGAGAAACAAAGATTATTAAACTCTCTATTTAACCTGGGGGCGTAAAGGTTTCGACGGGGGTAGTAGAGATCGAGGTAGCGAGCAGTGGTCCCAGAGGCACTCTAAAAAGCTGGAAAAAAATAAATTAAACGCAAACGATAATTACGCGTTAGCAGCCTAAGGCTGCTCGTCTTACCTTTAGTTACCGCACTTTAGGATAAGGCGTCATTTAGCGGTGAACGTCACTTATTTAAGCTTTGCGATAGGGATGTAAAATGAAGCTACTAAAGCTGTAAGCCTGTCAGGCGGCGTGCAGTAGAGGGAATGTAAAATGACTGACTGCGCTCGGAGAAGCTTTGGTTGAAGCACTTTCGGACAGGGGTTCGATTCAGTAGAGTCGCCTTGTAAAGTGATTTACAAGTGATAATCTGGCTTTATCGGTGAAACCGTAACGTAAAAGACGACGGCAATACCGAGGGGTATGAGGAGTAATCCAACAGCCCTGTATCGACTCATAGGCAGCCAATTTGGTTGTACTAGGATAGAAGCTTACCAACAATATTACAGCTTCTATAATACGCCAGAGGACTTCGTAATGAAGTTCATGATATAGTCAGCACCATTGGAGACAATGGAACAGGCGTCCCCTCGCCTCCACCAAATAATGAATCAACAGACTAGAAATTTTATTTTTTAGTCTGTTTTTGTTTTTTTGTTAATCAATAAAATGGAAGGAGTTTTAAATATTATGTTGAAATATTACATATGTGGTAGAAATTATTGGAGATTATACGATATTGCACAATTTTTATGGAAGCATCGGACTTTTGTTATATTTGGATGAATTAGGAAAAAAATGGAAAGTGTTAGAAATCAACTTAATAATAACCTATACACCTGGCACATAAAACATTCAAAGAAGACATAGATAAAGGATACTTTATAAAGCAAATTAAAGAGACAGTTGAGGGAATAGGATATCAAGTTTCTGGTTTTGTACTGATGGACAATCACTATCATTTAATCATACAAACTTTAGACAAGAAGCTGCAAGAGATGTGTTAGCTTTGAAGTATACAAATAAAGAGATAGGAAATAACATAAAAACAACAGAAAGTGAGATAAAAGAATTGATAGTCAAGTATGGCAGATGAATAACTGTCTATCTGTCGTGCCTGGCACCTGAAGTTCCAGATGCTTGAGAGGAAATAGATAGGAAGATAATGAATACTTACATAGAAACTATTTTCCTGTTCAATAATTGTAGCCGATTCATTTTCGTTGTGGCTATTATCTTTGTTTGATATAATCTAGATAAGGTAAACATTGGAATCGTTGGGTGGGGTAATTATGAATAAGATTATAGATGGTCTTAAGGAATTTAAACCTTTGCATGAGATAGCAGTGCCTAATACAACAGGGTTTTATGCCTTTTATACGATAAGGGATAATTGCTTTGAAGAAACTCAACTTAATAATATTAAACAGTTTGATTGCATTTATGTTGGTATCGCCGAAGATGAGACATTATATGAAAGAATAATGCACTCACACTTAAAAAGTGCAGGAAAATCAACATTTAGGCGCAGTTTGGGAGCAATACTAAGAACCAAATTAGATTTATTACCTTTAATGAGAGGAGTAACACCAACAAAAAGTAATATCTCTAATTACAAGTTCTCTAATGCTGATGAGCAAAAACTAACTGCATTTATGAGAAATAATTTAAGAATTGCCTACTTTCCTTATACTGAAGCGGGGAAAAATATGGAGAGCATTGAAAAAGAGATAATCAAGAAATTTGGATATCCAGCTTTCAATCTTAGTCATGTTAATAAGAATGATAACCCGTATTTTCAAGCTATCAAATTGGCTAGACAAAATTGTAAAAATGAAGTAATTACAAAAGTGGATTTAGCAAATAACATGGAGGGAATCAAATGAGGGAAGAAGATTTTAGAAGATTTTTGCTTGAAGATCCGAATATTGAAAGCAAAATAAAGGCGGTAAATTCACGACTGAGTAAAGCCAGAAGCGTTGAGGACCATTTTAATATCAATCTAGATAGCTACGTGATGGATGACGCGAAAATGCATAATTTGCTTTTAAGGATAAAAGACGAACTCCATGATAGTAATGGAGCGAAACAGAATGCGGTGAGAAAATATTATCAATTTGCCACTGGACGAGAATTTCCAAGATTATCGCAGATAAAATGATAGCAGGAGGAGAACAAATGCCTAGCATCTTGCAATATCAACAATCTATAGCATCTGAATTTATGGCACTTAAGGATAGGGTCAGATTTTTTATTGAAGATGCCCATTGGGGAGAAGATGGTAGATATAAGGAACTGATACTATCTGATTATATTAAGGGCATAGTTCCGAATGGTGTTGCAGTAGGAACCGGCTTTGTTCGCAATGCAGAAGGAGAATTGACGAGTCAACTTGATATTGTGATATATAAAGAAAATTATCCGACGCTATTTCAAAAGGGTGATTTTGTTGTATTAATGCCTGAAAGTGTTATAGGAATAATTGAAGTAAAGTCAAAAACAACACATAATTCTCTTGCGTTACATAATCGCAATACTGATTATGGGAGCACAATTCAAAAATGCGATAGGAATGGACGTATTATTGGTAATAGGGACATTTTCAATGGGATATTTGGATATGAGACGGATATTTCAATTAGAAATAATAACACAGAATTCAGAAGGCAATTGCAGGTAAACGAGGGATATCTTAATCATCTATGTCTTGACTCAAATGTGTTTTGCAGGTATTGGTTGGATGGAAATCCACTTGATCGTCATCGTGATCCTCGCCCATGCTATAGCTTCTATGATCTCTCTTGGAGTAATATTTTTAACGTTAATCAGACTGAACGTGGCGGGTTAGCTTTTGGATACTTTATTTCAAATCTTTTAGAGTATGTCTATCGTGAAATAATGCCACAAGCCTTAAATCCTCAGTACTTTGAATTTCTTTATCCGCTTGAGGGTACGAAAGAACGATATAGATTTCCTAATTGTGATATTAAACAGGAGATAGCAAACTTGCAAAACGTATAATTTTAAATTGGTTTGAATTACGGCATTTTGGATTAATTTTCAAATAGCCGTTTTTTTATTTCGATTATAAGATGGCAGTAGTATTATTAATTATCTAGATGAATGAGAAGAATAAGTGCCAGGCACGACAGTTAGACAGTTATTGACACATGCAAGCTCTTCTGATAGTATAAGAATAAATGTACTATCAGGAGGGTTTTTTTATGGGTAGACCTTGGAGAGAAGAGTATAAGGGTGGTATATATCATGTTATTGCTAGAGGTAATAACAAAGAGTATATATTAAAAGAAGACATAGATAAAGGATACTTTATAAAGCAAATTAAAGAGACAGTTAAGGGAATGGGATATCGGGTTTATGGTTTTGTATTTATGGATAATCACTATCATATAATCATACAAACAATGGATAGAAAGCTTCAAGAGATAATGCATCAGATTAACAACAAATACAGCAAATACTACAACTCAAAATACAAAAGAATAGGTCATGTTTTTCAAGGAAGATATAAAGCGATATTGGTGCAAGATGAACGGTATTTAGTAGAACTACTTAGGTATGTACATCAGAATCCAGTTGAAGCACATATATGCAAAACTGTAGAAGATTACAAGTGGAGCAGTGACATATTTTACAGAAAAAACCTCAATGGATTTGTCAGTACTAATGTAATATTAGATATGCTAGATAAAGACACAGAAGAGGCAATAAAGAAGTATAGAGAAATAATGCTAAAAAAGGTAGAAGCAGATTATGAGAAGGTAAAAGTAATAGGGGATGAGGCGTACCAGATAATGTGTTCAAGTAAGAAGAAAAGCATAGAAAGAAAAAGACTTGACGAGATTTTAATCGATACAGGTATAAGCACAGAAGATTACCAATTAGTAAAAGAAGGCTCAAGAAAAAGGTCTTTGACTTCATATAAGTTAGAGTATGCAAGAGCTGCGTTAGCTTTGAAGTATACAAATAAAGAGATAGGAAATAGCATAAAAACAACAGAAAGTGCGATAAAAGAATTGATAGCCAAGTATGGTAGATAAATAACTGTCTATCTGTCGTGCCTGGCACTTTTAGATTATAGTTGACACTACCGATTAATTAGAGGAGGATATATCATGAAAATTTCAAAGAAAGATGCGTTGATATGGTTTGATTTTTTTTCACAATTGACTGAGGAAGAGGAGATTAGCACAAAACATGAAGAAATCATTTACTCTACCTTTGCACAAATTGAGGCAGCGATTGATCATAGAAATGATACGTTAATGTCGAAAATTAAAAGTTTGAAAACTTTGGAGAATAGAACTTTTTTTGTGGGAAATGAAAACAAATTTCCAGAAGGATGTCGTTCTTGTCTGTTGGGCACTGGTTTGAGTGCAATTAGGAAAACGAACAAATGTAACTTAGCGTGTAAGTTCTGTTATAATTATGGACAACTAGAATATATTCCTCCAGTTGGCAAAGATATGTGGGAAATTGGTGGCACTAAATTTTATGAGAAGGATATTGAGTTACTTCTTTCCATCCACCAGAAACCCACTGGCATTTCCTACGTTTATTTAGAGCCATTCATGGAAATTGAAAAATACTATTTGGTTATAAAGAAATTTAGTGATGCAGGGATTCATCAACATTTATACACAAATGGCACTTTAGCGAGGTCAGAGACATTGAAAGCATTAGGCGAAGCCGGTCTTAACGAGATACGTTTCAACCTAGGTGCTTCTAATTGTTCAGACAAAGTTATTGAAAATATTGGAATAGCGAAAAAATATATTAAAAATGTAGGTATAGAAACTCCAATGACTCATGAGTTTTTCGAAACATTTTTTAAGAAAAAGCAAGCGATCTTAGAGACAAAACTCGATTTTATCAATTGTGCAGAATTACATTTAAATGAGAATAACATAGACAATTATTATGGGGAAAACATGTATATTTCCAGACATGGCTATATATCACCAATTTGGAGTAGGGAATTAACTCTGAAATTCATGAAAATAGCCGATGAAGAAAACTGGGATTTAGCAGTTCATGATTGCTCAAGTTATACAAAATTTGCTAGAAGTTTAAATTTGAGTAGCAAAGAGGGTATGTGGTTCGGAGCCAGTAATTATGCCTGTGAGTTTTCTAGGATTCCATACGAAGTATTTTTACCAATACTGAATGATGACAATTTCAAATTTTTAAGTGAAGAAGAATTGCCTGACGACTATAAACCAGTATTGATTAATTATTAGAGTGTCTTGTCAATTATGAGTGTTGCATTGCTACTTGGGATACCGGGGTGGTTGTCGGATACATTTCGAGAAACACTAGGAATAACTACAAAAGGAATTAATCGATGTTATAAAATGATGTTTAAATAGATTTCTGAATCTCATAGGTAAAAAGAAAATAATGAGTATACTTTTAGAAATAAGTAATAGTGCAGTCCACAAAGTAAGCTTGAAGGAAGATTGAAGAGAGAAGGGGAAAAAGCAAAAATAACCGTCTCTTCTGCTTTTTACTCGCCTCCACCACCATGTTAGGTAAAAAAAGATGCCATGCGGTCAAAGTCGCATGACATCAGCATTTCTGGGGTCTTTTTACCCTCGCTTTTTTGATATATTTTATAGATGACATTCATTATTCTTGATAATGAACCCCGATTAAGCCATTTATTAGCTATATTTTATAGACCTGGCGTGACAGAAGAGTTTAAACCAAGCTTGCAATTCTATCTATAGTTTCTATGATTAATTTATTTCGTTTGAATGGATTGATCCAATTGATGATGCCTATTTTTGTTATTTCTACTCCTTTCGATCTGCAGATAAAAGACAAACGCTCGATTGCCTGATTACCACCCATCGTCGGTTTAGGGAAAAATTGTGTGACAAAACATGATACAAACTTACCTTTGAGTGAAGGTAATTGATTGAGATACGCCTGCATGACTGGCGATAACATAAAGCCTCGTACCGGCGCTCCGAAAATGATCATGTCGAATCCATCGAGCTTCGGCGCACTTGTAAGTACAATCGAATTTACATTCGTTTCGCTATCGTTCGACGCTGCGACTTTTTCAACTGAAACGGTATGCCCTAAAGTAAGAAATTGATCGTGAAGCTTATGTGCAACGTAAAGCGTATGCCCGGTTTGAGAATGAACAATAATTCCGATCTTCATTTTCATCCTCCTTTCTTAAATTATTATTTAAATTAGGCATGTTGTTTAAATACCAGCTTTTAATATTGCATCCTGGATTGCTTTCAAAATGACTTTACTGCTATATGTAGCGCCTGATACAGTATCTACATTTAGAGACTGAGCCTCTATCACCATTTCGGGGATAATCTCAGCTCCTTGCCCTTGACCGTTATTATGCTTTAGCAGCTCGATTTCTTTTATAGTATGATTTTTTATAGTTACCCTGACTTCGGCGGAAACAGGAAAGGCTGAGTAACTGCCAATGTAATCGCCGTCCTCTAATGCTGTGAGGTCGACCTCGGATATTTCTGAAAGAGCTAATTGTTTCAGATTTCCTTCGAATCTCGCAAACGAAATCTTAGTAATGATAAAACAGAACGTAAAAATCAGCACAACTATGATTATCATGATATATCGTTTTTTCATACCTACCCTCCTCGTTTAAACATTCTATAAAATAATGCTTCCTATTTTGTGTCATGGTTATCGGCGGCGTACTTTTTAAAATTGATCATAAGCAGTGCAATAAATACTACCCAAGGTACCAGGGACAGCAAAGAAAATGTCATTCCTAATACACCGGCCGATGATGGTATAATCATAAAAAATCCGGAAGCTAATCCCCACAAACCAACAGGTTTTCTGAACTTGGGGCTCTTAATTAATGCATAGGAAAACAGCAACAGACATATGGTACTTAGAACATAGTACACATTAAAGGAGGTACCCGTATAACCGGCCATTAAAGCTTCACCAGCTGACAAATATATCGTTTGCTGTTCAGGCAGTGCTTGAAAATATTGATTGCTTAAGGTCAACATTTCAAACGCAGGATTGGAAGGATAATAACAGGCAATACCAATCAAACCAAGTATCAATGCCAAAAGAACTGTAACAGGCTTTTCCTGGTATAATAGGATAAAGAGAGCTAAATAGATAATTACGAGAATCATATTGTTAATCAGGTAAAGAAAATCTAAGCTCAACAGCCCTAGAAATGGATTTTGTTGATAGATTTCAAAGAATCCTTTAACAGTATCCGGTGGTGGTGTAATCACATAGATAATGATTTGTAAAGGAATAAGAATGAGCATTGCTAAAGCTAAAAACTGGGCAACACGAAAAAGAGGTCGAAAGCTGATATTGAAACCTTGATTCATAATACATTACCTCCTTAAATAGTTTACTTATTCTTTCTGAATAAGTAATTTATAAGTTTTACAAGCTCTTTTTTGATGTCTTCTTGCTTTGTGGAGCCTTTAGATGAGAAACTCAGCATGATCATTCCTTGAAGCGTGTAAATAATAGTTTTAGCAACAACTTCAATATCTTCGGCTTGAATGATGCCTTCTTGAATTAATCTTAAGAAGGAAGTCTGCCACATACTGTGAAACTTATGCTCCAGCTTTTGATAGCTAACATCCCACTCTGACCGAACAAAAGGATAAAAGTAAAAAAAACGGAATACATTTGGGTGCTTGAAGAAATAATCTAAATAACAGAAAAAAGCATCGAGGATTTCTTCCACAGGGTCATCCTTTGTCAAAAAAGTGGATGTAAGCTCTGTAATCATATCCTCAATCATATCGAGACGTAATGCCCACAAGAGAGCATTCACATCCTTAAAGTAATAATATAGATTGGTATATGAGTATCTTGTTACTTCAGCCAAATATCGAACAGTAACGGCTTCGTGTCCTTTATCATGGATGATATCCTTCGCAGCCTCTATGATTTCTTTTTGAGTACGTTCTTTTTTCGTCTGTTTCATATAACCTCCAAATATTTTAACGTAGTTAAAATATTTTAACTATGTTAAAATATACAGCATCTGAATTAACATGTCAAGAGTGGATTGTATCGACTTTTATTGAGTCGTAATGTTAGATTATAAGCATATAAAACAGAGGATACAAATGCCAAATAACAATAGTAAATATTTAGAAGGAATGATAGATTGAACAGCTCATCATATAATAGAAAGTGGTAAATCAGTAAAAGTGTAGCAGATGAACTTGGAATAGATGTAAATACAGCCTGCCGTTGGGTTAGAACATATAGAAGAAAGAACCACCTACTAAGTTATGAGGAAAGTAAGGGCATTAAAAAGGTGCTCGCAGTGCATTATAAGGAAACAGCCAAGCAGCTTAAGGATGGGGATAAGTGAATTCGGTACTTGTAAGAGGAAATGGAAATAATAAAAAGATCCTGATGACAACATTATGGTGCCAGGCTACGCAGTTATTAAGTTATTCGATAAAGCTTCGGCAATAACTGTATAACTGTCGAGCCTGGCACCATAATGTTTGAAGAAAATGGAATAATGAAATATTCACTTGACAAATAATATAAACAATATGCACCTAATAGTTTCTTCTGACAGATTTTCTTTTTTGCATGTTTGCTTTTATGAATTGTATTTGGTATCATATGATTTGTAACAATATTACAAAAAGATATTAAAAAAGGTGGGGGAAAGAATGAGCCCAAAGTTTTATATAACATTGAGTAATCTAGCATCTAGTGCTGTACCCAAGTGTATTTGCAATGGATAATCAAGAGCAAAAACGTCAGCGACGTATTCGATATAAAGGCACTCATCCTAAAGCTTTTAAAGAAAAATATAAGGAACTGCAACCAGAGTTATATGCTGATACTGTGGCAAAAGTTATTCAAAAGGGCAGTACTCCTGCCGGTATGCATCGTTCAATTTGCATTAAAGAAATATTAGAATTCTTACAAATTACCCCTGGACAAACTGGATTAGATGCAACATTAGGTTATGGTGGTCATACTTTAGAGATGCTTAAATGTTTAAAATCAGAGGGGCACTTGTATGCGATTGATGTAGATTCTATTGAATTACCGCGCACCCAAGAGCGTTTAGAGAGCTTAGGTTATGGCTCCGAAATTTTAACGATCAGGCAAATGAACTTTTCCGAAATAGATCAAATTGCTTTCGAATCAGGGCCATTGAATTTTGTATTGGCAGATTTGGGTGTCTCTTCTATGCAAATAGACAATCCTGAAAGAGGATTTTCATATAAGAGGGAAGGGCCATTAGACTTACGGCTGAATCCTAAAAGAGGTAAATCTGCCGCAGCTCGTTTAAAAACTATTTCGCAAGATGAATTACAAGGTATGTTGATAGAAAACGCAGACGAGCCTCATTCCGCAGCAATCGCTCGTGCTATTATTTCCGAAATTAAAAAAGGAAAAGACATATCAACAACAACGCAGCTCCAACAAATTATCAAAGATGCTCTGAAATTTATTCCAGAAAACAACAGGGACGATGAGATTAAAAAATCCTGTCAACGATGTTTTCAAGCGTTGCGAATTGATGTCAATAATGAATTTGAAGTGTTATATAAATTTTTGGAAAAACTTCCTGCTACCCTTGCTGAGGGTGGGCGAGTTGCGATACTTTCATTTCATTCAGGAGAAGATCGTCTCGTTAAAAAATCTTTTCAACGTTTTTTTCGTGAAGGGGTCTATCGTGAAGTAGCTCCCGATCCTATTCGACCATCAGCAGAAGAATGTAATACTAATAGTCGTGCTCGTTCTGCTAAATTACGTTGGGCTATAAAAGCATGATTTGTATAGACAGTTATCGTAATAAAATCCACCAGCTAATATAGTTATTCCATATTAGCTGGTGGATTTTACTACGTCGAGATTTTGGGAGTAGAGCATATAAAGAATATTTTATAAATATAAAAAATTTGGAGGTTTATAGAACAATATGTCGAACAATAGGAAATGAATGGTATGTTTGACTTATTATAGACAAAATACTAGATTATAATAATTTTGGCAATAGAAAGAGAGGCGTAATAGTATGAAAGAACAATTATCAACTTCAACGGATTACAAGGGGGAAACAGATGGGGTTTGTGTAGGAAGCAACAAAATCTTGACTATTTTAGATGATGTTTCAATGAGTGTTCTAGATAAGGGAATTGGTTTTATTTTAGATAATATTAGCGAAACGGCAGGTGATATGTTAAGTGGTACCTTGCTATCAGCATTACAAGACCCATTAGAAAAATCATTAGAGAATATTTCACAACAAATTACTGATACTCAAGAAATGATAAGTACATTACAAACTTCTGTTAATGACTTACAAAGCACTGTGGATGCATCTTTTAAAATCATTAACCAAAAGCTTAGTAGATCAGAGTTTAATAGATCAATGAGTCTGATAAACTCTACCTTCAACACTGTTAATAGTCTACAAACTCACTACAATGAGATTATCAACATGTGTTACGATGATAACAATATTAAAAAAGAATTGTCAGATTACGACAAGGCTAATCTGGATGATAAAATAAAGGTGTTTATTAAAGCAATAGAATCAGCAAATATAGAAGATATGATTAATGATTTAAACTCGCAGACAAACCCATCTTATGGAGATTCTACATATTATATAGCAAACGACTATTTTATAAATTACTATCCATTTGAGCATCAAACCTATAGAGATATGTACAATGTTTTCAATCTAATATCAAATATCCGCACAATAGCTTTGCATTTATACAAAGAGTATCAGTCATATAACTGGAAAACAAGTGGCTCTATTCTTACGCAAGAAGACTATTTAAATAATCATTATATCAATATTTATAATAGTGCAGTAGCCTCTATTAATAAAGAGGTCGAAAGTGAACCAGCATTGAACGAATTATCAACAAAACTATTAAATGTTCAAATAGAGGATAAAATCAAGTATCTAGAGGATTCGATTAATATTGATTTCACATATGCTTATAACAATAATTTAGGTGATGTGTATAAAGTAAAGGCATATAAGGTTAAAGTAAATAGCTCAAACAAGAAAAATTGCTTTGTTATTCTAAAAGAATCACTGAAGCTTAAACCCAGTAGTTGGGAGACTTATTATAAACACCATAAGGATACTGTAACACAACATCATAATGGTGTTGCTGACCCTGTGTCAATTGATACTACATATATTTCCGCTGATTCACAAAGCCTGCTAAAAGAATTATTAGCCAATAATTCAGGTTGTAATCAAACCGATTTTCTTGTGAAAAATATACCTGGTCTAGATCCCTCCACAAATGGTTTTGCATTAAAAGAAGATGAAGAGGAAAAGGAAACAAGTAAAAATAATTCGAATTATTTGGGTGTATACACAACTTGTTATAAGTATTTAAATCTTTTAGATGGCAGAAAGTTTGATCCAGCAGTCTCCAATATAAATGATTACATTTTGAAACACAAAAAGGGTGAAGGCGCAAAAGGGATGAATGGAAAAGACGAACAACGTATTGATACTTGGGATATAATCATTAATCAACCAAATGTAGACTTTACAACAAGTACAGGTGCAACGGTAACTTCAAATCTACCAGACGCAAAATTCTTTGTGATTTTCAAAGACACCAATATATAGTAAAATATTGTTTTTCTCCTGATGTGATAAAAAATCGCCACCACGTTTGTGATGACGATTTTTTTAGTTATTGAAAATAAGTCATTCTGTATATGTTAATGTGAAATCCCACTGAAATCTTGACACCAATTATTTATGTAATGCATATATTAAAATTACAAGCTTCAATTGATATTAGCACAAGTATTAGTAATAAACAAAAGGAGCTGTTTAGATATGGAGGCTGATGTGAAACCAAAACCAATTAACGATATTTATAATGAAAAACATACAACACAAGACGAAAACACAATAAATAATGAGCAGCCAATTGAAGATAAAAACCTAATTGATGAGATGTATGAACTGGAGAGAACTTTAAAGAATCCTCAGGTTCAGAAATTTACTAAAACTACGTATTGGAATCAGTTGTCTAATCAAATAGAAAATGAAAAGCATGAAGATTTCTTTCAAGAAGTTTTAAAACATCTAGAATTAATCGAAGCAAAGTTAAATCAAATAGAGAGTATGCTAACCAAGTAGATATACGTTAAGAAGAAGACACGGAATAATCCGTGCCTTCTTCTGATACTGCAGCAAGATACCTAGTTTAATAAACTACAACTATGCACCACCGCACAAACCATTAGAGCAAGGTCCTATTCTATGGCCTTGTTCAAATATTTCATCTACAGTAACGTTAGTAATACTGTTTTCGCCATTTCCTTGATAAGGTCTTAAAGCGGAAACAAGCAGATTTTCACGTTTCCATAGCTTGTCAATTACTTTGTAGTCGATTACTAGTACACAATTATTATCTTCTGATTCAACGCTCACGTCTTCAATGATGACTACTTTACAAGAACCATCTATAAGGCTTAATTCATTTCTCCATTGGTTAAAGCCTTGAGCGTTATTAGGATAAAAGACTGCGCTAGGGAATCTTGCAAATTCGTTGAAACGGCAATCAAAAGTATCTCTTGGAGTAATTACACCAAAAGTATTAGTGCCATATCTTATACGAACTTCAAATTCTACCTCATTGATAATGCGATCACAAGTTGGCGGGTTTAGACATTCTCTTGCACATAGAACTCTCCAACTTTGAGGAACTGGTAAATCACCTGGGTCTACATCTGGCAATGCTCCACCACGACAACCAGCTGAAACGCCGGCTCTACAGGGGATTATATGCCTAAGAGTTCTTCTCTTTACGCAAATATCTCTGACGTCTTCTACGCAGATATCATGACATTCACAGGCAGCGGCTTCAAGTTGATAACCAAATGCAGCACGGGTAGCAGTATTAGTAAAGATTGCACAGCATTCTGCACAGTTAGGGTCTTCACCAGTAGCACAAGTAGGGGAAGTGTTAACTGTAACATTCTCATCAGACATTATTTTTTGTACCTCCTCAATTATAGATGTTTTTTTATCTAGTTTGTTTTTCTCAGTAAAAGGTAAGGATTCATGTGATTTATAATCAATGGTTTTGTTGATATTATCTTGAGTAATGAAGTCAGATTTTAAAGTAGTTTTGTTACTAGAATCTATATCTTTACATTGCAGGATAGGAGTATTAACAGTATTTTTATTTTTAGCTTCTTTTGGAAGTCTTTTAGGATTACCCCGATAACGCATTTCACTTGGAATCCTTCTGTTTTCTTTAATTCTTTTGTTCCAGGAACTAAGTTTATGAGTCACATGGATCTCTCCTTTCTCTGAGCCTAGTACATACTACTCTTTGCTTGTACAAATGTTACAAAATTTAACACATATTGCAAAGAAATTTGTGAAATTTTCATTAAAATTGTAAGTAGCCAAAATAGAACCTGTGGTTGAATGATTTTTAATTTGTAATAAAAACAAAGCTCATATTAGATGAGACGCTAATTACGCTATACTAGTGAAATTATATTATGACAATATAAATGCTTTATAATGTGTGGCAAGATTAATCAGTAATATCTTATTTAAAAATAGGACAAACTCAGTGCAGCTGCATATACTGTACTGGGTAGGACTTGCTATTAGCTGTAAAATAGGCTTTGTGAACCTTATAAGGGGAGTAAAGAAACAGTATGTTATAAATGTTTGAACAAATTCGTATATGATTTATCAAGCTAAATTTGTAATTAAAACGGTTGTAAAGGAAGTAAACATTTTAAAGGTTGGTGATTGAGATGCTTACAAATAAAGGACTCGTCGAATACGCAAAGGAAGCCTTGGCAGAAAAGTGGGGCTATGTCTGGGGAACTTTTGGACAACTACTCACAGAAGCACTGTTTAGGCAGAAGCTAGCACAATACCCAGTTGGAGTAGGAAAATATAAGGACTTTATCAAAAAGAACTGGTTAGGACGTAAGACAACAGATTGTGTAGGATTAATAAAATCTTACTGCTGGACAATAGATGGCGAAATCAGGTACGAATCCAAGATAGACGTAAGTGCAAATGGCATGTTCAACGCAGCTAAAGAAAAGGGGACTATATCTACATTGCCTGAGATACCAGGTATATGTGTATGGAAAAAAGGTCATATTGGAGTATATATCGGTAATAGCCAAGTAATCGAGGCTAGGGGGACAAAGGTTGGGGTTATACAAGCACCTCTAAAGGGTAGAGGTGCTGTAGGTTGGACTCACTGGCTTAAATGTCCCTATATAACTTATGAGGCAACAAAAAAAGGGATAGTGATAGCCTCTGTATTAAATGTCAGGGATGAGCCATCTCTAGCAGGTACTGTGGTTGGCAAACTTTACAAAGGGGAATCGGTAGAAATACTTGAAAAAAATGTTGATTGGTACAGAATAGATACAAACAAATGGGTTAGCAGTAAATATGTGAAAATTTAGTTAGGTATAGCTTTGAAGTACGTGAGGCGTCAACAAAAATATGGTGTCAGGCATGATAGTTAGTCAGTTATTGGAAGGTATAATTTTTTCAAGTTTGCTAATGATATTTATGCAATAACAAATTTTATAACAATTATAATAAAAGGTTCAAAGCTACCATTTTTTTATAATCAACAATGGTCTTTCATTAAGTAATTAGTATAATGTATTAGAGATAATAGAGGTTAATAATGATTAAACATATTAAAAAATTTTCTAGCTTAAATACTAAAAAACAACCTTCATTACATGAAAAGGACTCAGCACAGAAAGCTAAGAATGTCTATAATGAAGACGAATTGGAAAATATGCAAATATCCTCTTCATTAGTCGAAAACATAGATAGAATAAAGAATGTCGTTGGCAGCAGCACTGATATCATATTTAAGAATATCACGTTAGGTAGAAGTGAAGTCAGACCAGCAGTTATAATCTATATTGATAATCTAATCAATTCTCAACTTGTGGACTCGGATGTTGTACGCCCACTGGTACTTGATGCATATACTTCCGGACTGAATACAAGTAGTGAAATGATAGAACAGCTTCAAGCCGGTAACCTTATAACAAGAGGCCAGTCAAAGAAGGCAAAAAACTTTAACGAACTCTTAATTGGAGTATTTACAGGAGAGGCCGGACTTTTGATTGAAGGAATTAATGAGTCATATGTCATAAACGTCAAGGGATATAAGTACAGAAATGTGACAGAATCCGAAGTCGAACCGGTAGTAAGGGGCCCCAGGGAAGCATTTATTGAAGTTTTAAGTGTTAACATCGGGCTTATCAGGCGGAGATTGCACACCACTAACCTGGTATTTGAAACATTCAAAATAGGTACTGTAGGGAAAACAAACGTATGTATGGCATTTATAAGGGGTATATGCCCGGAAGGACTCAGTAATGAAGTCCGTTCCAGGCTGACAAGAATAAAAATTGACGGGGTACTTGACAGCGGCTATATAGAAGAATTAATCCAGGATAGCCCGTATTCCATATTCCCACAGATGCGCAATACTGAGAAGCCTGATGTTGTAGCTTCTTCTCTGATGGAAGGAAGGGTAGCAATCCTTGTAGACAGTACACCGACAGTGCTTATAGCCCCAGGCGAATTTTTCTCCTTGATGCAGTCTGCCGAGGATTACTATGACAGATATATATTTTCCAGCATGATCAGGCTTTTGCGGTATCTTGCATTTATCATTTCTTTTCTCCTGCCTGCCCTGTATATTGCAGTTACGACTTTTCATCAGGAGATGATTCCCGTAGGGTTGCTTGAAAGCATTATATCAGCCAGAACTGGAGTGCCGTTTCCGGTTGTCATAGAGGCACTTGGAATGGTATTTGCATTTGAAATTCTTCATGAGGCAGGTGTCCGTATGCCAAGGCCAATAGGCCAGGCGGTAAGTATTGTCGGCGCCTTGGTTATTGGTCAGGCCGCAGTACAGGCAAATATAGTATCACCATTGATGGTAATCGTGGTAGCCTTAACAGCCATATCAAAATTCAGTATTGCGGCGTATAATATTATGCTGACCGTCAGGATATTGAGGGTTTTTTTCATGCTGATAGCAGCTGTACTGGGAATGTTTGGTATTATGGTAGGTATACTATTTTTGATGCTGCACCTTTTCTCTTTAGAGAGTTTTGGAAAACCATACATGTCTCCATTATCACCTTTGAGGATCGGAGATTTGAAGGATATGGCGATACGTGCTCCATGGTGGGCCATGGTCAGACGTCCGGCATATAGCACTCTTGATTCAAAACGTATGGATTCGGGACAGATTCCACATTCTACTGAGAAGAAGGACAGACGGACATGAAGAAAATTTTTCTCTCAATAATAATAGTTTTATCAATACTGCTTGCGGGCTGCTGGGATATGATTGAGCCGGAAAAGATGGGACTTGTAACTATTATAGGTATAGATTCTTCTTCTGAAGGCCAGATTAAAGTGATTGTACATGAAATGGCTCAGCAAAAACAGTCTGCTGGTACACAGGGAAGCAGCGGCGGCAGTGTACCAACCAAATTACACGAGGCAACAGCTCCTACAATAGCTGAAGCCATACAGAAGATTGCTGCATCGGATTTTCGCAGGTTGTACCTTTCTCATGTAAGAGCTGTTATTTTATCTGAAGAACTGGTGAGCTCAGAAGGAGTCACCTCTATAATCGACTTTTTTGAGAGAAATCTCAGAATAAGGATAAATTCGTGGATACTGATTGCAAAAAAAGGTCAATTTGATAGTATTTTTAGTGTCGGTACCAGTATTGAAACTGGCACTGACACAGGTAAGCTAATCGAAGGAATAATTACAAACAGGCCAACGTTATTTATTTCTACAAACTCTCTAACTGACTTTTTGAGCCTTTACTGGGAAACAGGCAGTGAGCCTTATACATCAGGAATAAGTTTGATCGAAATACCTGTGAGTAAAGCAAAACAGGAAGCAGGTGAAAAACCTGATGAATCGCACAAATACGACCTGAGTATTCAAAATACTGCAGTATTCAAAAAAGATAAACTTGTGGGCTGGATGGATAACGAGGAGAGTACCGGGCTTTTATGGGCTACAGACAAGATAAGGTGGGGCGAACTTGCAATTAAATTAAATGGCAAGAATGTGGTTTTAAGAGTTGAAAAAGCAAGTTCCAATGTCAAACCTATGATTATCGGTGAAAAAATAGTAATGAAAATTGATATAGATGTAACGTCTGACATTGTCGAAAGCCAGACAAATATTAATTTTGAACAAATTGAAGTTATTAATAAAATTCAATATTTGGTGGCTGAAAAAATAAAAAAGCAAATAATTGCGGCATTTGAGAAATCAAAAAAGCTGAATTCAGATGTTTTCGGATATGGAAATTACTTTTTCGGCAAGTATCCAGAGTACTGGGGACAGATAGAAGCGAGCTGGTATGATTATTACCAGGATATCGAATTAGATATAAAAGTAAAATCAAAGGTGGATCATATAGGTCTTAGCAGAAAGACAAGAGAAGGGAAATGATTTGATTTTGGCACCTACAATACTTTTTGCGGCTATTTTGATTTTTGCAGTTTATGGGCTTCCATTCATTAAGAAAAAGCAATGGAAGGAGGTGGCTATATTTGGAATACTGCTGGGGTTTGCTCTTTTTGCTCAAATCATGAGCGATTTTGGGTTTCCTTCCTTTGCAAGCATAATAGATAAATCCATTGGTCATTTAGGGAGAGCAATATTTAAACAACACTAAATTACGAATGAAGGGCGATTTGCTATGAATGAAAAGGGTATTATTAGTACAAACCAATTTGTCTGGATGCTATTCAATATAATAGCATCTTTTGCAACACTAGAAATACCGGGGATGCTAATTTTCCATGCGGGACGTGATGCATGGTTATCCGTGGCAGGTGCATGGGTTCTGGATGTCCTCTTGGCTATGGTCTATGCATATATGGGGCTTCGTTTTCCAGGACAGAGTACTGTACAGTACAGCATAAGTATTCTAGGTAAATATGTTGGAAGAATCGTCGGGATAATATTCCCGATTTTCTATATCCTGTTTGCTTCAACTTTGATGCGAGCACTCAGCGAGTTGATTTCAAACTTTTTTTTACCGAGGACACCTATTATAGTAACTCTTGCTGCCAGCTATCTGGTGATAGCATATGGAGTAAAGAAGGGAGTAGAAGCGATTGCCAGGACTTGTGAAGTCCTGGGTCCATTATACCTGGTAAGCCTGGTTGTTATGTTTGCATTGTTAGTTCCTCGATTAAAGATACACCGCTTAAAACCGATGCTCGCACAAGGAGCGTATCCTTTTTTAACAGGTATACCATTTATTCTCGGCTTTATAAGCATTTGCATTATAATGGGAATGTATATACCGATTTGCAACAAACCTAAAAACGGGTTCATGGCCAAGTTTATTGCTGTAACTTTAGGAGCTTCCGTGATAGGAATACTGATTTGCTTGAGTGTGGGAATACTTGGTGCAGAACAGGCAGGAAATATAGTGAATCCGGGTATCATGCTTGCAAGATTGACCAGGATAGGCGATTTCTTCCAACGCTTAGAAATCATATGGTTTGTACTAGCTGTAGCGGCCGGAGTAATGACTTCAGCAAATTTAATCTGGGCTTTCTCTCTTGGAATATCCCAGGTTACAGGGCTTAGTACATACAAACCCATAATTTATCCTTCTGTGTTTTTTGCATTTGTGCTTAGCATGACCTTGTTTAAAAACGTTACAGAACTTCGCAATTTCGCATTTTATTCAAGTATGTTTATCTCTATATTTGTTGGAACAGGACTTGAAATGTTTTTATTCATTACCGCATTGATTTCAGGGAAAAGGGGGGAATATGGTGCCAGGCACGACAGTTAGACGGTTATAGATTCTTATATATAATCACTATCATATAATCCACTGAATAAAAAGTTACAAGAGATAATGCATGAGATAAGCAACAAATACAGCAGATATGCTGTCTGACTGTCATGCCTGGCATTTAATCTGTCTAACAAATTTGGAAGGAGTTTAGAACAATATGTAGAATACAAGAGGAAGTAAAGTTGAGTATTAAATTGCTGACCAAATAATAACTGAATTTTGAACTAACTCAGAAATGAAAATAGTTTACATTTTGATTTGAAGGGAGTTTTAATGTGGCTGTAATACAGATTGAGCATTTAACAAAGGATTATGGTCATAATCGTGGTGTGTTTGATGTTTCGTTCAATGTTGAAAAGGGAGAAATCTATGGCTTTGTAGGGCCGAATGGAGCAGGGAAAACGACTACAATTCGTCATATTATGGGCTTTTCCCGTCCGCAAAAAGGGCAAGCCTTTGTCAATGGGTTGAATAGCTGGAAAAGCGCAAGTGATATCCAAAAAAATCTTGGCTATCTGCCAGGCGAAATTGCATTACCTGAATCGCTGACTGGAACGCAGTTTATCAATATGATGGCTGAATTGCGTGGCATAAAAGATATGATGTACACAAAGTACCTGATAAACAAATTTGAACTTGAGCCGGCTGGTAGTTTGAAACGTATGTCGTTGGGCATGAAACGAAAACTCGCAATTGTAACTGCTTTTATGCATGATCCAGATGTACTTGTTCTTGACGAGCCAACAAGTGGTCTTGATAGCATCATGCAAGGTGTATTTATTAAGCTGATCAAAGAGGAAAAAGAAAAAGGCAAAACCATTCTGCTTTCAAGCCACATTTTTAACGAGATTGACGCTACTTGTGACAAGATATCCTTTATTAGGGACGGACGACTAATATCGACTATCGTCGTAGACCAACTGCGCCACAATGAAAGCAAAACTTTCAAATTGGAATTCAACACTAAAGAAGAGTTTGAGCGTTTTAGTCGTGAGGCTGAATCAAATAAGGAACTTGCGGTATTATCCCTAAAGAGCCACAAAAATCAAGTGAAAATTTGTATAAATGATGCAGATATTAACAATTTTATAAATATCATATCGGGTTATGAACTGAAGTTTTTTTCAGAAGTCAAATTTACACTTGAAGATTATTTTATGAAATTTTACGATCACAACACAATCACAGAGGGAGGTGCCGGACAAAATGCCATTGATTGAAATTAATAATATGACAAAAGATTTTGGTGATGGACGGGGTGTTTTTAACATCAATCTCTCGATCGAAAAAGGTGAAGTGTTTGGGTTTGTTGGCACGAACGGAGCTGGTAAAACCACTGTGATTCGTCATTTGATAGGATTCTTAAAACCGCATAGCGGGCATGCAACAATTAACGGCATGGATTGCTGGAAGGATTCCGCTGAGATCAAGAAATTGACTGGTTATATTCCTGGTGAAATCGCTTTCCCGGATGCACCAACAGGAACAGAATTTCTAAAAATACAAGCTGACTTGTTAGGGCTTAAAGATATGTCCTTTGCAGAAACAATCATCAAGAAGCTGCAATTAGATCCCTCAGCCAATTTAAAAAGAATGTCTAAGGGTATGAAACAGAAAACGGCAGTTGTTGCTGCCCTGATGGCTGACCCTGATATACTGATTTTGGATGAGCCGACAACTGGACTCGATCCCTTGATGCGAGCAGAATTTATCGAAATCTTGAACAAAGAAAAGAAAAAAGGTAAGACAATATTCATGTCGAGTCATATGTTTGAAGAAGTAGAACAAATTTGTGATAAGGTTGCTCTAATCAAAGATGGGAAAATAATAGCTGTGAAATCAACAGCTGAGATCAGGCACAATGAGGATAAAGTCTACAAAATCGAGTTTGCTTCACATGAGGATTATCAACGATTTTTGTTGGAGCAGTTTGATTTTGCAGATAAACGTGAAAGAAAAAATCAAGTCATCATCAATATACATGATCGCCAAATCAATATTTTCATCAAAACTTTAAAAACTTACAACATCAAGTTTATCACTGAAATCAAATACACACTTGAAAAATACTTCAACAGCTTATATTGAAGGAGGAACAGACAGATGTTCAGCAAAACCATTTTTAAACAAACTTTAAAAGCGAATTTTAGATTGTGGTTGATCTTTACGGTCATCATGAGTGTTTTTTCTGCCTTGCTTATTGGCGTTTTTAAACCAAGTACGCTTTCTGGCATGGTGGATATGCTGAAAGGTACGCCGCTTGAGAAGATGCTTGGAAGTACTACATTTCTAGGAATGCTTGCCTCAACTTTTTTTTCGTTGCATGGTGTAATCCTGGCACTAATTTTTATAATCATGACTGCAAACAGCCTTATTGCTTCGCAGGTCGACAGAGGCTCAATGGCGTATTTGCTATCAACGCCTACTAAAAGAAGCGTGGTTGTCATCACCCAGGCGGCCTACCTGATATCATCGCTTTTGGTAATGTTCATGATTGTAACAGTTGTTGGTCTTTTTTCTATTCGAATTTTACAGGGCGACATCGATGTTAGTTACAGGAATTTTTTGATGCTCAACTTAGGTTTGTTTCTCTTGATGTTTGCGATAAGTGGTATTTCGTTCTTGTCTTCCTGCGTCTTCAATTTGTCAAAAAATTCTTTGGCATTTGGTGCAGGAATACCGCTTGCTTTCTATCTCTTTCATCTAATGGGTCAGGTCAGTAGTGATTTGGAAAGTTTTAAATATCTGTCATTGAATACACTATATGACACAAACGCAATATTGAACGGTGGCAGTTATCTAGTACAATTTATTATCCTGGCTGTTTCAGGTATTGTGCTTTATGTTATTGGAATGTATGTCTTCAAAGAAAAGGATTTGCCACTCTAAAGCAATAGGTGCCAGGCACGACAGTTAGACAGTTATCGACTCTTATATGTCCTTCTGATAGTATGAGAATATATTTACTATCAGAAGGACTTTTTTATGGATAGACCATGGAGAGAAGAATAAATTTTCAAAGAAAGTATAGGTATGGGAAATCAAGTTTTTGGCTTTGTACTTATATATAATTACTATCATATAATCGTATAAACTCTGAATAAACAGTTACAAGAGATAAAAAAACTGTCGTGTCTGACGTTCATCCTCACAATAATATCAATATGATATAATAAAAGAGTTTGAGATATAGCTAATGATTTGTATTGCAAGGAGGAACAAATGGAGAAGTTTTTTAAAAGGTATAAGATGTATCTGCCAATTATAGTGGTAATAATTTTTGTATCATCCTTATATATTTACAATATTTTTTTAAAAGAAGTGCCAGCTATAAGCAAGACAATAACTTCTGTTAATAAGGTTAGTGAGTTTAATTCATTAGTTCATGGAGTGATTATATTAAACGAAAATGGTGAGGATTATGGAGCAATAGAAGCCATATTCTCTAGTGTTGGCTATGACGTTATGGAAGGAAACCTTGAGGATTATAAAAAGCTAAAAGAGGGTAATTATATTTTCCTAGTCTCTGAAAAAGAGGCAGTGAAATTAAATGTTGAAGATAGTGAATACATAGCTGAAAAAATTAAAGATGGTCAGAAGATTATAACTTGGGGAAAATCCTCCTTAAGTGAAAGCTTTGGCATAAATTTTTTAAATAACGATAAAAAAATTGATGGCTATATATGGAATGATAAAAGTGACGTACCTATAACCTTTAAGAATTATTCAATCCTTGAGCTGTTTTCTTTTAAAGAAAGTTTTAAGGTACTTGCAGAAGATAAAAATAAAAATCCTGTAATGATATCAGGGAACTATGGTAAAGGAAATTTTATATATTCAGGAATATCACTTGTAAGTAGCAGCGGATTAAGTTATGAACACTTTCCATTTATAATGGAAGCTGTGAAAGAGCAGTTTAACATGACACCTACTTTTGCAAGGGATGACTTAGCTTTTTATGTAGATATTGGTTATTATACAAAAGAGAGCCCCATAGAGATTGCGGAAAGAGCTAAAAGCTATGGAGCAAATCAAATTAACTTAAGTGCTTGGTATTCTCCAGAGAAATATGAGAATACTTATAGGGAAATTATAGAAGAGTGTCATAAAAGGGGGATTTCAGTTTTCACATGGTTTGAATTACCTCTAGTGAGCACTGATTTTTGGGACAAACATCCAGAGTGGAGAGAGAAGACAGCTTCTGGTGAAGATGCCCATATTGATTGGAGACGTTTGATGGCACTTAGTAACCCAGAAGCTCTAAAGGAAATAAAAAAGTATACAGAAGATTTTATCAGAAGTTTTGACTGGGATGGTGTGGATATTGCGGAAATTTACTTTGAGTCTCCGGGGGAGGGCTTCGAAGAGAAGGATAAGTTTACACCAATGAATGACAGCTTTAGAAAGTCATTTCAAGAAAGGTATGGGATTGATCCTAACAAAGTTTTTGATCCATTTTCTAAGTACTATTGGAGATACAATACGGAAATGAAACAGAATATAGTTGATTACAGAGTGGAACTTATAACAAAGCTTCATGAAGAGTTTTTATTGCTTTTTGAGAATCTAAAGAAAGAGAAACCTTATCTTCAAGTTTGCGTAACAGTAATAGACAGCATAGCAGATAAAAACATGAGGGTGAATATTGGGGTAGACGCAGAAGCCATTGCAAAACTGCAAGATAAATATCATTTTATGCTTCAAATTGAAGATCCGTTTAGTCTTTGGAAGCTTGGACCGGATAGATATAAAGTGATTGGAGAGGAATATCGTAATATTATGTCTAGCGGAAATGAGCTCTCTATTGATATAAATGTTATTGATAGAGGGGGAGAGGTATATCCGACTAAGAAGCAGAGAGGTGTGGAACTATATCAACTTATTAATAATGCCAGTAAATATACTGATAAGGTGATACTTTATGCACTATCTACTGTTGAAAAAGCTGATATGGAGTTTGTGCCGTACACTACGAGCAGTGATGTTAATGTTCAGGAAATATCAAAGAATGAATACATCATAAAGGCTGATAAAAGGTTTATATGGAACACGGATACAGAGGGAAAAACCTATTATATAGATGGAGAAAAGTGGTCTTTTGTTTCTAAGCAAGGGGTTATTATACCAGGTGGTGAGCATAAACTTAAGGTACAAGATATAGAAAATAACTCTGAACTATTTATAGAAAGAATAACTGGGGAAATATCCGATGTATCTCAAGATAAGAATATCAACTTTAGTTATTTTAGTGAGGGAAGATTTTATTTAGTAGTAAATAGAAAGCCTTCACAAATAAAAATTGATGAAAATATCTTCAATCCAGAGTACGAGGAAAACAATGGTAGTTACACCATTGTTTTACCAGAAGGCAAGCATAAAGTGAGTTTTTAAGGTGTCAGGCAAAACAACAAAGTAATTGTTAGAATAACTGTCTAACTGTCGTGCCTGGCACTTAACAAGGAGCTGCTTACAATAAGCAGCTCCTTGTTATTGTTTCTGGACATAATACTAACATGTATCAAAATGATACATGTTAGTATTATGAGAATACATTTTCCTAAATATATGCAAAATATGGCAAAACATATACAAAACATGTCGAAATATAATGAAATAAATCGAAATTTGCAAAAAAAGTAGTTGTAAACCATGTATGTTGTTGCTATAATGAAAATGTAAGAAATACAGAATAGTCTCATAATGAGACGACGGGGGCAAAAAGAAATGTCATTAAGTATATATAAATACCAAAATTATGTAAATATACTCAAAGAAGAATTGGTGCCGGCTTTAGGGTGTACTGAACCTATTGCAATTGCATATGCAGCGGCGAAAGCTCGCGAGGTGCTGGGTGTACTTCCTGACAAAATTGTCGCAGAATGCAGCGGTAACATTATTAAGAATGTAAAAGGGGTTGTTGTTCCAACTACGAAAAATCTACGGGGTATAGAAGCTGCTGCTGTCATTGGTGTTGTCGGCGGAGATGCTTCTAAAGAACTGGAAGTCCTTTCTAGTATAAATCAAAATCATTTAGAACAGGCAAAAATGCTCATTGAAAAAGGCATTTGTGAGGAAAAGCTTTTGGAGACCTCTGCCAAGCTGCATATTATAATCAGAGTATTTAAGGATGATGATAACGCTCTGGTAGAAATAATACACACACACACAGGAATTGTTAGAATTGAGAAAAACGGCAAGGTATTGCTTGATGTGCCCCATAGCGTGGAAGAGGATTTAAGAGAAGCAACTGATAGAGGATGTATGAATATTGAGGACATCTTAGAATTTGCAAATACGGTAGACATTAGTGATGTAAGCGAGATACTTAGCAGACAGGTAAAGTATAATACTGCGATTTCCAATGAAGGATTACACAAGATATATGGTGCTAACATAGGAATGACCCTGCTAAGTGCTTATGGAGATGATGTTAGAGTTCGGGCCAAAGCTGCTGCAGCTGCTGGTTCTGATGCTCGTATGAGTGGTTGTGAAATGCCGGTTGTAATTAACTCAGGCAGTGGAAATCAAGGAATGACGGTTTCTTTGCCGGTGATTGAATATGCAAAAGAGCTTTTTGTAACAACAGAAAGGCTGTATCGGGCATTGTGTGTCAGTAATTTGGTTGCAATTCATCAAAAAACAAAGATAGGTCGGCTTTCTGCTTATTGTGGGGCAGTTAGTGCTGCAACGGGTGCAGGAGCTGGAATTACGTATCTTTATGGAGGTGGGATAAAGGAGATATCACAAACTATTACAAACACATTGGCAAACGTATCTGGTATCGTATGTGACGGAGCTAAACCATCATGCGCGGCTAAAATTGCATCCAGTGTTGATGCAGCTTTGTTAGCCTGTTATATGGTAATGCAAGGTAGAGGTTTTAGCTCTGGCGAGGGAATTGTTAATGATAGTATTGAGGGTACTATCGAAAATGTTGGTAAGCTTGCTAAAAATGGAATGCAAGTGACTGACGAGGAAATCATAAGGATTATGATTAACGCATAAGTACATCTTCAAAAAATACAATTAAAAAACCTGAATTTTCAAAATTGAAGGGAGGCTAAGCTCTAGTATTACACAGGGTGGGAGCTCTGATGATAAGAACGAGCGAGAATAAGATGAAAAAAATATTAAGTATTGTTTTAGCATTGGTATTTATGGTAACTTTGGTTACAAGTTGTACAAACAATTCAGCAAACAACACTACAACACCGGCTGGGGCAATAAAAATTGCAGTTGCAGCACCTATGACTGGTGACAACGCAGAATATGGCAAAGGCTTTCTAAATGCTGCTCAAATGAAAGCTGAAGAGTGGAATGCTAATGGCGGTGTACTTGGTAGGAAAATAGAGATTGTACCTTTCGATGACAAAAACTCCGGGGAAGAAGCTGCCTCTATCGCACAGAAAATCATAAGCGATAAAGACATTGTAGGTGTTATTGGACACTTTGCTTCCGGCGTTTGCATGGTTGCTGCTCCAACTTATGAAGAAAACAAAGTTATTGAAATTTCTCCTTCAGCTTCTCACCCTGATTATTCTGGTATAGGTGAGTATATATTCAGAAATAATACTGTTATTAATGTAGAAGCAGCTGCAGGTCTTGATATTGCTATTAATGATCTTGGCAAAAAGAACATTGGTATTATTTCAATCAAAACTGACTGGGGTACAAAAACTTCAGCTATAGTAAAAGAACTTATAGCAGCTAAGTCTGCAACAGGTGCAAAGGTTGTTGCTCATGAAGAAGTAATGGAAGGTTCTGACGATTACAGCCCTGCTATCACAAAACTTAATGCAGCTGGAGCAGACGTTGTTATCTGTGTAGGCATGTATAATTTAATAGCTCCTGTTGCAAAACAGTATAAGCAAGTTAATCCAGACATCGAATTAGTAGGCTTTTCAAATTCATACAGCCAACAGCTTCTTGAACTAGGCGGCAGTGCTGTTGAAGGTGTTCGTTTCCCAGTTATCTTCTTCGCAGGTTCTACTGATCCAGTAGTTAAATCTTATGTAGAAGCATATACAAAGAATTATGGTTCTGCTCCAAGTGCATTGACTTCTCAAGCATATGACTCTGTTGGTATGTTGCTTGAAGCTATAAAGGCTGTTGGAGAAACAGATAGTGCAAAAGTAAGAGATTATTTGGCAACAATCAAATATGAAGGTGTAACAGGTCATACAGAATTCAACGAAATCGGTGATGTTCAGAAATCTTTCGTAAAAGTAGTTATAAAAGACGGTAAGTTTGAACAGGTTAAATAATTAAACAGTAGGTTTTGGGTAATTTAGAAATGCCCGGAGGGCAATGTCTAATGCCCTCCGGTTATTTCTTACAAAAGGTATTTACAACGTGTCATATACTTTAATAACTTAGAAATGAAGTTAAAATATGAGCGTATTTTATATTGATAATGTGCTTGCTCGTAGATGACATATTAATTGGACTTCTAACAAAAATTTAAGATAAGGAGTATGTTGTCGGGGCTTTTCCCTACAACTGTGGAAAGCGTGTTAACACAACAATTATTTAACGGATTGGCACTTGGTATGGCATATGCACTGATAGCGGTAGGCTACTCATTGGTATTCGGCGTACTCAAACTTATCAACTTCGCTCATGGAGCAATTTATGCATTTAGTGCTCACATGGCTTTGCTCTTTATTAGTATGCAATTTGGTATTATTCCAGCCATTGCTATGAGTATTATATTTACAGGTATGCTAGGCATTTTTATTGATAAAACTGCATTAGAGCCACTTAGAAAGAAAAATTCTATACCGATTGCATCCTTGATTACAACAATTGGTATGGCAAACATTATACAAAACCTTTTGATGATTTTCTTTAATACTGAAAGAAAGCCATTTCCAGCATTTTTTGATTTTGGTATGGCGAAACTTGGTAGTGTACAAATCAATTCAACACAAATTGTTATGTGCATCGTTTCATTAATTTTGCTTGTTTTCCTAACACTGATTATTAACAAGACAAAGCTTGGACTAGCAATGCGTGCCACTGAACAAAACTCAAAAGCAGCAAATTTGATGGGTATTGACGTAAACTTTATAATATCCTTTACATTTTTCCTTGGCGGTGCATCTGCAGCCATTGCAGGAGCATTAATCAGTGGATACTATCAGATTGTATACCCAGGAATGGGCTTTATGGTTGGTCTTAAAGCATTTGCGGCGGCAGTACTTGGCGGAATAGGCGTATTATATGGATCGGTAGTCGGAGGATTGGTGGTTGGAGTATCTGAGAGTTTTGCGGCATCCTTTTTAGGTTCTTCCTATAGAGATTCTGTAGCTTTCATCATTCTTATTCTTGTACTGATTATAAAGCCTACGGGTTTGTTTGGTAAAAAAGATATTAAGAAGGTGTAGATGATATGGACGTAAATATGAAAAAGGATACAAACAAAAATTTAATATTTATAATGGAGACATTTATTGAAAAATATAAGCTCCAGTTAGGGATTGCCTGTGCGGTAATATTGCTGGGATTCCCCTATATTGGTGTCAATCAGTATATAATGCGTATTGTCATTATGATAGGAATTTATTCTATGCTTGCCTTAGGGCTTAATATCTTAACAGGTTACACAGGGCTGGTTTCGTTAGGACATGCAGGCTTCTATGCAATTGGTGCATATACAGCATCTCTTATCTCTCTTAAGCTAGGTGCAAACTTCATTGTATCTGCAATAGCTGCTGCTGTGGTGTCATGCCTTTTCGGTTTACTTCTTGGTTTACCGACCCTTCGTTTGAAGGGTACGTATCTTTCTATTGTAACTCTTGGTTTTGGTGAGATTGTTAAAATGATTTTGATTAATTGGGATAAGGTCACAAACGGTACATTAGGTCTCAGAAATATTCCCCGTCCATCAATATTTGGTCTGAAGCTGACGCTTGCAAACAATGGCATCTATTATATGATGCTAGCTTTGGTGGCACTTATAACACTGTTTTGCATACTGATTGTGAAATCAAAGATAGGCAGGGCATTTATGTCAATTAAAGAGGATGAGCTTGCAGCTACGATGATGGGTATAAAAACTACCCGTTACAAGGTGCTAGCGTTTTCTATCTCAGCGGGTATTACAGGTATTGCTGGTGCTTTTTATGCTTCTATGATTGGTTATATAGACCCTAACTCATTTACATTCGATATATCTACGCTCATTATAAGCATTGTTATACTCGGAGGTATGGGTACTATAAGGGGTATGTTTGTTGGTGCTGCAATCTTGATTGCATTTCCAGAGGTGTCCAGATTCATGATGGACTATCGTTTTGTTGTATACGGTATTGTTTTAGTAGTAATGATGAGGTTCCGTCCACAAGGTTTGTTGGGATGGAAGTCTCAAATGCCATATAAATTCCCGAAACAGGCTATACAAGAGCTTGAAAAACGTAAAAAAGACAATATGCAGACTCAACAAGCGTAAATCAAGAGGACGATATTTAGAGAAAGGAGAAGTTGTCAATTAATATAATTGACAACCTACAAGGATATGGCATATTTACAGGTTAATTCAATTACTAAACAATTTGGTGGACTTATTGCCGTTGACAATGTCAGCTTTGAGGTTGAAAAGGGTGAAATTGTTAGTGTTATTGGACCTAATGGCGCAGGAAAAACAACCATTTTCAACATGCTCACAGGAATATATACCATTGATAGCGGTGAAATTATTTTTGATGGGGCACCTATACACAATACTACCCCCTATAATGTAGTTAATTTAGGCATATCCAGAACATTTCAAAATATACGGCTATTTCCTAATATGCGTGTAATCGAAAATGTACTGGTAGGTACACATATCAGAACAAAATATGGTTTATTTGATTCAATCTTTAGGACACCGCGATATAGGAAGGAAGAGGCTGAAAAAGTTGTGCGTGCACATGATATCTTGAGTGATATTGGATTGGAAGACAGAATTGATGATTATGCACAGAATTTGCCCTATGGTGAACAGAGAAAGCTTGAGATTGCACGTGCAATTGCTACTGATGCAAAAATTATTCTCCTTGATGAGCCTGCTGCAGGTATGAATCCTCAGGAGTCTGAAGAGCTGCTTCGCTTCATTAGGCAGCTACGTGACAAGGGATATACTATCATTCTCATTGAACACGATATGAACGTTGTTATGAATATTTCAGATCGGATATATGTAATCGATCATGGCAAGAAAATTGCACAGGGACTGCCTAATGAAATTGCTAAAGATCAAAATGTAATCGTGGCTTATTTGGGAGGTGTAAAAAAAGATGCTTAAAATTAGTAATCTGAATACTTTCTATGGTCACGTTCACGCTTTGAAAGGTATAAATATGGAGATAAAAGAGGGTGAAATTGTCTCTCTTATCGGAAGCAATGGTGCTGGTAAGTCTACAACCCTTAACTCAATAGCAGGGATTGTGCATTCACAGTCGGGCACAATACATTTTAAAGATCAGGATATCACCAATATGCCTCCCCATAAAGTTGTAAAATTAGGCATAAGTCTTTCACCAGAGGGACGGGAGGTTTTTCCAGCACTGACTGTACAGGAAAATCTGAAGCTTGGAGCATATACAAAGAAAAATAAAGTAAAAATAGATGAATCATTTACACGTGTATATGATTTGTTTCCAAGATTGAAGGAACGAATTAAACAGACAGCAGGCACACTATCTGGCGGTGAACAGCAGATGCTTGCAATAGGTCGAGCACTGATGAGCGAGCCTAAATTGTTGCTACTCGACGAGCCTTCTTTGGGATTGGCTCCAAATTTGGTATTGATGATTTTTGAGCTTATTCAATCCATAAATAAGCAGGGTACAACAATTTTACTTATTGAACAGAATGCAAATATGGCACTATCCATCTCTAATACAGCTTATGTTCTTGAAACAGGTAATATAAGCATGTCGGGAAATGCAGCGGATCTAGCAAATGACCCTAGGATAATAAAGGCTTATCTGGGTATTGGATAAATAAAAGGTTTATACTGATTTGCTATTTCATTATAAATAAATAGGTGAAATGGAGGTTAAAGGATGAAAAAAATTATCAATCATCCCAATAATGTTGTTTCTGAAGCACTTCAAGGCTTGGCTAAGGCTTACCCAGAACTGAAATATACAGAAAATCTTGAGGTGATCTCTAGAAAAGAGAAGAAGAAAAAGGTAGGTCTCGTATCAGGTGGCGGTTCAGGGCATGAGCCTGCACATGCTGGATATGTGGGCAAAGGTATGTTAGATGCTGCTGTTGCAGGCAATGTATTTTCCTCGCCTAGTCCTGATCGTATTATTAAGGGGATTGAAGAAGCAAACTCAGGTGAAGGAGTTCTGCTTATCATCAAAAATTATTCTGGTGATATTATGAACTTCGATATGGCAAAGGAAATGGCAGAAATGAATGACATTAGAGTTGAAAGTATTGTTGTGAAAGACGATGTAGCAGTTCCAGACAGCACCTATTCCACTGGACGTCGTGGTATTGCCGGCACTGTATTTGTGCACAAAATTGCCGGTGCAAAAGCTGAGTCAGGAGCAAATCTTGACGAGGTTAAGGCAGTAGCTGAAAAAGCAATTGCAAATATTCGCAGTATGGGTATGGCAATGAGTTCCTGCATTCTTCCTGCAGTTGGTAAGCCTGGTTTTGTCTTAGGCGAAAATGAAATAGAAATAGGTATGGGCATTCATGGTGAGCCAGGAGTTGAACGTACCAATGTAAAAACAGCCGCTGAGGTAGCCGAGATTCTCTTAGCAAAGGTTTTGGAGGATTATGATTTTTCTGACTCTGAGGTAGCACTGCTAGTAAATGGTTTGGGTGCGACACCTTTGATGGAACTTTATATTCTTAATAATGAAGTTGAGAAAGTATTAACTTCAAAGGGTATAAAAATTTACAAAGCTCTTGTGGGAAACTATATGACATCACTCGAGATGGCAGGTTGTTCACTTACATTAATGAAACTAGATGACGAGCTTAAAGAACTTTTGGATGCTCCTTGTAGTGCACCAGCGCTTACGATTATATAGGAGGAGGTGTTTATTGTGGGTTTTCAAATAAGTAGTAAGAATTATATAGAGTATATTAAACTTGCAGCTGCAAAAATTTATGAAAACGGCGATTATGTAACTGCTCTCGATTCTGCAACGGGTGACGGTGACCATTGGACTAATATTAATATGGGTTTTGAAAAGATAGTTGAAGCAGCCCCTGAGCTTGAGACAATGTCATTGTTTGAGGAATTTAAAAAAATTGGTATGATTATGATGTCGGTAATTGGCGGCTCATCCGGTGTTCTTTATGGCAGTGCATATATCGGTGCTGCTAAGGTACTGAAAGACAAGGACAGCATTGAAAATCAGGACATGTGTAATGTGTTGGAAGCGATGCTGAATGCAATTATGTCGAGAGGAAAGGCAGAACCTGGTTATAAGACCATGATTGATTGCCTGTACCCTGCGGTAGAGTGCTATAAGGATTGTATTGCAAAAGAACTCTCTGAAGGAGAAACCGTATCACTTGTAAAAAAAGCTGCAATTGACGGAGCACAAAACACAGCAAACATGGAAGCTGTACGTGGAAGAGCATGTTATCAAGCAAACAAGGGTAAAGGGAATCTTGATCCTGGTGCTATTACAATGGCTTATCAAATTGAAGTTTTGATGGACTATATCGCAACTAAGTTGTAAAATTATAGCATCTAAAGAACTGAGTTATTTGGAGGTTTAATATGTTGCTTGCAGAAATGAAGAATGATGTTACAAAATTCGCAGAGGTAATCTCAAAAATTCTTGAAGTTGATGTTCTGATTGTTGACAATAATTTGAAAACCATCAGTAATACCTATTGCTATCCGGATATACCTGTACCGATTCGTAATACTTCAATTATCAGTCAAGTTATAGAAACGGGCAAAACCGTAGCAATTGAAGATAAAAGCGACTTCGACACCTGTAAGGATTGCCTAGACTTTAATGAATGTGAGATGAAGGGTTTTATCTGTGTTCCAATTTTCTATAAAGAAGTGGTAGTCGGTGCAATTGCTCTGATTGTGCCAGAACACAAAATTCCTTTGGTTTTTGGGAATGTTCGTAATTCAACAGAATTTTTGGAACGAATGGCGGATCTTCTGGCAAGCAAATTACAAAACGGTGATGATTATAGCAATCTAAATTTAACTAGACGTGAACGTGAGATGATTATGGATTCGATTGATTATGCAATAGTGTCTATGGATGAAATCGGATACATAACCTATTATAACAAACGCTTCAGAAGCTTTTTTGGGGGGGATGAAGACTGCCGTGGTTTATTTATCAGAGATGTAATCCCTCATAAATATATAACTGAATTTTTATCTAATTATATCGAGTTTTCAGACAGACTGATATATTTTGAAAAGGAAGGCAATCAATTTTATGGTTTCTTGTCCTGTATGAATATTAGTATAAGTGGAAGCAGGGCTGGTATGCTCTTTGTTTTTAAATCAATCAGCGATGTCAATATCCAGCTAACGGAAATTGGATATAACAATACTAGTAGCAACTTCAAATTCATAGAAAATGATTTGATGCCAATGCAGGTAATTGATGAGGCAAAACGTCTTTCTGTTACCAAAAAAACTGTATTAATTAGAGGCGAAAGCGGTACTGGGAAAGAATTGCTTGCAAAAGCAATCCATAATTTTTCCGATCGTGCAGGGCATTGTTTCATAAATGTGAATTGCGATGGAACATACCGTGAACTGCTTGAGGAATCGCTCTTTGGAAGTGAGCAGTCTAATCAGATTGTTGGGGGACTTGGTAAATTGCAGCTCGCCCACAATGGTACAATCTATTTTTACAAAATTGAACAGATGCCAATATACCTACAAAGACGGCTTGCTGAAATATTAAGGAGTAAAACGATTCTTCAAGTGGGGATGCGCAGCATTAAAGTTAACCTTCGTATGATTTTTTCAACAAGTGCAGACCTAGAAAGTCTTTTGAGCGAAGGATTATTTGATGATGAGCTTTACTATCGTATTTCAGAGAATACAATTTGTATTCCACCGCTGCGAGAGAATAAAGCAGCACTAAGAAAGAAACTTATAAGTAGTGCAAGGTTTTTCGAAGAAAAATATAACAAAGGAAACCTGACCTTTGATGCCCAAGCAACTGAAGCATTGTTAACCTACAACTGGCCTAGAAACGGTAAAGAGCTTGATAAAGTGATGGACTTCATTGTTAGCCGTTGTACAGACTATGTAACCGTTAAAGATTTAGCTCAGTTAAATATAACTGAGGTGGAAGATAACAAGTTTTTATCAATACGAGATCATGAAAAAGAGAGCATTGCAGCATTGCTTGCATCAAATAGAAATAAAGATGATGTAGCGTATAAGCTGGGAATCAGCCGTGCTACTTTATACCGCAAAATTAAAAAATATAATTTATAAGGGAGATTGATTAATATGATTACAAATAACGCTTCTGATAAGGGTCAGCACATAAAAGATTTGAGGGATGCATTTGAACACAGGGCAACATGGTTTTATTATTTGATAGAAGAGGCTAAAAAACGTGGCTTAGACTATGAATTTGCAAGCGATGCCATCAAGAACTGCGGCTGTTTTCACGGCATGAATAAGTATACACAGACAGATGATTTGAAGGCATTTGCTCCTGAGTTTGTCACTGAGAATGTTAAGAACATATTTGAGATGGATGTAGCTTTAACTGATGAAGAAATGAAAATCGAATTCCACTATTGCCCACTGGTAGCTGCATGGAAAAAGCTTACAAATGACGAAGAAAAAATTGCCAAACTATGTGATATAGCAATGGATGGCGATAGAGGGATTGCATCTCAGTTTAACGCATTTGAATTTGAACTTGGTAAGACAATTGCAAAGGGTGATAATATCTGCGAAGTTTTCTTTAGAAAAGTTAAATAATAGTTTATAATATAGTCAGCATTATTGGAGACAATGGATGAACAGACTAGGAATTTTAATTCTTAGTCTGTTTTTATTTTATTCAAGTCCATGGTTACACATGAAACTATATAAATGGGCATATAGAGAGTCTATAGCATTTTGGATAGTGTTTGTGCTGTTTCAAGGTCGGTTATAAGTACATTGATCAAGCCACCTCGCAAGGCACCTATTATGGCAGAAAGCTTTTCAGAGCCGCTGCCGACACCAATACGGAGGGGGATTTTTTTGAAGCTGTCGAAATCTATGGCAAGCACACGATCATTTATGCCACTTTCGATTATTTTCCCGGTTATATCAAAGTAATGTGTACATATTTCACCTACTGCGTTTTTGCTTTGCAGAATATCATACTCTGTTTTTGACATATATTTCTTATGTACAAATGAGGATTTGCTTGACATATCACCAATACCTACCAGTGCAATAGTACAAGCCTTCATCATATCATACACACGGGAATAGAAGCTTTCTTTCATCAGAGAATCACGGAGTTGCTTGTTCTCCAAAATAATGGGAGCATACATAAAATAAGGTTTTGCATTTAAGATCTCTGAGGAGTGTCTTACAATGTAATCCGAATTAATATGTGATTCCTCTGCATTAAGTCCGCCGACAAGCTGTGTGACAGTAAGGTTTGTTCGGTCGATTGGCTGTAGATTATTTACCAGTGAAAATAATGCCCTACCTCTAGAAAATCCAATTATATCGTTATCCTTTATGACACGCTCAAGATAGGAAGAAGCTGCTACACCAAGAGATTCATTTATTTCACCACCGGCATTATTGACAATTATTATTTCATTAAGACCCAAGAGGGTTTCTAATTGTATTTCTAATTCCACATTCTGGTGTTCATATTCCTGTATAACAATCTTCACTATCCCTGTCTCAAGACACTTCTTAAGGATCCTATTGACCCTTTGACGAGATATGGACATTTTCTTTGCTATATTATCCTGAGTCATTCCTAGCTTGTAATAGTAATATGCAATCTTGGTATATTCATTTCTGGTGTTCGCATCATTCATAGTCTATCACCTACTACTTTCTGCTAAATTTGGCGATTATATTATACCACCTAATAATACCTATGTACAACACATATAAATTTCTACCTGTTTATTCTCGAATTTCATATTTATTGGATAATTTTGAATATATATACACTGTTTTCTTTGCTTTCATTAAATTTATTTCTCTGTTTTTCCTCTGATTTTACTAGTGTTAAAGGGCTTGCAGTGTAAAAGTCAATTAGTTTAACGAAAGAAATTAAGAATGCATATTTACAACAAAAATTTAATGTGGTATAATCTTTTTATGATACATATGTCCATATGAGTTACAAATGTAACAGTAAATTCAATTTTCATTTGGTTATCTTATCGCAGGAGCAAGTGGGTAATATGATACCAAAAGTGTCTGCGGTAATTTATAATTTTTACAAAATATAAGCTAATAAAGAGAAAAGGGGTTTGTTCAGTATGGCAAACAAAACACATCGTTTAAACCACGTATTTAGAGAAGATAAGAAAACATTCATCATGGCGATGGATCATGGAAATGGTTTTAACGTTCTTCCCGCAATGAAGTATCCAGGCAAAATCATCAGTGAGGTTGCAAGAGCGGGTGCAGATGCTTTTTTAGCAACGGTTGGACTTGCAGATAAATTTGCAGATGATTTTCATGGAAAGGGGATTATTTTAAGGCTTGACGGTTCCTGCTCATTCTTAGGCTCTAAGGATAAGCCTCTCCAAACTGTTGTAGGTATCGAAGATGCAATTCGGCTTGGAGCGGACTCTGTAATCAGCATGGGATTTCCTGGTTCTAAATGGGAAGATCAAATATTGGAGGATTTATCAAGAAATATTCTTGAATGCAACAAATGGGGCATTCCTTTAACAGCTGAGATGCTTCCAAGAGGCTTTGAAGGTGGAGAAGACTCCCGAACTCCTGCAAATATAACCTTCGCATGTCGCATGGGTGCTGAGATGGGCGCTGATATTATAAAAACTGAATATACCGGTGATCCTGAAACCTTTAAGGAATTGTGTGAAAGTGTATATGTACCGGTTGTAATATTAGGAGGCAGTAAAAAAGTATCAGAAGAAAAACTTCTTACTGATATTAAGGATGCAATTAGTGCAGGTGGGTCTGGTGTTGCAATGGGAAGAAACATCTGGAATCATGAGGATCCAGCTAGATACGCAAGTGCGATTGCAAGACTTATCCATGAAGATTGTAGTGTCGAAGTAGCACTTAAAGAACTAAATAAGAAGTTCTAGGAGGCATATTATGTATAACACATATAAAGTAGCAATCATTTCTGACGAGAAAAAAATAGAAATTGTTGAAAAAACCCTGAAACAGCCCGAGGGCAGCCAGGTTCTTATAAAAGTTGATAGCTGTGCTATTTGTACACTTGAGCAGAGGATTTTCAACGGCGTTATGAAGCGTTATCCCTTTGCAGGCGGTCACGAGGCAGCGGGTACAGTTGTTGCAGTTGGCAGTAAGGTAAATAGCCTTAAGATAGGTGATAAGGTTGCGGCAAGAATGCTGACAAGCTGTGGCGAGTGTTATTATTGCAAAAGCGGTCACGAAAACCAGTGCGTTATTTCCTTTAAGGCAGATATACACGAAGGAATAGGTGGACCGGGCGGTTTTGCAGAATATATGATGCTTGACGTAAAGTCGCTATATAAAATGGCTGATGATTTGAATTTAATCCATGCAGCACTATCTGAACCCCTTGCCTGCTGCGTACATAGCATAAACAATGCAAACATTGAGCTTGGCAATGATGTCGTCATTATCGGCGTCGGAATCATGGGTGCATTCCACATACAACTTGCAAAGATGAGAGGTGCACGCGTTATTGCCTGTGAGGTTGATGAAGCCCGCCTTGAAATTGCAAAAAAAATGGGTGCTGATATTCTGATTAACTCAAAAGAGGTCAATGCGATTGAAAAGGTTAAAGAGCTTACAGAGGGCAGAGGCGCCGATGTTGTGTTCTGCACTGCCGCACTACCACAGCTCGCTATCGATAGCATTCAGATGACCGGTAAGGTGGGACGTGTTGTAATGTACTCATCCTTCCACCCTAACATACCGATTGAGTTAAACGTCAATAGCGTACACTCGACAGAAATGAAAATTACAGGTGCTGTAAATGCCAATACACGTGATTTTCTGGCGGCAACAAAGCTACTATCTAACAAGATGATTGATCCATCAATACTTATTTCAGAGGTTGTGCCCTTTGAAAATATCGAATACGCATTTGAACGTGCAATTGACCCGAAAACATACCGCGTTATTGTAAAAATGTAGGCGTTATTGGTGAAAATATGTCGGAAAAATACTTTCAGAGAACAGACATTGAAACACCAAAACACTTAAGGGCTAAGCGCAGTAAATATGCGTTTACCGATATATGTATAGTCTACATTGGAGGAGGGGGCGTTAGTAACTACATAGCAAAGCTCTGGAATCATAAATATTTAAAGAAAAGAGGAGAGGTTTTATGTCTAATAATCAAAAGGGCAAACTTGGTTTACTCGATAGCTCAACTATTCTTATTGGCGGTATGATAGGAAGCGCAATTTTTTCTCTTTCAGGTGTAACAATTTTAAACGCTGGTCCTGCTTCAATTATTTCTTGGGTTATTGCAGCTGTAATTCTTTTTGCATATGGTCTCCAAACAGCTGAACTTTCAACAATTTATCCACATTCAGGCGGCATATTTGTATTTCCTGCAAAATCACTTGGAAGCAATGAAAAACAAGGTCGTCTTTGGGGCTGGATTTCAACCTGGGCTTACCTCTTCGGCTGCTGGGCAGGTGCTGCTTTCTCGGCAATCTATGTAAGCATTTATCTCGGCGTTGGCTTTCCGTTTTTTTCAAAGTATCAGGTTCCGATTGCAATTGCTATAGTTGTTATCTGTGGTCTCTTAAATCTAGTTAATATGGCTGTTACAGGTAAAGCTAACACAATAATGACAATAGGTCTTGCTGGTACAATGGTATTATTCGTTGGCGTAGCACTATCCAGCGGACAATGGGATGCAGCAATGTTAGTTCCATTCTTCACACAGGGTGCTGAAGGCACATGGGGCTTCATGAGTGCTATTCCGATTGCAATGGTTGCTTATGGCTCAATAGTAGCAGTTTCATTCATGGTAGGAGAAATTAAAGACCCTAACAAAACAGTTCCAAAAGCTATGGCAATCGCCATGGGTATTGTTGTTTCTCTCTATGTTCTAGTTATGGTTACAGTACTTGGTCTTGTTGGTTCTGGATTCCTTCAACAAAATCCAGGAATGGCTTACATTCCACTATATGCGGCAGCATTCACAAAGCTGGCAGCTATTCCATGGCTGACAAAACTTATCTCTATTTCGGCAGTTCTAGCTCTCATAACAACAATCCTTGTTGTTATGGCTCTGGCAGCTCGTGCCCTACAGGCTTCTGCTAATAGTGGTATTCTGCCTAAGTTCCTTGCAAAGAATAACGAAAAGTCAGGCGTTCCAGTAAACGCACAAATAGTTGTTATGCTCGTTGTTGGTCTGATTGCTGCTTTCCCGAAGCTTACAAATTTAATCGTAAATCTTGGTTCACTTTGTAATGCTATCGTCGTTGCGATTATTTGTATGACAATCATTGGGGCTCGTAAGAGGAATCCATATGTTCCCGGCAACTTTAGGGCTCCAGGTGGAGATATTCTTCCAATAGCAACCTTAATCATCATTATCGCAGCTTACATCCCTGGCATACTTAGTGGTGGTTGGAAGCTTTGGGCATACACAGCTGCATACTTCTTAGTTGGTATGGTCTTCTACTATATCGGCACAAAGAAGCTTGATGAAGGCAAAAAACCCCTCGGAATGTAAATTATCTACCATACATACATAAAATAGATATCTTTTATTCTGCCATGCAGGTAACTGCATGGCAGAATGACTAGATATGGAGAAGGAGTGAATTTACGGTGAAGTATATTTGCGGAAATGATTTTAATATGAGCAACACTTGCGTTGCTTTTGGAAGTTTTGACGGGGTACATTCCGGTCACCGTGCAGTTATCAACAAATTACTTGACACATCAAAACAGGGATTTACTTCGGTTATTCTAAGCTTTGAATATGATGAAACATTGTTAAATGAGAGAAAAATTCTTTCTACTGAGTTAGAAAAACAGCATCTTTTGAATAAAAATGGCCCAGAAGTGCTAATTTCATATAAAATTGACGAGCAAAACAAGGATATATCGCCAGAGCATTTTATCAAAGAGATTTTGGTGGACAAGCTAGGTGTAAAAGTCATTGTTACAGGCACAGACAACTGTAACATCAATGTGTTGCGTGAGTGTGCACAAAAATATGGCTATACACTTGTCGAGTGTGACACTGTACTCGCTGATGGCGAGCCTGTGACATCTGAGCGTATTGCAAAGGAGCTTGCAGAGGGCACTCTCCAAAAGGCAAATGAGCTCCTCGGACATCCATACCTCCTCATGGGCGTGGTTATGCATGGCAAGGCACTTGGCAGAACTGTCGGAATGCCGACAGCTAACCTCAGCTTCTGCCAGTATAAGCAGCTGCCTGCATATGGCGTTTTCGGAACACTTTCGGAAATTGATGGAAAAAACATAAAGGGTCTTACCAATATCGGTCAGCGCCCATCGGTTGACAATTATAATTATGTTACAATAGAGACTTTCCTGCTTGATTACTTAGGTGATTTATATGACAAGACAATTTCACTTGAAATTTATGCATACATCAGAGGCGTAATGAAATTTAACAGTCTTGATGAGGTCAAGCTACAGGTCAATATGGATATTGAATCAATAAGAGACTATCTCGACAAAATTTAATAATCGCAAAGAACAGGATATTTAGCTTGAAATTAATATTTGCAAAAGGGGGAGTACGGTTTGAATCCATTATTGTTTGTAAAGAAGGAGCCCTACAAGTTATATATTAATGGCGAATTTGTTGCTTCTGAATCAGGTAAAACGTTTGAAGTTATTAACCCAGTGGATAATCAGCCATTTGCAACAGCTTATAAAGGTGGTGCTGCAGATGTTCAAAAAGCAATACTTGCTGCTCGGCATTCATATGATAAAGGACCTTGGAGTAAAATGTCAGCTAAAGAAAGAAGTAAGCTTCTTGCTAAAGCAGGACAAATCCTTTCTAATAGAGTTGAGGAGTTTGCATCAATAGAGACCCTGGAATGTGGGAAGCTTTACATGAGCACACTATATTACGAAGCACAGATGAGTATAGATGCTTTTGAATACTTTGCAGGTAAAGCTCGTTGCATTGAGGGGAAGGTCATTCCCTGTGAGACAGGACATTTGAATTATGTTCTATGGCAGCCTTGTGGTGTGGTGGGTGAAATTCTTCCGTGGAACGGACCTTTTATGATGGGCTGTCAAAAAGTGTGTGCAATTCTTGCAGCAGGCAATACAGTTGTCATAAAACCTTCCTCGTGGGCTTCATTAAGTATGCTGCTGATAGCAGAGGTATTCCATGAAGCTGGTTTTCCAAAAGGTGTCGTGAATGTTGTTACTGGTTCGGGAGATGAAGTCGGTGATGAGCTTGTAAGAAGTCCTCTGGTGGATATGGTGTCCATGACAGGGGGTACAGACGTAGGCAAGTACATTATCGGCAGAGCAAAAGACACAGTGAAGGACATTGCACTAGAGCTTGGAGGCAAAAGCCCAAATATCATTTTTGATGATGTCAATGTTGATGATACTGTCAAATGGGCAAGATTCGCTTTTACTTTGAATTCAGGACAGGTCTGTGTATCCGGTACGAGATTGATACTTCATAAGAATATTTATGAGGAATTTATAACCAAGTTAAAGGCAGAATGTGAAAAACTAGTACCCGGCAATGGGTTTGATTATGAAAAGGGTGTGAATTTCAACACCTTAATTTCCAAAGTACATGCAAGAAATGTATGGAATTATATTGAAAAAGGAAAGGCAGAGGGTGCAAGGGTAATTATGGGTGCGGAACCGTATATCGATCTTGAGCTTTCAAAAGGCAATTTTGTTCCACCAACAATTTTTGCAGATGTGACACCAGAGATGACAATATTCCAGCAAGAGATATTTGGTCCAGTTTTGTGCATAACACCTTTCGAAACTGAGGAAGAGGCAATTGAAATCGCTAATGCTACAAAATATGGACTGGCCGGGGCTGTATTCTCAACAAACATTAAAAGGGCGCTGAGAGTTGCAGAGAAGATTAAGGGCGGGCAAATCTATGTCAATACTTATTTCAGCAAGGGTATGATAGAATCACCTGGCACTGGCTGGAAAGAAAGCGGAATCGGTGTGGCTGGCATCCAAAAGTACATGATATCAAAAACCGTTTTTGTTGACATGATTGATGGAAGCATACCACAAGCATAAGTTTATCTCAAAATGAGGAACAGAAAAGCTATTGAAAGGAGTGGTATTATTGGCTGTACTTAAAGCAGTACACTATATAAATCAATTCTATGCAGGACTTGGCGGTGAAACTATGGCACATGTAGGACTAAGCCTGCTGGATGAAAAGAAAGGACCTGCAATAGGATTGGAGAAGTTTTGGAATGGTGAGATGGAAGTCACAAAAATAATTGTCTGCGGAGACAATTACATCAATAATGATGATAACTTCCAAGCTATCATACCAGATATCAAGGCGATTATCGATAAGGAAAAGCCAGATGTATTTATTGCGGGACCAGCATTTAATGCAGGCCGCTACGGGGTCGCCTGTGCAAAAATGTGTGACTATGTCAGGAAGGAGCTGGGTATACCAAGTGTAACAGCTATGTGGCATGAGAATCCGGCAGTGGATATGTATGTCAAGGATAATTATATTGTGTCCACAAGTGAAACAGCTGTCGGTATGTCAAAATCTCTGCCAGCATTGGCAAAGCTCTCTCTGAAGCTTGCAAAAAAGGAACCTATAGCCCCATCAAGACTTGATGGATATCTGAGTACTGGACATAGATATAACGAATACCATGAAGAAACAGGAGCTGAAAGGGTAGTCGATATACTGATGAACAAACTAAACAATAAGCCATACGTGACCGAGATACCCTTGAGGGGCTTTGAGGTCGTGGCACCAGCTCCAAAGGTGACAGAACTCAAAGATGCAATAATTGCGTTGGTCACAACAGGCGGTCTTGTGCCGATGGGTAACCCTGATAAAATAAAGCAAGCATTTGCAGTTACCTATGGTAGGTATGATATTGAAGGTATGGACTCTCTCAACAAGGGAGTATATGAATCGATTCACGGAGGCTATGATACTACTTTTGCCACCAATGACCCTCATCGCCTCATCCCCTTGGATGAGATGAGAGTTCTGGAGAAGGATGGAGTAATAGGTGGAATATATAAATATTTCTTCACAACCTGCGGTGTGGGTACCAATATAGAAAGCAGCAAGGATATGGGAAGAAAAATAGCAGCTGATCTTAAAAATGCAGGCGTAAGTGCTGCAATTATGACGTCCACCTGAGGAACGTGTACGCGTTGCTGTGCAACGATAGCAAAGGAAATGGACAGAGCTGGACTCCCCAATGCACATATAACAGCCTTTACATCAATAGCCTATAATGTAGGGGCGAATAGAATAGTGTTCGGCGGTGATTTTACTTCACCTGCTGGTAATCCTGACCTTCCGCTGGAAAGAGAAAAGGCATACAGACGCAAAATATTGCAGAAGGCGTTGGAATCAATAACACAGGATGTAACAGCTCCAACCATATTTGCGGTTGATGAAAGCAGGGAGGGATAAGCAAGTGAATTTAATAAGACAGTATTTTAATATAAAGGATGTATTATGGGGTGACAAAACATCCCTATCAGATGGTATTCTTACTATTTGCAAGCAGAATCTGAAGGATCAGGTCAGTACACTTTTTAAAGCAGTTGAGGATATTGACTTTGAAATTGTAAAACCGGGAGAAAACACCCGTATTATCCACCTGCTAGATACCCTTCAGCCTATGTATAAGGTAAGCGGCAACGGGATGCAGTATTCCGGATTTTTCGGAAGTCCTGTTACAGTTGGAGAGGGTAAGACAAATCTACTTACAGGGTTTACTATCATGGAGAGTGCAGCATTGCCATGGGATAAGTCAAGCGCAAGCAGCGGTTTGCTTTATCCAAGGGATGCTATCATGGATATGACAGGACCCATAGCAGGCTTTACACCCTTTAGTGAAACCTTGAATCTTGTAATTATATATAAGCTGGCAGAGGATAAGTCATCTTTAGAGTATGATAATGATATTCGCTTAATTGCGATTAAGATTTCTACTTATATCGCCTCACTGACAAAGGATATGGTTCCCGATGAAAGCGTCTGCTACAGTATTGATGAAGTCAATCCTGAACTGCCTAATGTTGTTCTGGTATGGCAGTGCCAGAATCAGGGACCATATGCAAACACATTTTTGTATGCTCAAAGCATTGAAAATCTTGTGCCTACGCTACTGCATCCCAATGAGCTACTGGATGGCTGTGTTGTAAGCGGAAACTATGTATGGCCTGCCTTTAAGGTGCCTACATATCTACATGTTAATCATCCAATAGTCATGGAGCTTTACAAAAATCACGGAAAGACCTTGAACTTCAGAGGTATAATATTCTGTCGCAGTCACAATCCAACTAACTGGCATAAGGAGCGTTGTGCAAACTTTAACGTAAAGCTTGCAAAATATCTAAATGCTGACGGACTTATCATGGCATGGGAAGGTGGGGGCAATGCTGCTGTTGACGGTATGCTCACCATACAGTGTGCAGAGAAAAACGGTATCAAAGCGTCTGCAATAACCTTTGAATTCGGTGGAGTTGATGGCACGGAAGGAATACTCCTAGTTGATGATGTTCCAGAAGCGGATGCAATTATAAGCGGTGGATCTATAGAAAAGCATTACAAGCTGCCAGAGGTTGAAAGAGTGGTTGGAGGAGCTGTTCTAAGGTTGAACAAAGAGTCTGGAGGATATTTTCCACCATCTGATGAGGCAATTGAGTTTGAGAATACCACCCATCTTTATTTGTCGGGCAATCAATCGGGACATAGCAAGCTTTTTGCTGAAGCATATTAAAAAAAGGAATCGGTTGTATGAAAATTACAACCGATTCCTTTTTTTAATAAGTGCCAGGCACGACGGTTAGACGGTTATTAAAAAATGACAAAAACGTAGGTATAACATTCCATTTATGGTATGATTTAAATAGTTGCTCAAACCAACCGAAAGAGAAAGCTCTACAATATTAGTATAGTATCTAGTAAACTTCATAATTAATTTTGTAATACTAGGATATACTCGTCTTAGTAATTCAGGCTCACTCCGAAGGGTTGCTACTCAACTTCGTATCGTCAACAAGATTTCTGTTAATATGTTTAAGCAATGGAAAAGGATAGTAGCCTTTATAAGGCATATACTAAAACACTTTGTACTTGTGGCACAGAAATAGCAAACTTTAGGTGTCTTATACGTATAGGTCAAGAAGATAAATTTGACCTGTTTTTTTGCTTTAAAATATATTATTCAATTTTAAAATTACAGGAGGGATAACTATGAAAAAAAACAAAGCATGGAAGAAATTATGTTGTCTTGGAAGCGATGTATTAAAGCAGGAGTAGCAAACAACTTAGAAAAACCTGCATTATTGATGGAGGCGAGTTCCTTAGACGAGATACTTCTAAAGAATTCAATGATGATAGCTGTATTTAATCAATGCGTTGAAAGTATAAAGAAAGTGCTATCTAAGGATCATATATTCTTGCTCATAGATTCTTCGGGAATCCTTATAAAAAAAACAAAGGAAGCAAAAAGTGAAAAGTTTAAGTCTTTTGTAGAAGGAATATCATTTCAGGAAGAAAGTATTGGGAATAGTGCTGTTTCCATATCAATTGAAACAAAAAAACCTTTTTATACAATTCCCGAATATCATTATTGTTCTTTTTTAAGCAATTTTGCATTTTATTCTATACCATTACCTATAAATAATAAGGATTATTCATATCTTGTACTGGTTTCTAGTTGTGGACACATAAGCAATGAGATGATTGTGATATCTGAATTGCTTAGGCGTTGCATTTTTTATGAATACAATCTACAAACAGCTAAAAGGAATATACAAATAGTAAACCCAATAATAAACCTTAATCAAAGACAGCTAGAGGTTCTAAAGCTTTTGGCAAGGGGTATACCAGATAAGATTGTTGCTGCAGAAATGAATTTAAGTATTGATACTATCAAGTATCACAAAAAAAATATTTTTAAAAAATTAAACGTGACATGCACTATGGAAGCTGTTTTAAAAGCAATAAAGCTTGGAATATTGACTGTAGAGCAAATACAGATATAATGATTTATATAATTGAGGGGATGATAACTACCTGCTTGGGTAGTTATCATCTTTATTTACTTTCCTACCTAACAATGGGAATTTTAATATGTAATATTATGGCATATAGTGATATATGAGAATAGGTTTAGAAAGTAAACAACAAAAATAAAAAAGGAGTGAAATAAAGTATGGCAAATTATTTTTCGGTTAAATGCGCTTATGTAAACTCACAATTCTATCATAGGAAACAGACAGCTCATGCTCACAATACTCAAGCACAATTTGTTGTAGATGCAAAGACAATAGCAGCAACATTGTGGAATGTAGGTACAGACGACATATCAACTACACAAATCCAGAGCAATATCTCAAACCCACATGTAGACTCAGAAGAAATATAAGTAAAAGGTTAGAATTATATGTTTTTATATAAAGGAGGGAAATAAGTTATGGCAAATTACTACTCAATTAAATGTGCTTATGTAAACTCACAATTCTATCATAGGAAACAGACAGCTCATGCTCACAATACTCAGGATAATTTTGTTACTGATGCCAAGGCAGAGGCGGTAAAGACATGGAAGACACCTATAAATAACATAAATGAAAATGATATAACTACTACACAAATCCAGAGCAATATATCAAACCCACATGTAGGCTCAATTGAAATTTAAAAAAAAGGGAGAAAAGACGAATGATAGATATATCTACCCAAGCATATCTTAAAGTTAATTCAAATAATATTATTTTTTGGGGCGATACCGAGCAAAATAATAAGTTTTATCTATGGCCCGAAGCACCTCGTTTCAGAAGAAATGAAAACGAAAATGGCAAGCCGGTATTCTCATTTTATAAGTATACACAAAATAAAGAGGGTGCAGATGGTGAAATGAAGGGCGGATATTTAAGCTTTGATGCAGAATTCGCTCTTGATACCAGTGTTATAGATGCAGCAAAAGTGCAGATTGCTAAGGAGAAAAGGTTTCCAGAGGGTACTGAGGTTATAATCGGAACTATTCCTTACACTGATGGAAGTGTGCATTTTACAGTACCAGATGACAAAGGGTTTGTTACAAAGGTTAATACTGATTCTAAGCCTTCGCTGTCTGGACGAAATATTGCTACTGTAGCAATTGAATTAACTCCATCAGGTGCAACGCTGTTTTATGATGCTTTAACTGGAAAGACAAGCAGTATTCTACAGGTAGCATATGATTTGAAATTCAATACTCTTTTACCTGCTGCTAAAGTTAACCTTAAATACTCAGCAAGTCAAGCATTCAGCTACTACCGTGATGCACATGTAGATACACACTCATCTAAAAGCGGTAATGACTATTATGATACAATCACTCAGGAGGTCATCGAAAAATCTGGTGGAAAATGTGATATTGAGTTTGGAAGCGATGTAAGTGAAGACCTCAAAAAATCGGTTCGTGAGTGGGGACTAGCTACATATAAGGAAATGGTTCAGAAATCAGTATTTGATGCTTTAAAGGAAATTGGTGCTGAAAAGCCTGGTGCTGGAGATAAGGTAAAAATAGAAAAAGCTATAAAGAGTTCTAAGGATTTTGACGTAAGCTATAAAGAAAAGCAAACAATTAGTTATCATCTAGAGCCTAAGGGTACAATAGAAAATTTACTAGCGATAAAAGGCAACGATGGCAGATCCTTTAATATTGATGAATTTTTTAAGGTTATAAATCTAGATGATAATTTCTTTGATTACTTAAATGTTAAGCCAAGCGTTCATGGCCTTGACTGGGAGCTTACAAAGCTAGCAGATATCAGCGTTACTTTAGATTATGGTAAAGATCAAAATGAACGTCGCAGGACATATGGCTTTGATACTGAGGGAAATCTTATAAAAACTAAAGAAAATGCTTATCCATTTGAGGCATCCTTCATGCACGATAGCAACAATAAGCCAATATATGAATACAATTATTCAATAGCAGCAAATTTCAATGGTAGCATACCGCCTTTTAAATCAGGAATGCTACAATCCAAAGAACCTAATCTAAGCATTGGACCATCAGACCTAAACTTCCTATGTGTAAGCTTGCTAACCTCCAGCTTAATAGATTGGGATAAGATTAAATCAATCAATTTTGATATAGAATGTCAGGGTATCAAAGTACCTACAATCGAATTTAATAAAAATTTTACAAAGAAAGATATTGCTTACCCTATAGGAGTACCTCCAACAACGGGTAAAATATATGAATACACATATACCATAACCTATAACATGAGTGAAGGTACTTTCAAATCAACAAATACTACTAATCAGTATGATTTGATAATTCCTGATTTTGCAAGTGAAAATGTTACATATACCTTTATGGCAGATGAAGATCCTACAATCAGAAATATTTTCCTTACTTTAGAATATGAAGATAACAACAACAAGTACAAAAAGAGAATAGATGATATCGATATTTTTAAGTGTGAGAATAAGGAATATAGTTGGAAAATTCCTGTTATTGATGTAAATGGCGGTGATGTGTATTATTCAGGTGATATCGTATACAAAGATGGCAAGGAAACAAAACAAATTCCAAGGACAAAAGCACCAAGCCACCGTATACAGGTATACCACGGCTCTCCAAAGCTTACTCTTGAGATTGATTCCTATCTTGTAGACTGGAATAAATATCAAACAGTAATAATATCGCTAGAATATACTGACGAAGCTAATAAGATACATCAGAAGGGAAGCAAAAAATTCACTAGTGGTATTGATAGTGATACTTGGGTTATCAACATAGCTGATATGGATAAAAAAGAATATAGCTGGTCGGGACAGTTTATAACCCTTAATAAGAAGGTGTTTAAGTCATCCCCGGTAATGTGTAGTGACAATCCATTGATTTTTAATACTCCAGAGTAATTTTATTAGCTATAAGGAGAAGGGTATACCCTTATTAATAATGGGTATACCCACACACAATATAATTGAAGGTGGTAAAAATGGACATCTCTTACCCAGAAAAAATAGTTTACCAAACCCCTGAGATTAGTATATTTAGTGATTTTAATAAAAAAAATGTTTTTTACTATCAATCGATAAAACCAAGTATAGCTAAAAATAATGGCATACCAGTATTTAGCCTACTTATATACAGATCTATGGAAAGTATTAATGGTGGTAATCTAGCTTTTGATGTGGAATTACCAATAGAAGTGGAAGTCCTAGATAAGGTAAAAAAATATTTACTAGAGAAAACAGGGCAGTCGGATATAGAGCTAAGACCTCTTCAGTTAAATGATTCTTCCAAAGTACACATTGATTTTATTGGAAGCCAGCTTACAGGCAACATAAGCTCTTACAATCTAGTTAAATCAGTCCAGTCTACATACAAACCTTCTGGGTACGGCAGCAACAGAGTTTCTTTTTCTGTTTCCGTGGACAAGTATGGAGTGGCATTGGTAAAAAAGTATATTGAAGGTAAGTTACCTCTAATAGGAATAACCTACGAGCTGTCATTCCCTGCTTTAAGGAAGTGCTATTCATTTAAGGCTTCCATAGATTGGTCAAGAGTTTTACATTATTTTGAAAAAAGCTTTTCGCTTGGGCTTATATTTTTTTCTATAAATATATCTAAGGTATATAAAGAGCTTATTGATAAAAAAACCATTATTATTGAAAAAATTGATTATAAGCCCGACACTAGCAGTGATTTAATAGCTGAAAGACAACGCTTTGAGGATGATATAGTATCCTTTCTCTGCAAAAGCTTTTTCGTACCTGTTACAATACCTAATAACAATGCTACACCAATATTGGGATATTCATATAAAACTGTTGATGTAAAAGAAGTTGACAGCAAATTTAGTAGCTTTATTAGTGAAGAAAGAGAAGTTAATGATAGCTTCATATATCCACAAGCTTTTCTTGAAAATATTATTTCTAATGACATTTCACAATATATAAAATATATTGACCTAGATGAATCTTTTTTTTTAAAAAAGAATTTGACTATAATGACTAATGCTAATTTTGACTCTGACAATATCAAGTACATACAGGTTGACCTTTTATATACTGATAAACAGCCTAAAAGTATTGTTTTAAATAAAGCTTGTGATTTTCAAAAGATATCATGGCCAGCATCAACTAACAATACTGGTAAAGTAGATAAAAATATTAATTACTCCTTTACAGTGTTTTTTAAAGATAACTCTTTAATTTGCACAGGGAAAGTAAGCAGTGGCAGTTTCTCAAACCAATCAGATGTAATTATTATAGATACACATGTAATATATTCTATCAGAAGGATTGAGTTTTGCGTCCCTTCTATAGCTATATGGGAGAAATATACAAGCATTGTTATTGAAGCATATTGGGAAGAAAAAAGCCAACCAGAGAAATCATTTACTTTAAGTAAGGACTCTCCTAGCTGTATTTGGGAAGCTTTAAGAATGATTGATGATAGTAAATATTACAACTATAAGTTATATTATAAGGAGGTCAACAGCAGCTGTTATAAGGCAGCTCTTCAACAAAAGTCCTTTGAGGATAGAATAGTTATCACCAATTTGTTAGCCCAATAAAAGATAGGAGGATTTTTATATGTTAAAATTGGAAAGACCACAAATAATTAGTGGAATAAGTGTTTATCCAGACCATGAAGACCCTGACCTTTTTTATTTCCTTCCCGGTCCAGTATCACTAGCACAAAATCAGCAGTCCAAAGAGAAGATATTCCACATTTGGATGTATCGAAAGGAAGCTGGCAGCGAAACTGGCGATGGAGGCGGATTTTTGAATTTTGAGGTTAATCTAGATCTTGGGGAAAACTTGAAAGAGGATATACTATCAGCGCTTAAGGCTAGAGGGGTAAAAAATCCAAGGCTTTCTACTCCTATGTGGAATGAAGGAAAAGTGCGCTGTATAGGACTTGATATAAACTCTGATAAAAAAACCTTTGTGAAAAGCATAGATGCAGCTACAGTACCAAGTCTTGAAGGTAATAATTCAGCCATATTCAGCTTGACTTTGTCAAAGGACGGAGCTGTACTAGCAAAAAATGCCTTTGCTACAAAAACTTCACCTATTGGTGTTATATATGAGTTGAAGTACACTGCATTGCGTCCTGCCCTTGATGTTAAAGTAACAGGCTCATACAAACAAATATATAATCACTTTAGTGCCAGTGCAAGTGTCCAGTATGAGTTTATGAAAGCAGATATTGATGCTGGATTTGAAAAGCTGATTAAAGATAAGGTTATTAAAATGGAGATAGCAAACTATGTGCCTGATGATAAGAAGAAAGAACAGGAGCAGTGGGCACTGGAGCTTTTTAAAGCACAAATTGTAAGTCAATGGTTTCAACCAACCCTTACACCAGGAGATTTTAAAGGTGGATTTGCCAAAGCTGAGAGTCTTGACGATGTAAAAAATAGAGGGAAGAAAGATGAACCAGGTGGAACTGGAGGTAGTACAGAAAAACCTAAGAAACCAGATACACCAGGAATAGTTGATCCTGAAACTGCTAAGGAGTTAATTGCAGCTGCATCAGGTATGCCTATGGTTTCAGTGAAGCTTAAGGTTATGCGTCAGGAGGAACTGGGAGAGATAGATATGAGCTTCCATTCAGAAGATGCTGAAACTAGAACCTGTGCTCCACAGGGCTTCCTTGGATTGTTTGTAAATAATCTTGATATTGCAAAATACATAAGCGAAATTGATCTAAATGATCCATTCTTCAAATCAATGGAAGTAGACATAGACGCTCCTTTTGATTTTAAGGTAAATTCCGTGTCTAGTGCAACGGCGTCCATATGCTACAACGACGATGCCAAGGGTCCATACACCTTTAGAACAAGCACAGACACTCCTGTTAAGTACTTTACATATATAGATAATAAAAATAGAAATTATACCTATGATTTAAACTTCTCATTCATACCTGATGACAATTGGGATGGGGAATCTCTTCAGTATGATTTCAAAAAAGTTCCATCTGAAGCTACTGTACTGCATATTCAGCCTCATCAATATATATACTTTAAAACCGTTCAGGCATCGGTTTCTTCATCTTTATTTAGAATGAAGAATATTGATTATGTTGAAGTAATTTGTAATTATCAGAATCCAAGTGGTTGGAAAGCAAAAGAGAAAAGGTTTATGTTTACACAGGACAAAAGTGAAGCCCAGCTATGGAAATTAAGAATGGGTAAAGCTTCGGATTTCAATTCACCTGAAGATAAAAAATATACATATAATATAAACTATTTCCTTACTAATGGAGAATCTATATCAACAGATAAAGTATCATCAGATGCTGGCGAGATAATTGTTGGTCCACCAAAGGATATACCTTCTGTTTTATTTTCTGCTGGGGATATCAAGTGGGACAATTACAGAGCAATACATGTATATGTAAAATCTGGAGATAACGAGGAACATATCCAGTTTAGTGATAAGAACTCCGATGATCAGATAGTATTCCTAGACAACATGAAGGAGAAAACATATAGTTGGAGAGCTGTAATTTATAATAAGGATAAAGGTATATGCTATTATCCTAAGCAAGCTGCTGGAAGTGAATCTGTATGGGAAGAACAGACCATAGATAATTTGCCCCAGGTTTATTTGGATTCTTATATATAGACCACCCCTAAAAAAATAATTCCAGCCCATTCCACAGGATTCTGGCGGAATGGGCTGGAAGCATATATGGCTTAGTGATGGCTGCAAAAGTATTTGCAGTTTTCGTAATCAAGGAGGTTAGAGGCAGATAATGAAAAGGATATCTATATTTTTAGTTATCGCACTTATTATAAGTATAGTGTGTATGCCTGTAACTCAAGGTGAGGCACTTGTAAATAAGGTATCATTTATACAAACAGCCTGTTTAGGCACACATAATATAGATTTAGAAGAAGCTGAAAGTATTTCGGTTATGCCAACAGTCCGTAGCATTGACTGGGAGCAGGCAAAACTCGAAAATCTTACTATAACTATTATTTATGGTACCGGTGCTAATGAGAAGAGACGGGCATATAGCTTTGAAAACGATAGAAATATAATTAAAACAGTGGATATACGTCCCTTTAAGGTTCCACTCCAATATGATCAAAATAATAAACCTATATATGAATACAGTTATTTCATAGTTGCCAAATTAACCAGTCGTATTACAGAATATAATTCAGGCATGTTAAAATCCTCATCTCCTATTTTAAGTATTGGTCCATTGGATTTGAATTTACTTTGTGTAAGCATCCAGGCATCAAGCATAATAGATTGGGAGCAAATAAATTCAATTAGTATTGATATAGAATGTCAGGGTGTTAAAGTTCCATTGATTGAATTGGATAGGAATAATACCAAAAGGATTATTGTATACCCCATGTGGAACAAACCTAATGATAAGCAAACCTATAATTATAAATACACAGTATCCTATAACATGGAGGATGGATGTTATAAAACTATAGGCAATACTAACCAGGTGGAGTGGGTTATACCAAGCTTTACTAATGAAAAGGTCGTCTATACTTTTATGACGGATGAAGACCCTACAATCAAAAATATTTTTTTGACATTAGAATACGAGGATAATAACAATAAATACAGGAAGCAGCTAGGTTACATAGACATCTATAAATGTAAAGACAAGCAGTATCAGTGGGTGATTCCTGTCATTGATTCAAGAAGCGGCGATGTATTTTTTTCTGGAAGCATTGTATATAATGACGGAAGTCTTATAAAACAAATTCCACGTACAAAGGCTTCCTCCAACAATGTATTAGTATACAAGGGGGTTCCTAAATTTGAGCTTGATATCATGCCATTTCTTATTGATTGGGATAAATTTATGATGGTAATTATTACACTGGAATACAAGGATGAAGTCAACCATATCTACTACAAGACAAGCAAGAAGTTTATGAAAAGCAGTGGAGAGCAAAAATGGGTGATAAATGTAGCTGATAGGAATAAAACTGAATATACATGGTCAGGTCAGTTTATAACTGCTGACCGCAAGCTGTACAAGATAGAACCTTCAAAATGTGATAGCGATTATCTTCTTATTATTTCACCTCAGATATAAACTAGCTTGTATTAAATAAATCTTTAAATAAAGGAGCGGTTTTATGAATTTAGCTCTCAATGATAAAAGTTCTGACAGAGAGAATATATTGTACCCCCTGACC
>JBAVGO010000018.1:0-37996 GCA_049684915.1 Lutisporaceae bacterium | reverse complement strand
CTTGTCCCCTTTTCCCTCACAATTCACTCTCACCAAATAAAACCCTTTGATATACATATCAAATATTGCATCGCCATATATATTTATTTTATATTATAATATTCAATTTTACTTTTTGACTTAAGCTCTTTAATATTATTTTTATAATACTCCTCAAATTGATTATTAAGTTCATTTTGATCTTTTATATTATTTTTTTCTGCATAAGCTTTCTTCAATATTTTTTTATATTGACCCCACATTAAAGCCTTTTTATAAGCAGGCTTAGCATTTTCCCAATACTGTTCTTCTGTTATCCCAAGACCTGATATATAATCCTTTAATTGATTATATTCACTTTGATTCTGAGTAACTAATTCTTTTGATGAATTTATTGACTCGTCTACAAAGCTATCACTTACTGATATATTATTTTTTAATGCTTCTATATAAACCACTTCTTTATCTATCAACATATCAAGAATTTCTTTATCAGAAAGCATTTTTTGTCCATCTTTGCTACTATTAATAGTAAGCTTATATGCTTCAAATTGTTTCATCGTTATTTCTGAATCATTAATAGTAGCAACAATAGTTTCATCATTCTTATCATTAATTGATTTCACTTTTTGTCCAAAATTAAATATAGAACTATCCTGATTAGCATATAAAACTACGAATGACACCATCGCCACTAGAACAACCAAAATTATGAATAACTTTTTCATCATAAACCTCCTCTTATAATAAAAGCAGTAGGGACGGTTTTTTTGCTTTTGTAAATTGTCATATAAAACGTACTTAAACCTCAATACCTATTCCCTCTACTTACCATTATAGTCATAATAAGTGTATACATTATATTACCATATAAGTTACCTATTTAACAGATGCTATAAATTTCTCCTCTTAATATCGTCTATTTATTCTCATTTGTTATATTTAGGCATAAAAAAGAGAGGTCAGTTAGAATAATGACACGAATGCTCCCACTCCCCCTCATAGTGTAAATTACTTACTACTATTCAATTCTTTTTTTATTTCTTCCAAAAACTTAATATCCTGCTTTGAAAGCTCAACGGTTTCAAGAAGCTCTGGTCTCTTTATGTACGTTGCTTTTAGAGCTTGATAACGTCTCCACTTGTCTACATTCTCATGATGTCCTGTTAGTAATATCTCTGGTACCTCCATAGCTTGAAATACAGGAGGTCTTGTGTACTGTGGAAACTCCAAAAGTCCGCTGCTAAAGGATTCTATCATGTGGGATTCATCTTCCTTAAGCACTCCTGGAAGCAGCCTGCATACAGCATCTGTTACTGCCATTGCCGCAATTTCTCCTCCGGTAAGTACAAAATCTCCCAAGGATATTTCTTCATCAACTAGAGCATCAGTAACTCTTTGGTCGATACCCTCATAATGACCGCAAATAATAATTATATTTTCATATTGTGTCAGCTCTTTAGCCTTATGCTGATTAAAGCTTTTGCCCTGAGGTGTCATCATAATTATGTGGGGCTTGCTTTCAAGCTGACTTTTTATGCTTTCCACAGCTGAAAAAATCGGCTGACACTGCATAATCATCCCCAAGCCTCCGCCATAGGGATAGTCATCCACTCTATTATTTTTATTCTCGGTAAAGTCTCTTATATTATGAAAATCAAGCTTCACCAGTTCATTCTTCACAGCTCTACCTATTATACTTTTATATAATACTGCTTCAAGCATTTCTGGGAACAAGCTTAGTATATCAATTCTCATTAAATCAATCCCTCTGGTAAATCTACTGTAATTTTTTTATTCTTAAGATCTATTTCTTTTACTATAGTTTTTAACGCTGGTATAAGTATTTCCTTTTTATCCTGCATTACCACATATACGTCGTTGCTGCCTGTTTGTATCACATTAGTAAGCTTTCCAAGCAAGCCTATCCTTATATCGTAGACCTCAGAATCAACAATATCACATATGAAAAATGTATCCTTGGGTAGCGGTACTGCATCCCATCTTCCAACCTTAAGATATAACTCCTTAAGCTTCTCTGCATCATTCATGGTATCTATGCCTTCTAGCTTCATAATCACTGTGTTTTTAAGGTATTTCACACTTTTTACTGGATATTTTTTTATTTCGTCCTTAGCTTCAATATATACTTCCTTTAGCTTTTCAAAACGAGTAATATCATTGGTCAAAGGATATACCTTTATCTCTCCTTGTATTCCATGAGTATTTACTATCTGTCCTATACTTAAGTATTCTAACATAATATAAATCACCTTCATTTTTCTATATTTAAGAGAACGCAGTCTTTATCAAAACTGCGTTCTCTTAAATATAGTAGAAAACGTTTCGTGTTAATAATTCTATTCAAACTCTTAACACGAAACCCATAGGTATGTTGTTAAAAAATTTATCCTTCATAAAAGCAGTAGAAACATCTGCTTTTATTTATAAATAATGTATTTTTAACAACATATAGAATACAGTAGAAATAATATAATATTATCTCCTGCTTCTGATTAAATTATTTCTACTATAACCTTTTTATCGGTTTTTACAGCCGCAGATTTCACAACAGTCCTAATAGCCTTTGCTATTCTGCCTTGCTTGCCGATAACCTTGCCCATGTCCTCAGGTGCTACAGAAAGTTCAATTATTATTGAGCTGTTACCTTCAGTCTCTTTCACACGCACCTCATCAGGATTGTTAACAAGGCTTTTTGCAATTACTTCAACTAAATTTTTCAACTGCAACACTCCCAATAGAAGTTATTTTTATGCTTCTATTATACCACTTTTCTTTAATAATGATTTAACTGTTTCAGATGGTTGTGCACCATTGTCCAGCCACTTCTTAGCCTTTTCTGCATCTATCTTAATATCTGCAGGATCTGTTAATGGATTGTAGTATCCGATTTCTTCTATGAACTTACCATCTCTTGGTGATCTTGAATCTGCAACTACAACTCTGTAAAAAGGTACCTTCTTAGCTCCGATTCTTTTCAATCTTATCTTAACTGCCACTTTATTTCACCTCCTTAAATATATGCGAAATGAATTTAATTATCTAAAGAAAGGTAATTTCTTTTTGCCTTTCTTGATATCCTTTTCCATGTCTGTAAACTGCTTCATCATCTTCTTAGTTTGCTCGAAGTTCTTTAAAAGCTTATTTACGTCCTGGATTGTAGTACCGCTTCCAGCCGCAATACGCTTTCTTCTGCTTGCATTTATAATGGAGGGCTCTGTTCTCTCCTTCTTGGTCATGGATTTTATAATAGCCTCTGTCCTTACAAGCTCCTTGTCATCAACCTGGAGACCCTTCATTTTACTGGAGTTCATGCCTGGAATCATTTCAACTAGTGAACTCAAAGACCCCATTTTCTTCATTTGCTGAAGCTGATCAAGGAAGTCCTCAAAGGTAAACTGTTGAGTTCTTATTTTTTTCTCAAGCTCCATGGCTTTTTTCTCGTCCATGTTTGTCTGAGCCTTCTCAATAAGAGTAAGCACATCTCCCATACCGAGTATTCTTGACGCCATTCTGTCTGGATGAAAAGGTTCAAGATCATCCATCTTCTCGCCCATTCCAGCAAACTTTATGGGTTTACCAGTAACAGCTTTAACAGATAATGCAGCTCCACCTCTTGTATCTCCATCTAGCTTAGTAAGTATTACACCATCTATACCTAGCTTTTCATTAAAGCTTTCAGCAACATTAACCGCATCCTGACCTGTCATTGAGTCAACTACAAGAAGGATTTCAGTTGGTCTTACATTTTTCTTAATATCTTCTAGCTCTCCCATCAGCTCTTCATCAATATGAAGTCTTCCGGCTGTATCTATAAGTACGACATCATTGCCATTCTTTTTTGCATATTCTATACCTGCTTTTGAAATATCAACAGGATTTGTCTTATCACCTAAGGAAAATACTTCTACTCCAACCTGCTGACCTACAACCTGCAACTGCTTTATCGCCGCTGGTCTATATATATCACAGGCAACAAACAATGGATTCTTGCCTTGCTTTTTTAACATAAGACCTAGCTTACCCGTATGGGTGGTCTTACCAGCTCCCTGCAAGCCTACCATCATAAATACTGTAGGAGGTTTTGAGGAAAAAGCAATTTTGCTTTGAGTGCTGCCCATTAAATGAGTCAGCTCGTCATTTACAATTTTTATAACTTGTTGTCCAGGTGTCAAGCTTTCTAATATTTCCTGTCCAACAGCTTTTTCTGTAACCTTATTTACAAAGTCCTTTGCCACCTTGAAGCTAACATCCGCTTCAAGCAGAGCCATTCTAACCTCTCTCATGGCATCCTTAATATCTTTTTCATTAAGCTTGCCGGCACCTCTTAGTTTCTTTAGAGTTTCCTGTAGCTTGCCAGCTAATCCTTCAAAAGCCATTTAACCACCTCCTGGGTTTTATATGAGCTTCTTTATAAAAGAAATTATTTCAGAAATTTTACTTTTTGTTATATCTATATTATTTTCTTCTATGTCTAGTATTTTATTTAGCATATTATTTACATCGGATAAGCTTTCCTTTTGCTGTATAAATCTGTTTACAAGTCCAAGCTTTTCTTCGTACTCAAAAAGTGTTTTCTCTGCTCGTTTCAAAGTATCATATACACCCTGTCTACTTATGCCCTGCTGTTCTGATATCTCAGTTAAGGACAAATCATTGTTATAGTGCATATCTATTATTTCTATCTGTTTATCAGTTAAGAGCTGTCCATAGAAATCAAACAAAAGAGCTATCTGTACAATTTTTTCGTACATACTATACACCTCTAAAATATCCTTTAGGGTTGTAAAGGTTAAAACCTTTACAAAAAGTATTTTATATTAATATCTGCGTATTGTCAACATCTATTCAGCAAATAAAGCATTTACAAAGTCTTCAGGTATAAACTCTTGAAGATCATCTACTTTTTCGCCTACTCCAACCAGCTTTACTGGGATATCAAGCTCTGACTTGATGCTAATTACTATTCCACCCTTTGCTGTACCATCAAGCTTAGTTAGTATTATGCCTGTAATATCTGCTACTTCTTTGAAGATTTTTGCTTGTGATACTGCATTTTGACCTGTAGTAGCATCTAGAACCAGCAAGACCTCCTTATGAGCTTCAGGATATTCTCTTTCTATAACTCTAGATATTTTTTTTAGCTCCTCCATCAGGTTTTTCTTATTATGAAGTCTTCCTGCTGTGTCACAGATTAAGACATCTATCTTTCTTGATTTTGCAGCGTTAATTGCATCAAATATTACAGCTGCTGGATCAGAGCCCTCCTGATGCTTTATAACATCAACGCCTGCCCTTTTGCCCCATACCTCTAGCTGGTCTATTGCGGCTGCTCTAAAGGTATCAGCCGCTGCTATAAGTACCTTTTTACCTGATTTTTTTAATCTGCTTGATATCTTGCCTATAGATGTTGTTTTGCCTACGCCATTTACACCTATTACAAGTATAATCTCAGGTAGATGAGTACCTATAGGCTCTGCTGCTTTGCCTAATGCATCCAGCATTTCCTGTTTTAGTAGTACCTTTATTTGCATCGGTTCCTTAATGTTTTCTTGCTTTACCTTAAGTCTCAAATCGTCAAGTATTTTCATAGTTGTTTCAACGCCCATATCAGAGGTAATCAAAATTTCCTCCAGCTCGTCAAACAAATCCTCATCAACCGTCTTAAATTTTATAAGCGTATCATTAATTTTATCTGTAATGCTTTTTCGTGTGTTAAAAAGTCCATCCTTAAGCTTAGTGAAGAAGGGTATTTTTTCTGCTTGTTCTTCTTCTTTTTCCGTAAAATCAGCCTGTATCTCACTTATTTCAAGTTCCTGAACAGCCTCATCATCATTCACCTGCTCATCGATTAGAATTTGCTCTATTTCTTCATCAGAGAGCTGTTCTTCTAAGTCTGGCAATACCTCATCCTGTTTTTCTTTATCCTTTTTAAATAGCTTTGAAATAAAACTAGCCATCATATCACTCCTAAATGTAAATTTACTGTTTTTAGCTTACTTTATCCTCTAAAGTATTTTCTAGTCTGACTGAAATAAGCTTAGAAATACCACTATCCTCCATGCTTACTCCATAAAGACAGTTTGCCGATTCCATAGTCCCCTTTCTATGGGTTACTATAATAAACTGAGTTGTTTTTGCAAACTCCTTCAAGAAAACCGCATAACGGTCTACATTAGCATCATCTAGAGCTGCATCTATTTCATCTAATACACAGAAGGGTGCTGGCTTCATTTTAAGTATTGCAAATAACAATGCTATTGCTGTCAATGCCCTTTCACCACCGGATAACAGCAACAAGTTTTGAAGCTTCTTACCTGGAGGTTTCGCTATTATTTCTATGCCGCACTCTAGTATGTTGTCAGCGTCCGATAGCACTAGCTGTGCTTGACCACCGCCAAAAAGCTGTGCAAACACTTCATTAAAATTCTCATTAATCTTATAAAACTCAGTTATAAACTGCTGCTTCATGCTTTCTGCTATCTCTGTTATAACCTGTAGTAAGGACTCTCTGGACTTTACCATATCCTCTACCTGATTATTCAAGAAGGTAAATCTTTGGCTTAGCTTGTCATACTCTTCAACAGCATTTACATTAACGGTTCCCATAGCTCTGATTTCGTTCTTCAGCTCATCACAGCGTCTTGACGCCCATGTTAAATTGATACTATTATCCCTATAGCCTTGTGCGTTATGATAGTTAAGCTCATAGGTCTCCAAAAGCTTTAGCTCAATATTTTCTAGCTCAAATTCTACCTTGACCTTCTGCATTTCAATCTTATGAAGACTATTTTGAACATCTGCTTCTTCCTGCTGATTATCTTTTACTTCCTCATCAGATTTCTCAATAGCAGTCTGTAGCTTTATTTTCTCTTCTGTTTTCTCTTGAATCTCAGCTTGTTTTTGTTCTATCTGCGATTCTAAGTCCTTTATTACATTCTGAATTTGCTTTAGCATTTCATCATAATGAGTAGAATCCGTATCTGACTGCTCCATTTCTTTTATTGAGTTTTGTAATTCTATTTCCAGCTGCTTGATTCTATCATTTAGCTCAATATTCTGGAGCTCTAATGACTTCTTGTTTTGTTCTATTGCGGACAGCTTTACCTTCAAATCAGTAATATCGTTGTTATGAGCATCCTTCACCTCATTAAGCTGTTTCATATCAGCTTGCAGAGTAGCTATGCTTTCTTCTATTTCTTTTTTATTTGTTTCAAGTAGCTTATCTTTCTGTTGATTAACAGTAATAAACTCTCTTGAATCATTGCACTCCTTGCTCAAATCAGCTATTTCCTTAGTGCTTATTGATACCCTGTCATTTATTATCTGCATTTCTGATTTTAAGCTTTCAAATCTGTTTTGTAAATTATTAAGTTCAAGCATAAGCTTGTGATGCTCATCAGTTTTGTTTGAAATTTCAAGACCTGTAGCTGTTATATGTTGCTTTGCAGTTCCCAAATTCAAGAGCAGCTTTTCAAAATTTTCTTTTACACCTTGATATTTATGCTTTAATTGCTCAATCTCATTTTTTCTAGATAATACTGAGTGAGATACTGCATTTAAGCTTCCACCTGTAATAGAACCGCCTGCATTAATTATTTCTCCTGTTAAGGTTACAATCCTAAAATCATAATTTGTAAGTCTTGCAAGCTTTATGGCAGCATCCATATCATTTACTATTGCTATTCTACCCAATAGATTATTTATAATGTTTTCAATTTTTTTATCATAGGTTACAAGCTTTGAAGCTATACCAACAAAACCATCTATTCCAAAGTTTGCTTTGTCTTTATCCGAGAAAAATCTAGGCTTAATAGAGCTTATAGGTAGGAAGGTTGCCCTGCCTAGCTTGTACTGTTTTAAATATTCTATTAAAGCCTTTGCATCCTCTTCTGTCTCAGTTACAACACTTTGCACCTGTGCTCCCAAAGCTACGTCAATAGCTGCGACATACAAAGAAGGCACATTAATCATTTCGCCTACTGCACCAAGCATACCCTTTGTTATACTTCCTGCATTGCTAAGCAATGCCTTTACAGACTTACTATAACCATCAAAATCCTTCTCCATGTCCTCTAGTACCCTTAGTCTAGAAGCGATACTATCCTTATTGCTTTTTTCATTGGATACTTCATGCTCTAACTCTAGAACTTTCTTCTCATGCTCTTGCTTATTTTGTTTAAGCTCTTCAAGCTTATTTCCACATTGATTTTCACTATGTTTAGCCGCTTCAAAGCTTTCTTCTGCAACCTTAAAAGCCTTACGTTTTTCTTCTAGCTGTGTCTCCAGCCTTTTTAAATCTTCATTTATTTGTAAGTTTCTTTTCTCAATATTTTCTATAAAGGAGTGAGAGCTGTTTATCTTACTTTTTATTTCTGATTGTGAATTAATTAAACTGATATATTGCTGTTGCACATTATCAAGCTCTGTTTCCTTTCCAGCTATAGAGCTATAATAATTCTCAAACTGTGAGGATTTTTCTGCAATACTGCTTTGCAGCTGCTGTAGCTGCACTCCAAGAAGCTCCAGATGTGTATCATTCTCAACAACTGCAGCATTAGATTTTTTACCTTCCTGCTCAAGCTCCTTTTTCCTTTGGTGAAATCTAGCAAAGGAGTTTTCTATATTGTTCTTCTTTTCCTGAACAACCTTATACTCACCTTCCTGTCGCTGCATATTGTTATCTAGTTGATGAGCCTCCTGTTGAAGAGCTTCCAGACTTCTTTCCAAAGTATTTAGACTAACCTTTAGTTTCCTCTGCTTTTCATCAAGGTTAAGCTTGTACTTAGCTTTTTCTTCTATATAGCTTTGTATGCCTTCCTCTTCCTTCTTTATACTCTCCAGTTTTGCTTTAAATTTGTCTATATTGCCTAAAATCAAATTGATTTCTATACCCTTAAGCTCCAAAAGTATATCTCTATATCTTTTGGCTACCTCTGCTTGATCCTTCATAGGCTCAAGCTGAGTGTTTATTTCCTCAATAATATCCATTACCCTTGTAATATTTTGTTTTGTATTTTCTAGCTTTTTCTCTGCTTCATGCTTTCTGCTTTTAAACTTCACAATGCCTGCTGCTTCTTCAAAAATCTGTCTTCTATCTTCAGACTTATTACTAAGTATCTCATCTATTTTTCCCTGTCCGATGATGGAGTACCCGTCGCGGCCTATGCCCGTATCCATAAAAAGCTCATAAATATCCTTCAATCTACAGGAGATTTTGTTTATGTAATACTCGCTTTCACCAGATCTGTACATTCTTCTGGTTATGTTTATCTCAGTAAAATCTATTGGCAGCTTCCTATCTGCATTATCAATGCAGATGCTTACCTCAGCAAAGCCTAATGCTTTTTTCTTATCACTACCTGAAAATATAACATCCTCCATCTTACTGCCTCTAAGGTTTTTGGCAGACTGCTCTCCTAGCACCCATCTAATAGCATCGGAAATATTGCTCTTTCCGCTTCCATTTGGTCCAACTACTGCATTTATTCCATTTGCAAGATTTAGCTCAATTTTATCCGCAAAGGATTTAAAACCATGTACTTCTATCTGTTTTAAATACATTTGTCCACCCCTATAGCAAAAATTAATTCAGTTAATTTCTAATTCTTATAATCTTTACAACATGTCTATCTAAACTATTTTATCATAATATGTATGCTATTTAAAGAAAATTTGGATTATAGAATATTTAGTACGTTAAAAAAAATAACGCCAATTACTGATATAAGTAATTGGCGTTCAATGTTTACTATCTTGGCTCTACAAGAAATTTAATTGCTGTCCTACCTTCTCCATCAATCATTATCTCAGAAAAAGCAGGAACAACGACAAGATCTATTCCATTTGGTGCTACAAATCCCCTTGTAATCGCAATAGCTTTTACCGCTTGGTTTACTGCACCTGCTCCTACCGCCTGCAATTCAGCAATAGATTTTTCTCTAAGTATTGCAGCAAGTGCTCCGGCAACAGATTTAGGCTGTGATTGAGCTGATACTCTTAATATATCCATTATTCTCAAGACCCCCTATATGTTTGTAGAATAGTAAATATATTCTTTATTTTGTGACTAATTCCTTCATTTTTCCAGTACATTATATAAATCTTTTAGTGACATTTTACGCATATTTTCGCCAGATTTCACAATTATGCTTTGCTTGTCAATAGTCGAAGTCTGAATTACTGCCACATTTCTGATATTAAACCGTTCTCTTAGGTACTCGATATTAGTTCTTTTTTGTCCTATTATGTCGGAAATTTCTTTTGGATTTATGTGTATTTCAACATTATCTATTGGCATCATACTACTTATAATATACACAAGCATATCTCTATAAATTGCAGCTACAACCAACTGTCTCATAGCTGGATGAAAGGGTCCTGCTACTACTTCCTTGCCCTCTACAATGTTTTCTGTAGGCTGTAGTCCGATACGTATAACTTCAATATTGTTCTTCTCAAAAATTATCAAAAGCCTCTTACAAATCTCAATTGTCTTCTCTAGGGAGAAAGGCTTATAAAGTCCCTTATAATACATTTGCTCCATATATGTATTTCTGATTACTAGTGCTGGATAAATTCTTGCTATATGAGGCTTCAAGGCTACAAGCTTCTGAACTGTATCAATGCTTTTTTCCTCTGTATCACCAGGCAAACCCACCATAACCTGAACTCCTACTGTAAAGCCTCTTTGCTTTAATAGAGTTATCGCATTTACGACGTCCTCTGTACTATGTCCCCTATTACTAAGCTTTAATACTTCTTCATCCATAGACTGTACACCCAGCTCAACTATCTTTACTCCATAAAGCTTTAATATTTCAATTACTTCCTCGTTGATACAATCGGGTCTGGTGGAAATCCTTATATTGCTGATTACGCCTTGTTTTAAGTAGCTTTGCACTGCACCTAGAAGCTCCTTCTGCTGTTCTATGGGAATTGCGGTAAAGCTTCCCCCAAAGAAAGCAAGCTCTATGTGCGTGTTTTCTTTGGGGATTGTTTTTAAATATTCTTCTATCTTTGACTTTACTTCATCACCCGATACATCTCCCCCTGAACCTGTTATTTTCTTCTGATTGCAAAATATACAGTCATGTGGGCAGCCCCTATGCGATACAAATATCGGTATAATGTAATGTCTCTTATTCATATTCTATTTCCAGCTTTTCCATAGCGTTCTTTGCTGCTGCTTGCTGTGCTTCCTTCTTGCTATTGCCACGACCTATTCCAATTGTTTTATCATCCAGCATCATAGCTATTTCAAAGGTTCTACTGTGTGCAGGCCCTTCCTCTAAAAGCAGCTCATAGCTTATTTTTGCTTGACTTGTCTTTTGAATATACTCTTGTATATAAGATTTATAATCAGATACTATTTTATTTTGTATTGCTCTCTTTATAATATCTTTAAGTGTATCAAGCACAAAGCTTTTCGCTTTGTTTATACCACCATCAAGATATATCGCTGCTATCAATGCCTCAAAAGCATCTGCTAATATTGATATTCTGCTGCGTCCGCCAGTCAATTCTTCACCTTTACTGATAAGTAAGAACTCACCCAAATCTATTTTCTCTGCAGCCTCATATAGTGATGCTTCACATACAATATTTGCCCTTACCCTGGTAAGCTGTCCTTCTGCAAGCTCCTTGCAGTTCCTAAATATATACTGACTCACTATCATGCTTAATATTGAATCTCCTAGAAACTCCAATCTTTCGTAATGCTCAAGCTTCTCAGCTCTATTAGCTGTATAAGAGCTGTGAGTCATAGCTGTGTTTAGTAATGATGAGTCATTGAAGGCATATTCTATGGCTCTTTGCAGTTCCTTTAATTGCTCTTCTCTTTTACTACCTTTGGTAGACAAATTAATACCTCCCTATTGTATACAAATATATATGCATACTGCGTTCCAATTTACATATATACAGGTATATTAAAAATTTGTTATAAAGCCTACATATGAATCAAGGAAAATATGATAAAAGATTGGCAAGGCTAAAATAATAGTCCTTACCAATCTCTAAGTATATCATTTATTGATATTTTTTCAATATTATAGTTGCGTTATGCCCGCCAAAGCCCAAAGAGTTTGACATTGCATATTCTACGTTCTTATTAATTGATTTATTTGGTGTATAGTTCAAATCACAGTTTTCATCAGGTGTTGTGTAATTAATTGTCGGAGGTATAATGCTTTCATTTATAGCCATTACACAAGCCGCAGCCTCAATTGCTCCAGCCGCTCCAAGCATGTGACCCGTCATTGACTTAGTTGAGCTTATTATTACCTCCTTGGCATACTCGCCCATAAGTCTCTTAATAGCCATTGTTTCAAGCTTATCATTCATTTCTGTTGAAGTACCATGTGCATTGATATAGTCTATTTCTTCTGGCTTTATGCCTGCATCTCTAACTGCCGCTTGCATTGCTCTAAAAGCTCCATCGCCTTCTGGATCCGGTGCAGTAATATGATATGCATCTCCCGCTGTGCCATAGCCAGCCATCTCTGCATAAATGTGTGCACCTCTTTTTAATGCATGTTCCAGCTCTTCTAATATCAATATACCGGCTCCCTCGCTCATAATGAAGCCATCTCTCTCCTTGTCAAAAGGTCTACTTGCACCTTTGGGATCATCGTTTCTTGTGGACAATGCTTTCATTGCACAGAAGCCTGCAAAAGCTAAAGGAGTTATAGAAGCCTCTGTACCTCCTGATATCATTAGCTCTGCATCGCCTCTTTGAATAATTTTGTAAGCCTCACCAATTGCGTTGGTACCTGATGCACAGGCTGTTACCACCGTAATGTTTGGACCCTTTGCTTTAAATGCTATAGAAACATTTCCTGCAGCAATATTTGAAATCATCATAGGTACAAAGAAGGGGCTAACTCTACCAGGTCCTTTCTCCCTAAGAATCTGATGCTGTGTCTCCAAGGTCTCCATGCCGCCTATACCCGAACCAATGCATACACCTAGTCTATTATTATCTATCTCCTCTAAATTAAGCTTAGAGGACAAAATTGCCATCTTTGAAGCTGCAACTGCAAATTGAGTATATCTATCCATTCTTTTTGCTTCTTTTTTATCTATATACTCTAGAGGATCAAAATCCTTTACCTCTCCTGCAATCTTTGCATCATAGCCTTCTGTATCAAATCTTGTAACATTATCTATCCCACATTTACCTTCTTTTAAAGCAGAAAAAAACTGCTCAATCCCTATACCTATTGGCGAAATTATTCCTAAACCCGTTATTACAACTCTTCTATTTTCCAAATGATTCATCTCCTTAATAAAAATTATATAAATATATATAAAAGCTTGTATTGAAGCATAATTAATGTAAACCTATAAAGAACAAAACATAAATGCTGCTTTCTCGGGCTGATATATTCACCAGCCCGAGAAATATTGACTCTATTGTAAGTTTTGTACACAGATTTCAAAAAAAAGAGCCCCGATTTATCGGGACAACTTTTATTGATTATTTTTTATGTACTCAACTATATCTCCAACTGAAGCTAACTTCTCAGCTTCCTCATCTGGAATCTCAATATCAAATTCCTCTTCAAGTGCCATTAGCAATTCAACTATATCAAGTGAATCTGCACCTAAATCATCTATGAAGGAAGATTCCATCAAAACCTCTTCAGCCTCTACACCTAGCTGTTCTGCAACCTTTTCCTGTACCTTCTCAAATATCATCCTGTTCACCTCCCTTCGGGATTATATTTAGATAATATTACATTACCATTCCACCGTCAATATGAATTACTTGACCCGTAATATAGTCGGAATATTCAGAAGATAAGAATAATACTGCATTAGCTACATCTTGTGGCATTCCTGCCCTTGATAAAGGTATCCCGTTTAAAAATTCTTCCTTTATCTTATCAGGTAGTGAAGCCGTCATATCTGTTTGAATGTATCCTGGAGCCACTGCGTTAACATTTATGCCACGCTTTGCAATCTCCTTGGCAATTGATTTTGTAAAACCTATCAAACCAGCTTTAGAAGCAGCATAATTGGATTGCCCCGCATTTCCCATTACACCTACTACTGACGCTATATTAATAATTTTACCTGATCTTTGCTTCATCATTACCTTAGATACATGTTTTGTACATATAAAAGCACCCTTAAGATTTGTATCAATAACATCCATAAAATCTTTCTCAGACATTCTAATCAGCAGATTGTCACGGGTTATCCCCGCATTATTTACTAATATATCTATGCTGCCAAAATCATTTAATACTTGTTTAACTAAATTTTCTATTTCTTCATCCTTTGATACATCAGCCTTAAAAGCAAATGCTGATACTCCCAACTTCTTAGCCTCTTCAACAACTTCATCTGCTGCTTTGCTACTGCTTGAATAATTTATTACTATATTTGCACCAGCTGCAGCTAAAGTCATTGCAATAGCCCTTCCTATCCCTCTTGCACCCCCTGTAACTATGGCTGTTTTACCTGTTAGTTTCATTCCGCTCTCTCCCTTATACCTGTTATTGTGTTTTCCAGGGAGCGAATGTCCTCAACATTAAAAACAGCAACGTTCTTATCAATTTTCCTTACAAAGGAAGATAGGGTTTTCCCTGGACCAACCTCTATAAAGGTGTCTACTCCACTGTCTATCATATTTTTTACACTGTCTTCCCACAAAACTGAAGAACTTACCTGATCTACAAGACATTTTTTCACTTCACTTTTATCCTTAATAAATTGTGCATGAACATTTGCTACTACCGGTACCTTCAAATCCTTCAGAGAAATATTTTCAAGGTCTTTCGCAAGCTTTTCACCAGCAGGCTTAAGCAAGCTTGAATGGAAGGGTGCACTTACAGGCAAAAGCTTTGCTCTTATTGCGCCCTTATCCTTTAGCATACTGCATGCATGTTCAACTGCTTTGGTGTGTCCTGTAATAACTATCTGACCTGGATAGTTAAAGTTTGCTGCTTCTACCACTCCATAGCCGCTTACCATATTCAGACATTCTATCACATCTTCCTTTGATAAGCCCATTATTGCAGCCATGGTACCCTCTCCCATAGGAACAGCTTCCTGCATATATTTGCCTCGTTTCTTTACAAGCTCTAATGCATCAGCAAAATCTATAACATTTGAAGCTACTAGGGCTGAATACTCACCAAGACTAAGTCCTGCTGTTACATCAGGCTCTATACCATGCAGCTTTAAAACCGCTTGTATTGCAATACTTGTAGTTAGAATTGAAGGCTGTGTGTTTTCCGTTTTCTTTAAATCCTCTTCGCTTCCTTCAAAGCAAAGCTTTTTCATATCTATGCCTAACCTATCGCTGGCAATTTCAAATATTTCCATTGCTTGGCTGTAGTTTTCGGCAATTTCTTTTCCCATACCGCTATATTGTGCCCCTTGGCCTGGAAAAATACATGCTATTTTAGCCAAAATCTTACCTCCTATATTTGATTTAATATACCGATAGTTGATTTCGCGTCATTAATAATCGCTTCTATAATTTTTCTTGCTGGTTTTATTTCATTTATCATTCCACTGATTTGACCTGCCATTATTGAGCCATAATCAGCATCGCCATCAACAACAGCATTTTTAAGTTTTCCTTCTCCCAGCTTCTCAAATTCCTCTACACTTGCACCTGAGCTCTCTAGCTTATCAAACTGTCTAGCTAGTTTATTTTTTATAATTCTAACAGGGTGTCCTGTAATTCTGCCTGTTACTACAGTGCCTCTGTCACTAGCTTTTATTATGGATTGTTTGTAGTTGTCATGAGCTGTACATTCTTCTGCACATACAAATACTGTGCCCATCTGTACTCCCTTTGCGCCTAAAGCCAAAGCCGATACAAAACCTCTTCCATCTGCGATACCACCTGCTGCAATAACAGGTATGCTGACAGCATCAACTACTTGAGGAACCAAAACAATAGTGGTTAACTCACCTACATGTCCTCCTGACTCAGTACCCTCTGCTATAACTGCATCGACACCTTCTTTTTCCATCTTCTTTGCTAAAGCAACTGATGGAATTACTGGTATAATCTTAGTGCCTATTTCCTTGAACATAGCAATATATTTAGCTGGATTGCCTGCACCTGTTGTAATTACAGGTACTCGTTCTTCATATACTGCCTTTATTACATCCTCTACAAAAGGAGAAAGTAGCATTATATTTACTCCAAAAGGCTTATCTGTAAGTTCTTTAACCTTTTTAATTTCATTTCTTACAAAATCTGCAGGAGCATTACCAGCTCCTATTATACCCAAACCCCCTGCATTAGATACGGCTGCAGCCAATTCTGCTGTAGCTACCCAAGCCATACCTCCTTGTATAATTGGATACTTTATATTAAGCAGCTCACAAATTTCTGTCTTAAACATGTTTACCTCCTGTAATTTTTCCATTTAATAACATTGGAACCCCAAGTCAAGCCGCCTCCAAAGCCAACCAATACAACAATGTCATCATCCTTTAATAAATTATTTTCATTAGCTTCATCAAGTGCTACTGCAATTGATGCTGATGACATATTCCCATATTTTTCAACATTAACATAAACCTTATCTTTAGATATCTTAAGTCTTTTTACAGCTGAATCAATAATTCTGGTATTTGCTTGATGGGGTATAAGAAAATCTATATCTTCCTTAACCATTCCGCAGCCTTCTAAAGCTTTTTCTGCTGCTTCCCCCATTATCTTTATTGCAAACTTAAATACCTCACTGCCATCCATCTGTATGTAATGAAGTCTATCCTTTACTGTTTGTTCTGATGCAGGCAGCCTTGAGCCTCCTGCTGGTTGAATAAGAAGATGTCCTGCATTACCATTAGCTCCTAGATGTGAGGATAGTATTCCATAGCCTTCCTCTACCTCTGAGACAATAGCAGCACCCGCTCCATCACCAAAAATCACACAAGTTTTTCTATCTGTATAATCTGTTATTTTAGAAAGAGTCTCTGCTCCAATAACCAATACATTTTTGTAGATACCTTGACATACAAAGCTATCTGCTATAGTAAGCCCATATATAAAGCCTGAGCAAGCTGCCTCAATATCAAAAGCTGCCGCATTTACAGCTCCTATATTTTTTTGAACAATACATGCTGTTGAAGGAAATGCCATGTCCGGTGTTACTGTTGTAACAATGATAAGATCTATTTCCTCTGAGGTTATGCCTGATTTCTCCAAAGCTTTCAGTGCAGCTTTTGTAGCTAAGTCTGAAGTAGCAGTGTTTTCATCAGCAACTCTTCTTTCCTCAATACCCGTTCTAGAAATTATCCATTCATTATTTGTATCAACTATTTTTTCAAAATATTCATTTGTTAATATTCTCTCCGGTACATAGCTTCCAGTCGCAATAATACCGGCATGTTTATTCGTCATTTTCAACATTATCAGCCCCTAATTTTGATATTTCTTGTCTTATAATATCCAGGCATTTGTTATCATATAATAGCTTTGCCTGTCTAACTGCATTCTTTACTGCCTTTGAATCTGAACTGCCATGAGCTTTTATAATTATTCCATCAATACCCAGGAAGGGTGCTCCGCCATACTCTTTGTAATCAAATTTTTTCTTAAAAGCCTTTAAGCCCTTTTTTAACATCAAAGCAGCAAGCTTGGATATAGTATTTTGCATAAAAGTAATCTTAAGCATATCGAAAATAGTTTGTGCCACACCTTCTGTATTCTTAAGAAGTATATTTCCCGCAAAACCGTCGCATACGCAAACATCGCATACACCATCAATAAAATCTCTGGCTTCTATATTTCCTACAAAATTTAAATTCAGCTCTTTTATAAGCTCAAAGCTTTCTTTCGTTAGCTCATTACCCTTTCCTTCTTCTGTCCCTATATTAAGTAGCCCAGTCCTTGGATTTTTTATTCCCATAACCTTTTCCATATATATGGAACCCATAATAGCAAATTGCTGTAGGTTTTTGGGCTTTGAATCCACATTTGCTCCTGCATCTATTATCATACATGAGCCCTTAGTTGTCGGTAACAGTGGTGCCAGTGCCGGTCTGTTAATTCCCTTTATTCTTCCTACTTTAAGTAGTGAACCTGCTAAAATGGCTCCTGTGCTTCCTGCTGAAAGAAAAGCATCGCAGCTACCTTCCTTGACTAGCTTTAAACCTACAACCATTGAAGAATCTTTCTTATGCTTTATTGCTGTAACAGGTGCATCATCGTTATTAATTACTTCTGATGCATGAAGGATACTTATCCTACTGTCGCTTTTGTCTTCTTCACTTAGGTATTTATATATATCTTCTTTGACACCTACAAGGCATACGCTTACTCCATATTCCTTTACTGCTAAAATTGAACCCTCTACAATAGATTTTGGTGCATTATCTCCACCCATTGCATCTATAGCTATTCTCATTTTTATACCCCCTTGTTTTTGCCATTACTGAAAGAAACTAATATGAACTTGCCCCTAAATACTTCTGTTTGCTTTACCTTTATAAATACCCAAACAAAGTATTTATTGCCTCTCGTTCTAGTTACCTCAGCTTTTGCTACAAGCTTATCGCCTGCAAAAACAGGGCTTTTATATTTTATATTTGCAACTCCAATAAGTGCTACACTAGCATCTATTACTGCTATAGCCAAGGATTCTGCCTGAGCAAAAATGTGATATCCCTTTACTACATCTGTTTTCTCGAAGGCAAAGCTGCTATCTGTCTCAAGTATTGACATACCCCTTTGACCAAGCTCAAGATCTATGAGCTCCCCCACTATTTCTTTGCCATGAATGGATTTAACCTTACTATAGTTGTTCTCTGCTACGTTTTTTATTCTCTCTCTTAATTCCGGAATACCAAGCTCCAGCCTATCTAGTCTTATAGTCTGAATACTCACTTCAAACGTCTCTGAAAGCTCTTCATCTGTTACAAATGGTTCCAGTTCAAGCTTCGCAAGTAAACTCTTTTGTCTTTCTTTCTTGCTCATTCCGTTTTTGCCCATGGTACACACTCCTTATAGTAGTTAGAATTAGTACCTAGTGCTAATATTAAGTATATATTATACTAGGTAGTTTATGCAACTATTTTTTTAATTTATTTTGATATAACATTCCTTTTTTTCTTGAGTAAGTCTTTATTCCTTACCCTATTATCAGGTTATATAATCATTTTATCAAATTTTACACCAATATTGGAATATATATATAAATATTTGCATAAAAAAATAACAGCCGTATGTTATACAGCTGTCGTCCTATTATTTCTCTACATTAATTACGGTTCTATTTTTATAGTATCCGCATGATTTACATACTCTATGTGGTAGCTTTGGCTCATGGCATTGTGGGCATGAAACCAAGCCTGGTAGTATAAGCTTCCAATTAGCTCTTCTTTTGTCTCTTCTGGATTTTGAGTGTCTTCTCTTTGGCAAACCCATCTCAAACACCTCCTTGCTCATCATCAAGTAGCTTTTTTAGAATCTGCAGTCTTGAATCAATTTCTCCAACCTTGCAGTTACAATTTGATTTATTGTTGTTTTTCCCACATACAGGACAAAGTCCTTTGCAGTACTCACTACATAGTGGCTTCATAGGGGATTCTGCGGCAATTTCATTCAATACTATTTCTGTTAAATCGATTTCATCGCCTTTAAAAAGGTGCTCATCTTCATCTGCTTGATTGCCTTCCTTTACAAAGACATGATTTGCACTTGCATGTATATCCTGCACATAGGTATCTATACAGCGTGAGCATTGCATCTCTACCTTAGCGGATATATCCAGCACTACCTCAATTTTACCTTCATAGTTGACCGCATATCCTTTTACACTCAAGTGTGGCAAGGTTTCGAAGGTTTGATTATTAAAAATCAGTTCATGCTGATTGCTATCGATAATATCAAAATTTTCTTTGATACCTTCACACCTTGAAATCTTCAATATATTAATTTTCATTTTACCACCTCAATGTAATTAACAAATTAAATTATACAAATCAAATATTATTTTGTCAAGAAAAAAAGCTTTACATACAAATATTTATATTAATATTTGAGTTTTTTTGATATTTAAAATAAATGTAGGGGATGACTTGTGTGTCATCCCGCAACAATAACATTCAAAAATTCATTTATCTTAAATTCATTTTAACATGCTGGCAGACAAATAGGTCTGCCACTACATTTGTATATGTTGCTTATCTGTTCAATAAAATCTTTGTATCTCTTGCTATCATAAGCTCTTCATTTGTAGGTACTATAAGTACCTTCACTCTTGAGCCTTCAGCTGAAATATCTGTAAGCTTTCCTCTAACCTTGTTCTTTTGAAGGTCTAGCTTTATACCGAGGAATTCCATGTCCTTGCAAATTGCTGCTCTAACAACATCTGAGTTTTCACCCAAGCCTGCTGTAAATACTATTGCATCTGCACCATTCATAGCTGCCATATAAGCACCGATATACTTCTTAACTCTATAGTTGTATATATCTAATGCCAATTGAGCATTCTCATTTCCAGCTGTTGCTGCTTCTTCAATATCTCTAAAGTCACTACTTAATTTAGATATACCAAGTACACCGGATTTCTTATTTAACAAGTCGTTAATCTGTACCGCTGTAAGATTTTCTTTTTCTTGCAGGAAGGTTACTATTGCTGGATCCATATCTCCTGCTCTTGTGCCCATTACTAAGCCTTCAAGGGGAGTAAAGCCCATTGATGTATCAACAGACTTGCCATTTTTTACAGCTGAAATACTTGCACCATTTCCTAAGTGGCAAGTAATTATCTTAAGCTCTGAAAGTGGCTTTTCTAAGAACTCAGCTGCTCTCTCTGAAACATACTTGTGAGAAGTTCCGTGGAATCCGTATCTTCTAATCTTGTACTTCTCATACAGCTCATAAGGAATAGCATATATGTATGCTTCCTTTGACATTGTTTGATGAAAAGCAGTATCAAATACCCCAACCATAGGTACGTTTGGCATTATCTTCTTACATGCTTCGATACCTATTATGTTTGGTGGATTATGCAAAGGTGCTAGTTCAATACATTCATTTAGTGCAGCCATTACTGCATCATTTATAATAACTGATGTAGCAAATTTCTCACCTGCATGTACTACTCTATGACCTACTGCATTAATCTCACTCATGTTTTTAATAACACCATGATTACTATTTGTTAATGCTTCTAAAACACTTTGTATAGCTTCTGTATGTGTAGGCATAGGCTTCTCAATAGTAATTTTGTCACCTTCACCTGGCTGATGCTTTAAGAATGAGCCTTCTATGCCAATTCTTTCGCATATACCTTTTGCTAGCACTACTTCATTATCCATGTTGATTAACTGATACTTTAATGAAGAACTGCCGCAATTGATAACGAGAACCTTCATTTATTCATTCCTCCTTGAAGTTTATTGTATACGAGCTTTACTTCTATACGAATAGATTATTTCCTTCTTATAATTTGAAAATATTAAAGTTTTATACATAATTTTGTCGAAATATATATTAAAACATTGTTTGAACTACTACTCCCACTTAAGTATAATTATATCTGGCAGGATAAAATTTTTCTCCTGCAAAAGGAGTTTTTATGAATACAATAGCCATAATATCCGAATACAATCCTTTTCATAAAGGACATAAATATCATATAGAAGCTGTCAAAGAGCAATTTGATGCAGACAATATCGTCTGTATAATGAGCGGTAGTTTTGTTCAACGTGGCGAGCCAGCCATGTTTGACAAGTGGAGTCGTGCCAAAATGGCTTTGTACGGTGGTGCTGATCTGGTTATAGAACTACCCTTCGTATATTCTTGCCAACCAGCAGAGCTATTTGCTTTTGGAGCAGTAAATATATTAAACAATCTAGGAATTATTGACGGTATCTGCTTTGGCAGCGAGATTGGTGAGACGGCTATACTAAAAAGTATAGCAGAGCTGCTTCTAAATGAACCTGAGGATTTCAGCAGTCTTGTAAAGCAGTATCTAAAGCTTGGAACTACCTATCCAAGGTCAGTATCTCTAGCCTTAGAAGATTATTACAGTGAAAATGCTCATGTAGATAGCCATATTTTAGAAAACCCAAACAATATACTCGGTATAGAATATATAAAATCAATTATACAACTGAAAAGTCCTATGATTCCTTATACCATAAAGCGAGTGGAAAACAATTACAATGATGAGGAATTAACTGATGAAATTGCTAGTGCTACAGCAGTACGAAATGAAGTTAAGGGCTTTGGCCTGTCAGAGAAGTTAAAATTAAGTCTTCCACAGACCTCTTATGATATTATTCAGCAGGATACTCTTAAGGGCAAAGCTCCTGTGTATCTTAACAGCTTATCTGATGTATTGCTTTATCGGATAAGAACTATGAAAACAGAACAATTACAAGAATACATTAGCCACAAAGAAGGCATAGAATTCAGAATAAAAAAGGCTGCAGACCAAGCAACCTGTGTAGAGGAATTGATTGAGAACATAAAAACCAAAAGGTACACCCGTGCTTTTATACAGAGGCTGCTATGTCATATACTTCTTGACCTAAAATGGGAAGATTCAAAAGCCTTTAAACAGCCTGGTATCCCTTCCTACACTAGGGTACTTGGCTTTAATGATAAAGGCAAACAGCTTTTACGAAGCATAAACAATGTTTCGCAGTTTCCTGTCATTAACAAGGTAGCTGACTTCAAAGTAAATAATCCTCTTTTAAACAAAATGTTTGATTATGACTTGAGAGCTTCTGACATATATAATCTGGCTCGCCCGGGCAACAGCTATAAAAGAGCTGGAGAGGATTATTTAAGCTCACCAATTTATATATAGCTATAAATTTAATGGAGCAATACAGCATAACCAATCTTGCTTATAATATATTTATATTATAAGTGAGGTGTTTTGTTTGTTAAAAAAAGATGTTTCAACAGTAGTTATGGCTATAGTCTTTTGTATACTTGTATTGTATATAGTCATATATCCCAATGAATCCTTCAAAGCTGCCTATGAAGGGCTTCTGCTATGGCTTAATGTGGTACTTCCCGCATTGCTTCCTTTTTTCATATGTGTTGAAATTCTAATTGGTCTTGGAATAGTGAGCTTTATAGGAGGCTGCTTTAAATCAATCATGGGACCTATCTTTAATGTGCCGGGTGAGGCTTCCTTTGCATTTTTTATGAGCATTGCTTCCGGCTATCCGGTAGGTGCCAAAATAACAGCTTCCTTGCTTCGTAATAAGGTTTGCAGTAGAGAAGAAGCTCAAAGAATGTTAAGCTTGTGCAGCACCTCTGGACCGCTGTTTATTATAGGAGCAGTAGCTACAGGCATATTAGGTAATCCAAAGCTAGGTCTTCTACTGGCTTCGGCACATTATTTATCCGCAATAACCTCTGGATTATTGATGCGCTTCTATGGAAAAATCAAAAAAAGTAAAGCTGTTATTAATATTAAAACAAGCTCCACTAGAAGAAATATCAACCCCTTAGTAGATATGCTGAATTATAGAAGAAAAGATGGCAGATCCTTTGGAACACTAATTGGAGATGCTGTAAAAAATAGTATGAACCTTATATTCTTAATTGGCGGCTTTATTATTATTTTCTCTGTAATTACCACTATTTTAAAAATTTCAGGCATACTGGCATTTGTTTCGAAATTTATATGTCTTATATTTCCTTTCTTAAACCTAAACCCTGATATGGTATCTAGTGTTATTGTAGGAATGCTAGAAATTACAAATGGTATAAATTTGTGTGCAGCTATTGATATGCCTATAGTATATAAGCTTATGACGATAAGCTTTATGATTGGTTTTGGCGGACTTTCTGTAAATGCACAGGTGTTAAGTGTCATAGGCGACTGCAACCTTAGATTTGGACTGTACTCCATAATTAAGCTGTTCCAAGGAGCTGCTGCTGCTGTGTTTACTTACCTATTGTTTGGAATATTGGGTATACGACAGGTCTTTAATGTATATGACTCATGGAATGTAAGTTATTATGTACGATATTTAAACAGCGATACTTTTATTAGAATGGGAGATTCTACTCTTAATTTGATTTTTGTTTTAAGTGCAATGCTGATATTTTCTCTGATAACAAATGTGAAAAGAGCCAAGGCATAAGCCCTTAGCTCTTCTTATTCTTCAACTCAGCTCTATTAGCTCTTATGGTACCCGATAAGTTATCCATGTATTTTTCTACATCGCCCAATATATCATCAGCATAAGCTCTTGAACCTAATCTAATTTTCTTTGCATCTTGTTGTGCTGCAATTATAATTTCTCTTGCCTGTTCATTAGCCCTCTTAACTATCTCGCTTTCCTCAATAAGACTCATAAGCCTCTTATCGGCTTCTTGTCTCATTATCTCAGCTTCCTTTACTGCCTCAGCAAGAACTCTTTGTCTTTCTTCTTTAATACGCGAAAGCTTGTCCTCACACTCAGTTCTAACACCTTCTGCTTCTTTTTTCGCTTCTAGAAGAATTTTTTGTCTTTCTTCTTTAATCCATTGAGCCTGCTTAACCTCATCAGGTATTTTGATTCTAATATCCTTTATTATTTCTAATAGTTCTTCCCTATTGACTATTATCTTTGAAGACAATGGTATTGAATTGGCCTTATCCAATATGTCCTCTAATGTTTCAAGAAGAAGCATTACTTCCATAAATCTAACCTCCTATATTGATTCTTTTCATTAATTCAGTCTCTACAAGTTCTGGAACCAATCCGCTGATATCTCCTCCAAGTTCAATAACTTCCTTTATTATGCTAGAGCTTAAGTATGAATATCTGATGCTGGTCATCAAAAATATCGTTTCAATATCATTGTCTAGTTTACTGTTCATTAGTGCCATTTGTTTTTCATACTCAAAATCTGAGACAGCTCTTAGGCCTTTAATAATAAAACTAGCCTTATTAAACTTCACAAAATCTATAAGAAGTCCAGAAAAACTGTCAATTACTACGTTTTCATATTGTGTACAGGTTGCCTTTAGCATCTCAACTCTCTCTTCAACAGTAAAAAGTGAATTCTTATTTGAATTTTTAAGTACAGCTACTATAACCTTATCAAACATCTTTGACGATCTGGCTATTATATCAAGATGTCCGTTTGTTACCGGATCAAAACTTCCGGGACAAACTCCTATTCTCAAGTTTCATTCCTCCTCAGTGTTTTGCATAGGTTTTACGCTTTATATAAAAGAATTAATCAATATTACACCTCTATGTCTCTATTGTATAAAAGGTAAGCATAGTTTTACCGTATTTCTTTTGACGCTTTATAGCTAGTCTTCCTGTCCTTTCAGGCATTTCATCCAATAAATCGTGCTCAACTACTATAATTCCATCGGTCGAAAGTAAATTCTTATCCGAGACTTCTTTCAGAGCATTCTTTTCATAGCCCTTCAGATAGGGAGGATCCATAAAGATAATATCAAAGCTTCTACCATCCGCTGACAATTTGCTTATTGCATTCATATAATCAGTATTATAAATCTCTGTCTTGTCTAAAATATCCAGTTTCTGCAGATTTCCTTTTAAAACTTGAATACTCCTTGCATCTGCATCAATAAAAACAATCTTTGCAGCACCTCTACTATATGCTTCTATACCTATTGCTCCAGTGCCTGCAAACAAGTCAAGAAAACTGCTGTCAAAGGTCTTGATCCCAAACATGTTAAATAGAGATTCCTTTACTCTGTCTGAGGTTGGTCTAATGTCCATTCCCTCCAGCTTCTCCAGTTTTCTACCTTTTAATTCACCTGAAATAACACGCAAGAGATTACCTCCTTTTTGACATTAATTACATTTTAGCATAAATATTATTTTTTGAAAACTCAAATACGCATAAAAAAATATGATACGTAATAAATGTGAAACATATAGCTAACAATTATTGTATTGTTTATTCCTGAATAAAAATAATAATTATGCACAATATAGTTGTAGGGGAATTAGTTAATTAGAGTTGAGATTAAAATTTCAATTTTGAACAGAATGTTTCTTCTGTAAAACTATAATCCCCATAGAGCTCTTCCTTCAATTTCTCCTCTCCCGATACTGGTGATAATATCACCAGTATTTTAATTTTTCATATTAACTTTCATTAGAAAGGGCACTGCATTTGCAGTGCCCTTTGTGGTAATTTTATCTTCTTGTTGTTGTAGTAGTAGTTCCTGACATGCTTCTTTCTGCTTGCTCAATCATTCTCTTTACCATTTCTCCACCAACGCTGCCGCATTCTCTGGCTGTTCTGTCTCCATTATAGCCACTGAAGTCTATTCCAAATTCTTGTGCAACTTGATCTCTAAAGCTTCTTAATGCAGCCTTAGCTTCTGGAACTAGAGTTTGATTAGTATTGTTTGTAGAATTTTGTCTCACTATGTAACACCTCCATTTGTTTTACTGTTATTAATTTGTCTTAATTGAAAATTTTTAAACCATGTAATTTATAGGTGAAAATGTAAAATAAAACAGTATTAGCAACCCATGTCTTTAATCTTATAGCTCCATATTCTCCATTTTCTATAGAACTTAATAAAGCTTGAAAACATAATGTTTTCAAGCTTTAAAGGTATTCAAAAATATTAATTTAGCGTGATTTCTTCCAAAATTCTATTGAAACGAATATCAAGCTCCTTCTTCATTCTTTGATATTCAAGCTCTTCTAGCTTACCCGAATCATATAAATATTCAACAGCTTCTCTCGATTGCTTTAGTAGCACAGTATCATTTAAAATATCTGCAATCTTTAGCTCCGGCAGTCCATGCTGCTTTTGACCCAACAATTCACCTGCACCTCTAAGCTCTAAATCCTTCTCTGCTATATCAAACCCATTTTCTGATTTCGACATATATTTCAATCTTTCTACAGCTATCTTACTGTCTGAGTCAGATAGTAAAATACAATATGATTGATGCTCGCCTCTGCCCACTCTGCCACGAAGCTGATGCAGCTGTGCTAATCCGAAACGATCAGCATTCTCTATTGCCATAATCGTTGAATTTGGTATATTTACACCTACCTCTATAACTGTGGTAGAAACAAGTATATCTATCTCACCCTTTCGCATTTCCTCCATGACTTGATTCTTTTCCTCAGCTTTCATTTTGCCATGAATTAAACCTACCTTGTATTCAGCAAAATGCTTCTGCAGCTCTTCTCTGTACTTAGAAGCAGCTTTCAAATCCAGCTTTTCTGATTCCTCAACCAAAGGGCATACAAAAAAAGCCTGATGCCCCTGCTGAAGTTCTTTTTTAACAAAACCGTAGAACCTTTCTTTTATATTTGAATCGATAAAATAAGTCTCAATTTTCTTTCTTCCAGGAGGCAATTCATCAATAACCGATACATCTAAGTCACCATATAATATAAGTGTCAGAGTACGAGGTATAGGTGTAGCAGTCATAACAAGTATGTCTGGATTATCTCCCTTATCAGACAGCACAGTACGCTGTCTTACTCCAAACCTATGCTGCTCGTCTGTAATAACTAAGCCTACCTTTGCAAACTCTGCCTTCTCTTGTATTAAAGCATGAGTCCCTATTATTATATCTACTTCATGCTCCTTCATTTTTTGTAGCACCGCATTCTTCTCCTTGGCAGTCAAACTACCCTTTAAAAGCTCTACACTAATGCCTGAGTCAATAAGTAACTGCTTGAAGGTAAGATAATGCTGCTCAGCTAAAATCTCTGTAGGCACCATCATAACGCTTTGAAACCCATTCCTTACACATTTGTACATAGCAAGTAATGCAACAATTGTTTTACCAGAGCCAACATCTCCTTGAACAAGCCTATTCATAGGCTTGCTGCTTTCCATGTCCTTAAATATTTCCTCTAGCACCTTCTGTTGTGCATTGGTAAGCTTGAAGGGCAGCTTATCAATATACGCCCTCTCATCATATGACTTAAAAACAATACCCTTTTTATCCGAGCTATTCATCCTTTTTATATGTATAAGACCTGACTGTAGTATGAAAAGCTCTTCAAACTTAAACCTTTTAATTGCAAGCTTTAAGTTATACATTGACTCAGGATAATGTATATTATTTACGCAAAAGTTTATCTCTGATAGCTGAAATTTCTTGCGAAAATCCTCAGGAAAAATATCGCTGAGTTTTCCATCACATAACTCCATAGCGGTATGTACTGCTTTGCGTATGTCCTTTTGACTAAGGCCCTCTGTTAATGGATATTCCGGTACTATCCTAAGCAGGTTTATACTTTCTGTGCTTGAAACCTTCTCATACTCTGGTGCTTCCATTACAACATCTTTTCCTACAACCTTAACCTTGCCATAGAGATACAGCTCATCCCCTTGCTTAATACTATTTTTTATAAAACGATTATTAAACCAGACAACATTAAGTATGCCTGTCTCGTCACTTACGCGCATTTTTACCAATAAGAGTCCCGCCCTGCTCCGAATCTCCTGAGGTTTTGTTACTACAATTACCCTGACAGTATAGTGATTTTCTGGTACCAGCTCCCGAATATCAGTCACAATACTTTTGTCCTTATAGGCTCTTGGATAATAGTAAAACAAATCCTCTACATTCTTTATACCTAGCTTAGCATAAAGCTTAGCCTTAGCAGGTCCTATTCCTTTAAAGCTTTGTATTGGCACATTTAGAATACTCATATGCATACCTCAATTATTCCTTACTTAAAGCAAATGCGTAAACTCTCTAGAGCTACGCATTTTGAAAACTTAATTATTCAGCAGATATTATATAATAGTATAATGGCTGTCCTCCAAAGTGCAAATCTACTTCACACTCAGGATAATTTTCCTGTATAAATGCAGCAAGCTTTTCTGCGTCCTCCGCACTAGTTTCTTTACCATAGTATACCGAAACTAAAGATACATTCTCATCCACCATTTGCTCCAAAAGCTCCTTGCATACTTCAGGAACAGTCTCTGATACACTCTTAATCTTACCTTCAAGTAGTCCTAATATATTACCTTCTTCAATATTTATATCATCAAAGGTAGAATTTCTTACTGCGTAGGTTATCAAACCTGTCTTTACACTGGATATTGCTCTTTCAATCTTTTTTGAGTTTTCTTCAACATCTTTATTATAATCCAGTGACATAAGTGCTGCAATACCTTGTGGTATTGTCTTTGTCTGAGCTACTATTACCCTTTTATCTGACAAAGTTTTTGCTTGGTTGGCAGCTAATATAATATTACTGTTGTTAGGAAGTATTAATATATTTTCTGCATTTATTCTATTTATGCTTTTTACAATGTCCTCAGTACTTGGGTTCATTGTCTGACCGCCTTCAATAATCTCATCAGCACCTATATCTCTTAGTATTCCTGCTATACCCTCACCCATAGCTACAGCTATTACTCCGTACTTTTTTGGCTCGTCAATCTGCTTCTCCTTAGTTACCGGCATTTCAACCAACAATGCTCTATGCTGCTCTCTCATGTTATCTATCTTTATTTGTGATAACTCTCCATGTTCTAAAGCCATCTCAAGCACTTGCCCTGGGTTATTTGTATGAATGTGAACCTTAACAACGCCTTCACCACCTACAACCACTAAGGAATCGCCTAAGTTATTAAGCTTGTTCTTATAGCTCTCTAAATCAATTCTGTCTGTCTTTATAAAGAACTCTGTACAGTAGCCAAAGGTAATGTCTTCCAAAGCAAAATACTCTTGCAAAGCCGACTGATCTTCTGCTTGATTGCCACCCTCCACCAATTCAATAACTGTATTTGTTTTTAATGCATGAAGCATCCCATCAAATATACATATAAGACCCTTTCCACCTGCATCCACTACCCCTGCATGTTTTAATACAGGAAGTAAGTCAGGGGTCTTGTCCAAAACCTCATTAGCCTTTTTAATCAATATCTCAAAAAACTCCGCCAGATCACTATGATTTTCCTTTGAATTAATCGCAAATTCAGCAGTTTCTCTAATAACTGTCAGTATAGTACCCTCTGTAGGCTTCATAATAGCTTTATAAGCAGTGTTTGAACCCTCCATAAAGGAATCAGCCATAGCTGCTACATTTAACTCATTGTGATTCTTTACACCCTTTGCAAAGCCTCTGAAAATTTGTGAAAGAATAACTCCTGAATTCCCTCTTGCACCCATAAGTGTTCCACTGGCAGCAGCCTCGAAAACACTATGAATATTGGTATTGCTCAGGCTTTTAATCTCCTTCACCGCTGAAGTCATTGTCAAAGCCATATTCGTTCCTGTATCACCATCTGGTACAGGGAATATATTTAAGGAGTTAACCATATTCTTGTTGTTTTCTAAATTGTTAGCCCCCGATATTATCATATTCTTAACTGTAGTACCGTTTATTTTATGTATCTGCAAAATATAAACCTCCTTAGGCGAGTTATACTCTCACACCTTGTATATTTAAATTTACCTTTTTTACCTTCAATCCTGTTATGCTTTCCAGAGTATATTTTACCTTACTGATTATATTATCTGCAACAGTGGATATTTTGGTACCGAATTTAACCATAACAAAAAGATCCACAATTATATCCTCACCCTCAGTTGTTATTTTAACACCTTTACTCAGATTATCTCTTCTCAAAAGCTCAACAAAACCGTCCTTTGCATTTTTTGAAGCCATTCCGACCAAACCGTAGCACTCTATACATGCCAGTCCAGCTATATTGGCCAATACATCATCAGCTATGTAAATTTCACCAAATTGATTGCTTAATTTTGCTGTCATTTAATCTCCTCCTACTGGATTTTAACGCATTATTACTACAATTGCTTAAAAATCAATTACATATTTTATAATGCATAGAAAAATGTAAATCTACCTTAAACAAACTTGACCTTAAATGCATTTCATAAAAGGCTTCCTTAGTTATTATAATGCTTCAATGGAAGTCTTTTATATATTATATATGTAATCTTTAGTATATAATATTATAGTTTATTATTTGTATACTATATTATATATCATAATATCTATTATTTCCAGCATTAATATTTGATTGTTGACTTAATATGTATTATAATCAATAGTTGATGATAATATTTTGAAGGCTTTAGCAATATAATATGAAAATAAAGAATTTAAAACATTTTATTGCCATTTGAAGTGTATTATGATATTATATTATTGTTTTAGTTGGGCAGTCCGCTGCTGAAGGAGGTGTATATACATGGCAAGACATTGCGAAGTATGTGGAAAAGGAATGATTACTGGAAATAAAGTAAGTCACTCAAATAGACATACTAGAAGAACTTGGTTACCAAATATAAGAACAGTTAGAGCTATTGTTAATGGCACTCCAACGAGAGTTAATACATGCACAAGATGTTTAAGATCTGGCAAGGTTGAAAGAGCTATATAATAAGACAATTTGTTTTGTCATTATATACTAGACATATAAAATGCTTTACTTGTCTAGATATTTACATTGCTCATATTAAAAGCGCGTAATTCGCGCTTTTTGTCATTTTTGTTTTAATATTTTAAAAGATATAAACCACAGCAAATAAGACATATGGCAGAAAAAACTACCCAGCCTATTAAAGGCACAATCAATGCGAGTAGAATTCCTGTGCCTATTGCAAATATTAATATACCTATTACCTTCTTTTTTCTTCTATTACTCATTAAGCTCCCCCCTATGGACTATATCACTAAAATTTAGAATAATTGTATAGTAAGTATAAAAGCATTGTGGTTATTATCGCTATTAAACTGTAAAATAGCCAATAGGGTATAATCCTTGAAATTATCATTGTTGCAAGTAGTAAACAAATAGCCCCTGATATTCTCTTATAGGTATACCTCATACAATCACCTGCAAATCCGATTTTATATATATGCTACTACTAATTTCAATGTAAGAGTTTAAGACAAAATATAAACAATAAAAAGACTCTACACTATATATTACTCGTGTAGAGTCAAAATGAGACTGTCTTATTAATTTTTAATCCCTTGCTTTAATAACAGCTAAATAGCCTGAGCTAATAAAAACTTCTATACTGTCCTCTTCAAACATATTGCTTACTCCGTAGGGGTTTCCTAACTCCATTTGTGCATCCAGAAGTGGGTAATGTGCTCCCCTCAGGGTAACTCCTTCTACCTTAGTGCTTATAGGTAGTAGTGACAATATATCCCCCTTCTTTCCTTCAAGCCTTATTGTATCCTTTATCACATATATTTCATTATTCTCGTCAATGATGCACGCCATTTTACCACTATCAGCTGCCAATCTGAGTATTGATATGTTTGCTAAGGTATGATCTAATCTAGTACCTGTCGCTCCAAAAAGCAATACCTCATCACAGAGCTCCAGAGCGTACTCAAGGCATATATGAGTATCTGTCTTATCCTTGTCCCGACTGTATTTAATAAAAGGAATCTTAAGCTCTTGAAAATATCTAATGTATTCATCCGTAGAGGAATCCATATCGCCAATTATAACATCAGGCACTATGCCCATGTTATAAGCATGTCTTGTGCCTCCGTCAGCACAAATAACCTTCTGTACTTGTCTAAGTCTTTCTTTACAGCCTTCATAGTCATATATGCTTCCGCTGCTTATTATCGCGATTCTCATAATTATCCCTTTACTATTTCCTTCATTTGTTTAATCGTTGCAGCAGGATCCTTGGAATTAAAAATTGCAGAGCCAGCTACCAATATATTTGCACCGTTTCTGACTACTTCTGAAATATTATCAAGTCCTACTCCTCCATCAACCTCAATGTCTATATTTAGATTCATATCACTTGCCAATTCTCTAATTAACCTAATCTTATCTAGGGCAGAGGATATAAATTTTTGACCACCAAAGCCTGGATTTACACTCATTATAAGTACCATATCTAAGTCCTCTAAGACATAATCCAAGACACTTAAAGGGGTGGCAGGATTTAGTGCTACACCTGCCTTTACTCCCTCATTTTTTATCATTTGTATCAATCTGTGAAGGTGTGTGGCAGCTTCAGCATGAACAGTAATTATATCTGCTCCCGCTGCTGCAAAATCCGCTATGTAGTCCTCAGGTCTGCTAATCATCAAATGTACATCAAAAACCATATTGCTTATCTTACGCAGGCTCTTTACTACAGGTGCTCCAATTGTTATATTGGGGACAAAATGCCCGTCCATTACATCTATATGTAGAAGCTCCGCTCCTGCATTCTCAACTAGCTTTATATCTCTCTCCAAATTTGCAAAATCTGCAGATAATATGGATGGCGCAAGCTTTATCATTTAGTACCTCCTGATATCCTTAAATTCTTCCAATAAGCTTATATAATACTCATATCTGAGCTTTGAAATCTTACCTTCTAAAACTGCTTCCTTTACCCCACACTGCGGTTCCTTATTGTGATGACAGTCAGAGAATCTACAGTCAGAATACTTTCCAAACTCAGGAAACAATTGCTTTAGCTTACCTGCATCAATGTTATTAAACTCTAAAGAAGTAAAGCCGGGAGTGTCAGCTACCAGCCCCCCTATTTCAAGCTTTATTAGCTCAGAATGTCTGGTGGTATGAGTACCTCTATCAATCTTTTTGCTTAAGTCTCCTGTTTTTAGCTGTAAGCCTAATTGCACGAGGTTAAGTAAAGATGATTTGCCGGCACCTGACGGTCCGGCAAAAACTGTAATCTTATCCTTTAGAGCAGTCTTTAGCTCATCTATGCCTATTAATTTCTTTGTACTTGTTTCTATTACCCCATATGGAATACTTCTCAGCATTTCAACTACAGCCCTGTAGTCCTGATTTTCATCCAAATCAATCTTATTAATACAAACTATAATATTTAATCCTACATGCTCTGCATAAATAAGAAACTTTTGCAATAGTGTCATATTAATATCAGGGCTTTTTGCAGCAAATACCATTATTACCTGATCTATATTGGCAATAGCAGGTCTTTTCATCTCATTTTTTCTTGGGTGAATATTAAGAACATAACCTTGCTTTGACTCTTCATTTATTTCTATATCAACCCTATCACCTACTAGAGGAGTAATATTTTCAATACGAAACTTTCCTCTAGCACGACATTCAAATATAGTGCCCTCAATATCCACATAATAAAATCCCCCGATGCCCTTTATAATGACACCTGTTTTCATAGAAAAACTCCTTTAATTACTCTATTTAAAATTATGTTCTACACTTCCATTTAAGACACCGTCAATATATATTTCAAATAAAGCCTTACCTTCTCCGCTTATAGGAACTTCAATTTGACCTTCTGACGAATTGTGATAGCTTTCATATACACTTTCAATTACACTGTTCTGTACCTTTTGTACAGTAACCTTCATTCTATCCTTATCTTGTGGTAATGTTATTTGAATCATCACAGGCAGCTTAGTGCTTCCTTCATTGCCTTTGCTCACAGTAAAATCTACTACACCCTTTCTGGTTACCTCAGTACCTGGTGTAATGTTCTGTGTTATTATAGTGTCCTTTTCATAAACACTGCTGCTCTCATATGTTATAGTACCTCGTATCAAATCTTTTACTATGAGGTCAAGCTCAACATCGTTAATATTCTTACCTACATAGTTTGGCATAAGGAATTTTTCTGGCCCTATGCTTATAACATAATCAATTTTTTCACCTTCATCAACACTGGTTCCCGGTGCAATGCTTTGTCTTATTACAAAGCCTGTTGGATATTCACTGGTTTCCTGTGTTAATTCACCTTCAACTAGACCTTCCTTTTCTAAAAGCAAGTCTACCTTTTCATAGCTTTCACCAATCAAGTTTGGTACAACTACTTTCCTTGGTCCTTCACTTATTGTTACCCTTACAGGATTTATCGCTTTATTTTTCTGATTTGCCTTTGGTTCTTGTTTTATTATCTGTCCTACAGGTACGTCCTTGTTGCTTACTTTGTCTGTAACCTCCAGACTGAGACCTACCTCTTTAAGCTTCTCCCTTGCCTGCTCTTCTGTAAGATTTATCAAGTCTGGCACAATAACCTCTTTAACACTAAAGAAGCTTAACAAGCCAAGTATAATTCCACCTACTGCTAACGCTAGTATTAAACCCCCAATTATTGCAAGAACCGTCATCTTAGTATTACGCTTTTTGTCAGGTTTTTGTGGTGACTCAGGTTGAAACATATTATTTTGGGGACTATCAGTTGTAGTATTTTTGCCCCTTGCGCCTATTCCTATTATTTCTTCATCTAGCTTTATAGGCTTTATAACTCTTGTATTTTCATCTGAATATCTATTTCTCTTAACAAAGTCTCCGTTTGGCATTACAAGGGATTGTCTAAGATCAGTTATTATTTCAGACATACTGCTGTAACGATTGTTTACATCCTTTTCGATGCTTTTAAGTATGATATCTTCCATACTTTTTGGTATCCTGGGGTTTATGAAAGTCGGTCTAATAGGCGCCTCCTGAATATGCTTCAAAGCTACAGCAATTGGTGATTCACCCTCAAAAGGCAATCTTCCAGTCATCAATTCATACATTACAATTCCAAGAGAATATATATCTGATTTCTCGTCTGTGTAGCCACCTCTGGCTTGCTCTGGTGAAAAATAATGTACCGAACCAATTACATTTCCTGTATTTGTAATGGTACTAGAGGATATTGCACGAGCAATTCCAAAGTCAGTTACCTTTACTGAGTTATCTTCTCTTATCATTATATTATGAGACTTAATATCTCGATGAACAATATGATTTTTATGTGCATGTTCCAAGGCTGATGATATCTGTATTGCTATGTTCGTAGCAAAATCAATTCCTAAAGCACCTTTATGCTTGATTAAATCCTTTAAGGTCTGCCCCTTTATATATTCCATAACAATATAATAAATATTGTCTTCCATGCCCACATCATATATACCTACTATATTTGGATGCGATAAACTTGCCGCAGCCTGAGACTCTCTTTTGAACTTCTTTACGAACTCTTCATCCTCAGTAAATTCCGCTCTCAATATCTTAACAGCAACAAATCTATTTAAAAGTCTGCATTTTGCCTTGTACACCAAGGCCATACCGCCTCCACCTATTTTCTCTATTATTTCATATCTATTGCCCAGTACCTTACCTATCATTGCAGTCACCCCCTTTATCATTATGGATAACTACTACGGTGATATTATCAAAGCCTCCATTTTCTTTTGCTTTATTTATTAATTTTTCACAAGCTTGATCTACATCAGAGGCTTCAAATACCAAATTCAACATTTCCTTGTCACTTATTAGATTTGATAATCCATCTGTGCACAAAAGTATATAATCGCCTTCAATTATATCTTGCTTACCTATATCCACTTCTATACCATATTCAGTTCCTACTGCTCTGGTTATTATGTTTTTCTGAGGATGGCTATTAGCCTCTTCCGGCTTAATCGAGCCTTGCTTCACCAGTTCTGCTACCAAGGAATGATCCTCGGTTATTCTTGCTATCTCATTTTCCCTAATAATATAAATCCTGCTATCTCCTACATGCCCGTAATATAAGCTGTTATCTTTTACCAATATCATAGACAGTGTTGTTCCCATACCAACGCACTCGCTTGTAAGCAAGGACTTCTTGTAAATCTTATCATTACTATAAACAATTGCATCCTTTATCAATTCAAAAATCTTTGATTCATCAGTTTCATTTTCTATAAGTACACTCATATACTGCTCTTTTATAAACTCTACTATTTCATGAACTGCCATAGAACTTGCAACCTCACCAGCATTGCGGCCTCCCATACCATCGGCTACTATGCACAGATACAAATCAGCAGTTGTATTTTTCATTTCTAGAAGATCGTTAAGTCTTAAACATATAAAGTCATCTTCATTGACCTTTCTTACCAGACCAATGTCACTTTTTCCTGCCGATCTCATTAAATCACCTCAAAATTATATTCTTTGATATACTTAATTTGATATCACTCAACTATTTTCGACAATATTTAAAAAAATCCTTTTTTATGAAAACTAATATAATCTAATCCGCTTTATCTGCGTACTTCTGCCTTAATTGTCCACATGCGGCATTTATATCGCTGCCTAGCTCTCTTCTTACAGTTGCTTCAATTCTATTTTTTTCCAAAACCCCTTGAAATCTATCAATAGCAGCCTTTGTCGATTTACTAAAGCCCTTTTCTTCTACCTCGTTGATTGGAATGAGATTTACATGGCAAAGCATACCCTTAAGTAATCCTGCAAGCTGCAGAGCACTTTGCTCACTGTCGTTTACTCCCTTAATCAACGCATACTCAAAGGTAACTCTTTTATTGGTCTTGTTTATATAGTACCTACAAGCATCAATCAGCTCTTCAATCTTGTATTTTCTATTTACTGGCATAAGCTTATCCCTTGTCTCGTTGTCTGAGGCATGAAGCGATATAGCCAATGTACACTGTAACTGCTCATCTGCAAAAGCTATAATCTTAGGTATCAAGCCTGAGGTTGAAATTGTTATATGTCTCATACCTACATTTAAGCCCTTTTGATTATTAACAGTTCTAAGGAATTTTATAACCTCTTCATAGTTATCGAAGGGCTCTCCTGTTCCCATAAGTACAATATTGGAAATTCGTTCACCAATATCTCGACTGACAGACATTACCTCCTCTAGCATTTCTCCACTGGTTAAATGTCTGGTAAGACCTCCTATGCCGGAAGCACAGAAGGAACAATTCATCCTGCAGCCTACCTGAGTGGATATGCAAATTGTCTTACCATAGCTATATTCCATCAGTACACACTCTACTGCATTTCCATCCTTTAGCTTAAGAAGATACTTGCGGGTACCGTCTTCCTTTGATACTTGCTTTACCTCTATTTCAGCTTTGTCAATATACAATTCTTCCTTAAGCTTGCTAAGCATATCCTTGGGCAGATTGGTCATCTGCTCAAAGCTTTGTACATCCTTATATATCCATTCAAAAACCTGACCTGCTCGAAACTTAGGAAGACTTTTTTGTTTCATATATTCTTCCAACTCTTCTAAGGTAAAATCCTTTACGTTTTTCTTTTGTGACATATATACTCATACCTTCTCCTTAACC
>JBAVGO010000017.1:0-1660 GCA_049684915.1 Lutisporaceae bacterium | reverse complement strand
GCATAGTTGAGTCAGGCATGAACTCTGTGCTGTCAGGTTCTATAATACCCATTTCTATCAATAGCATGATTTCATCTTCAGCTTTATTGCCTTTTATATCGGTGTATTGAAGCTTTTGTATTGGGGTAATAGGTTTGCCATCATAGCCTATCATTAGACTGCTGTTTGCATCTATTAACACAGGCATGTTTTCCAATACATAAGCCAATTTTAACTCTTTGCTTTCACTATCATTGGTGTTTATAAAGTGGTGTATATATTGCATTTCAAACTCGACTTTGTTGAATAATACTTCATAAGCCTTATCTAGAGTTATAACTTTGTTTGGAGCAGGGAAATTGATATTTGACCAGCTTGTATTAAAGGACACTATCTCCCCTGTAATTGTGTTAACTCCTACATTTAGTGAGTTTGAAGGACATGGGACACCGTTTTCCACTCTTATAAAATTGAAGCTATAATAGTTATTGTTAACGGGTGCATAACCAAATGGTTCTTTGTACTCTTTGTATTGCGTTTTATCGAACTTATTCGGTTGTATTACCTTTAGGAAATCTTCTGCAAGCTTCTTTGCCTGTTCCTTATTAATTGTAGCTTTATCCTTGTCCTGACCATAACTGTTATCTGAAATATTGAAGCTTTTGATCTCCTTATTTACTGCGTCAATCTGTACATTAATATATCTATAGCTGTTATCTTCTGAGTTTGAATATCTCCATTCTAGGTTCCATGTGGCATTTTCTTTATTATAACCATGATATAGATTTGCTCTTTCAAGCTTCATTTTGTTATCGATAGTAATATATTGTTTTATAGCTTGCTCTGCTTCAGATTTTGAAATATATTCATTGTTTTTTTCAAGCTCTGATTGCTCCTCGGGAGTTATTACTACGTTTCCGGTAGAAGCGGCATTAGCACTTTTTTCATCGCTGTAATATGATCTAATAATATAATTGTTTAAAAGCTCACCTGTAATTGCATCAATAGGAGAATTTCCATTTTTCATTGTGTATGCAAGTACTACGGATGGCTCGTTATTTTGGTTGTTATAAACCAAGTTATAAGTAAGCTCTAAGCCCAGCTTGCTTTTTAAAAGCTCTTTCGCTTTTTCTAGTGAGAAGGCTTTTGTCTTGGAGGGTAGCTCTCCCTCATCCCATACTACATTGAAATATCTAAGCTTTAAGGTGTTTTTGTCTAGTTGTATAGAAATGTTGTTTACAGGTACATCTACACCGTCATGTACTCTGATAAATTCAAAATTGTATGTCTCAGCGTATTTATTGTAGTAATCATTATTTGCGGCTTCCATTAGCCTTGTTTGCTTGAAGTTTTCGCCTTGAAGCTTAGCAGCTAGTTCTTGTGCAGCCTTTAGGGCTTCTGCTTTTGTGTGTTTTGGTATTCTGCTTTTTGATTGTTCATTTGGTACCCACCAGCTTACAGTCATAATCTTTCCAGTATCAGCATCTATAGAAACATTAATTGATTCTGTGTTTGTTTTAGAGTTATTCCAGTTTAGGTTCCATACATTGTGTCCATTTTGATTTTCATTGTAGTTGCTTGTGAACTCGTAGCCCTCTGTATTTAGTCCCAAACTACTCTTAGCGATTTCTATGGATTGCTTTAGTGTAACTGTCGTTTTTTCTGCTGCAAAGGCAATAGC
>JBAVGO010000016.1:0-5292 GCA_049684915.1 Lutisporaceae bacterium | reverse complement strand
CATACCGAACACAGAAGTTAAGCTCTCCAGTGCTGATGGTACTTGGACCGCAGGGTCCTGGGAGAGTAAGTCGCCGCCGGGTAAACAAAAAGACAGTCAGAAATGACTGTCTTTTTTATTTGCATTTGTTAGTTTAGATAAAATTGAGTCTATAGATAATAAATCTACTGATACTCAGTATAGCCTAATTTTCATCATAGATTAAGGTACCATTTTGAAACTTATTTGAGTAAAATGTGTATAAATCAATATATCCATTCAAATACAATACATAATGTATAATAGAAAAGTATATTATTTATGATATAATATATTATTATATAGATTTTAAAGGATGGTTATATGAAAACATTAAAAATAATAATAATTGTGCTGCTTATATTTGCGTTATCGTTGGCATTTTGGTTTGGAATATATAAGCTTGTAAAACCGTATGTATCAAATCTTATTGTCACACAGCTAACAACAGAACAGAAGTTGGAAGACCTTAACTACCTATATGAGACTATGAAAGAAAACTACCCTTTTTTTGAAGTTAAAAAAAGAATGTTGGGTTATGATTGGCTGGCAGATAAGAAGGAATTTGAAAGACGAATAAAAGAGACCAGCAATGATAAAGAATTTTATGCAGAAATCAATAATATTGTAAGTTTAGCCCAAAATGCCCATACACACATATTAAGTGGAGAATTCTATGATGAGCTAAAGACTATATATGAAAATCCACATTCGGGATATAGTCCGGCACGTCGGGATATATTAAACAATGAAAAAGCAATAAAAATGGCAAAATATTGGGATACAAAGTCAACTACCTATAGCAACTATATACCTGTAATTTTTAGATATATTGAGGGCAAGTATGTTGTGCTAGATGGAAATCTAGAAGATTATGATATTCCAAAAGGATCTATACTCACCATGGTTGATGGTATTGATATAGATGAATATATAAAGTCTTTAAGCAATAAAAATTATCTTTATTATGACTTTAAACGCAATCAGCAGAAGCTTGATGAATTAATAATATATATAGAACCGGGTCAAAAGGTTAAGCTGACTTTAGACACTCCTGACAACGAAACTATACAAAAAGATATAAAGGAAGAACAGTTTTATTATGATATTTATGAGAAATATTATGAAATATCTGAAGATGATAAAAACTATGATTTAGAAGTCTTAGAAGAAAATAAGGTTGCTTATATCAGACTTAATTCCATGATGACTACTGATGAATTTAGCTCTAATGCTGATGGAGATGTGATTTATGATTTTCTAAAAAAGGTAGAGGGATACCCATATCTTATAGTTGATATAAGAGGCAATGGAGGAGGAAGCGACGGTTACTGGCGCTCTAACCTTGTTGGAAGCTTAATTGATAAAACTACATCCTATGAAGCACAGCTGCTTTTTAGAGATAGTGAATATATCAAACCATTTATTGAGGATAGATACTCATTATATGATGCTCTAACAGTTGATAAACTACCGGACGATAAAAAATATCCGACAGAGGTTTTCAAACAATTTAAGTATTTTGTTGCACTTACGGAAACTGTTATACCGTACAATCCGGTAAAATTTAAAGGAAAAGTATATCTCTTAGTAGATGGCGGCGTATACTCAGCTGCCGAGAGTTTTGCGTCTTTTGCAAAATCAACTGGCTGGGCTACATTAGTAGGGACTACTACAGGAGGAGACGGAATCATTGCAGATCCTGCACTTATGATGCTTCCAAACAGTGGAATTGTAGTAAGGTTCTCAAGTAGTATGGGTTTAAATACGGATGGCACAGCAAATGAAGAATTCCATACCTCGCCTGATATTTATATTGAGCAAACCTATGAGGATTTTTTACAACTAGCAGAGAATGATGAGGTTCCTTTGGCAGAGATAAGTAAATACGACACCGTTTTAAATTATGTTCTAAATACAATAAAAAACAATAAACAATGAAGAAAAAACGCAGAATAATAATCTGCGTTTTATGTTGAAAAAATTTATAATTTATGTAAAATTAATATATGATATATTAATTTGTCGAAGTTATATGAAAGCGGGTGCTTTGAAGTGGCAACATGGCTTACACATCTAAGAATTGCAGAGAAGATAAAGGAGAAGATAGTGGATATAAGGCTGTCTTATCTTATGCTTGGGAGTATTGCTCCTGACTCCGGAGTTCCTGATGAAACTTATAGGAACTACAATCCTTCTAAGGAAGTAACACATTTTGCGACTAAAGAAAAGGAAATGGAAGGTAAAAGTATAATAGATTTAGAAGGCTTTTACGAGAAGCATCTCGCTCCTTCAAAAATTCTAACTCGTTCTGATAATACGAGATCATTCCTATGGGGTTATTACTTCCATCTAATAACTGACGATAAATGGATTGAATTTATAGCACCTTACAAGCAGACGTATGAAGAAGAGAAGCAAGAAGAGGACTTTGTTAGTGCTATGAGAGACGAAATGTATTCATTAGACTTTTTGCATCTTGATCATAACAGTTATGATATTATAGAAAAATTTAAAAACATAGACGCAAATGTAAATTTTTTCAATGAATTTGAGTCATCATATATATATGAATGTCAAAAGAGAATTATAGATTATTATGAGAAAGAGCGGTACGTTCTTGAGAGAGAGTATAGATTTTTCTCCAGTGAAAAGATAGATGGATTTATAAATGAAGTAGCACACTACTGTATAGACATATTGCTTTAATTATGGAGTTGATATTTTGAAATCAAAATTACTTGAAGCTTTAAATGGTGAGCTAAAGAAATATATTAATGAGTTATACAGGATTGAGACTCCTCTTGTTTTTGGGGGAGGAGATTCTAATTCTTCTATCGTGCTTATAGGAGAAGCTCCAGGGAAGCAAGAAATACTCACCGGAAAGCCTTTTGTAGGGCAAGCCGGTAAAAATCTTGATGAATTTATCAGTATTCTTGACATAGATAGAACTGATTTGTATATTACAAATGTGGTGAAGCTAAGACCTCATAAGACAAACGAAGAAACGGGAAGAGAATCAAATAGAACACCTACCAAAAAGGAAATAAGTACTTTCTCCTCTTTTTTGATGAGAGAGCTAGGGATAATTAAGCCTAAGCTTGTAGTTACCTTGGGTAATACTGCACTAAAATGCATTACTCAGGATGATAAATCGTCTATTGGCATACTTCACGGAAACTCAATGGATATTAAATTTGGAGAAGCAGAATTTAAACTGTTTCCCCTTTATCATCCTGCTAGTATAATATATAAAGCGGAACTGAAGGATACCTATTTACAGGATTTACATAAGTTAAAGAAATACTTGAGAGATATTAAGTTATACTAGGAGTAGATATATGATTTTACGAGAAAAAGGCAGAAGGTAATAGATCTGCACTAAAAGCACACTGAGAGAGACTTATTATAGAGAATTACGAACAAAAGCAAATATTATGAGAATTAAAGAAACAAAGAAGGCGGATAAACTAAAAGCTTTCTTTGTTTTTTTATGATGCATAGAAAAGTATAAATCTACCTTAAAAATACTTGATCTTAAATGCATTTCAAAAAACGCTTCAATAGAAGCCTTTTTTATTTTAACAGTATATCCAGACAATTGTTACATCTTGGAAAGTATAATATAATATATACATTAATAGATATTTAGAGAGAGCGATAATGGTTTCAATATAAAATATTTTCATAACGTGGAATTATAATTTATTATTATAGGAGAGAGAAAATGATAAAAAGGGAAATAATAATACTATATATTTTAATAGCTGCATTGTTTATAATTTGTGGAACTACAAAGGTATATGCCGATAGCTGTGACAAATACAGCATTTATGTTAACAATAGTAAGTTGGATAAAAACGTACAAGTTCAGATTATTAACGGCTTCGATTATATTCCTATAAATCAAATGCAGACTAGCTTAAATCTGACTGTAAAAGAGGATGAGGCATCAAAAACTATTAATTTAGTATCAAAAGAAAAGACTTTTAAAATAATTAACGGGATAAATATTGAAATAGATGGCAGTCCGAGTATAAAGCTGGATGTGCCGATAATAATAAAAAACAATAACATATATATTCCTTTAATATCAGCAGTAGATATATTTGGTTGGCAAGTGGAAGTAATGGATGACGTTAAATGTATTAGAATAAAAACCATTAATAGTGCCGTACCAGCAGGAAAGCTTTTAGACTCCGAATTAAATTTACAGATGGGGAAAGGAGATTCTTCAAGCTCGAAATATCCAAGAGTAGCCTATTTAACCTTTGACGATGGTTTAGACAAAAGGATAACACCTTTGGTACTGGATATACTCAAGAAAAATGATATAAAAGCTACGTTCTTTATACTAGGAAAAACTATAGATAAAAACAAAGATTTGCTTAAAAAAGTGATAGCTGAAGGTCATTCTATAGGTAATCACACTTATACGCACAAAAAAGAAAACATATACAGTAGTGCAGCGGGACTAAAAAATGAAATTGATAAGACTAATGCAGCTATTTACAATGCGGTAGGAATCACAACTAAGCTGTTTCGACCTCCTTATGGTGGCACATATATAAGGAGTGACACATTTAAGTCTGTTCTAAATCCTTATAGAACAATACTATGGAACATAGACAGCATGGACAGCAAATCAATAAGTATAACTAGTGATGAAATTATCGACAGTGTTATAAATCAAGTGAAAAACAAAAAAAGTGCTGTGATAATAATGCATGACAGTAGTACTCATATGGAGACTGTAAAGGCACTGCCAGCAATAATAAAATATCTTAAGGATAATGGTTTTGTAATATTACCTATTGAAGAGAACAGCAATATCTACTATTAATATTTAAGATAAGTGATGTTGGAATAATTTTACTGTAGACAAGATGCTATAAAATATGATAAGATAAGATTCCTGGCTAAGCTGGGAGCAAAACAGATAATATATAGATAAGTATAAGGCAATAGTATTTATATATTATGATAGTATGGAAAAAACAGTTTAAAAAATTATTTAAAATCATGTTGACAAAGTGCAGTAGATTTTATATAATAGTAAAAGTCGGCGTTAGACGTCGCAATCGCGAACATTACAAGTAATGTCGCGTATATGGTCCTTGAAAACTAAACAGTGTAACGAAACCAAGTAAATTAATTCTTTTGAGTAGGTTCAAACAATTAGTTGAAATCACAGAAATGTGATAACATATTTAACTTAAGAGTTTGATCCTGGCTCAGGACGAACGCTGGCGGCGTGCCTAACACATGCAAGTC
>JBAVGO010000015.1:0-13088 GCA_049684915.1 Lutisporaceae bacterium | reverse complement strand
GTATAGAGCTGTTATCAGGCATACCTTCGGTAGTATATGGATTATATGGACTTGTTGTTATAGTTCCTTTTATTAGAATGACTTTTAACAATCAAGGCTTCAGTGTTTTAGCGGGAAGCATAATACTAGCGATTATGATACTACCAACAATAATAAGCATCTCTGAGAGCGCTATAAGATCAGTACCTAAGGAATATAAGGAAGCATCCTTGGCTCTTGGAGGTTCACATTGGCAAGCAATTTACAAGGTCATAGTTCCAGCAGCGAGATCAGGGATTATAGCAGGCATCATACTAGGAATGGGTAGAGCAATTGGAGAAACCATGGCTATAATCATGATAACTGGAAATAGTACTTTGATACCAGAAAGCATTTTGTCTCCTATAAGAACCTTGACAGGAAATATCGGTATAGAAATGGGTTATGCAAGTGGAGAGCATCAGCAGGCGTTATTTGCAACAGGTGTGATATTATTCATATTTATTATGATACTTAATGTTGTGGCCAACCTAATACCTAAAAGGGTAGGTGAATAAGTATGAACTTAAGATTGTTTGGAGAAAGCTCAAGTATAAGCTCTGTAACAGTTAAGAAGAATAGAATATCAGAGAAAATATTCTTCGGTTTAATATGGTCGTCAGCATTGATAACAATTATAGTACTTGTTGCTATTATAGGTCATGTTTTGATAAATGGTCTCGGTCATTTAAGCTTGCAGTTCCTGACTCAAGAGCCTGAGAATATGGGAAAGGAAGGTGGAATATTTTCTGTAATAATTACTACTGTGTATCTGGCTTTGTTTTCTCTTGCAATTGCAGTTCCAATTGGAGTTAGTGCTGCAATATTCTTAACAGAGTATGCAAAGGAAGGAGCTATTATAAGGATAATCAGATTTGGAACAGAGGCATTAGCAGGTATACCTTCTATCTTATATGGACTATTTGGTTTTGTATTCTTTGTAGTACTTCTTAAGTTTAAATATTCTATTGTATCTGGGGGTTTGACTCTTACCATTATGATACTGCCTACAATTATAAGGACAGCTGAGGAAGCTATAAAAATGGTGCCTAGATCCTATAGAGAAGGCAGCTTGGCTCTTGGAGCCACTAAATGGCAGACTATATACAAGGTGGTGTTGCCTGCTGCAATACCTGGAATACTTACAGGAATCATATTAGGTGTAGGTAGAGTAGTAGGTGAGACAGCCGCAGTTATATATACAGCAGGAAGCTCCTTAGGATTGCCCGACAGCATATGGAGACCGGGCAGAACTATGGCAGTACATCTTTATATATTGGCATCAGAAGGACTATCTAAGTCAAATATGTATGCTACTGCAACAGTGCTTATTATAACGGTATTTGTTATTAATTTTGCAGCGAATAGACTTATAAAGAGGTTTGTTAGATAATAAGGGGGTGAAGATATATATGAGTAATAAGATAGAGACTCGTGATTTAAACCTATATTATGGAGATTTTCATGCTTTAAAAAATGTAAATATAGATGTTGAGCAAAATAAAGTAACTGCATTGATAGGTCCATCGGGTTGTGGTAAATCAACATTTCTGAGAACCATTAATAGAATGAATGACTTAATAGATGGTGTCAAAATTGATGGGAATATTTCAATGGATGGATTGGATATTAAAAAATATGACGTTATTGAACTTCGCAAAAGAGTAGGGATGGTATTTCAAAAGCCAAATCCGTTTCCTATGTCAGTATTTGAAAATGTGGCTTATGGCCCTAAGATTCATGGAATAAAAGATAAAAGAAAGCTTAATGAAATTGTGGAAAAAAGCCTTAAAGGTGCTGCCTTGTGGGAAGAGGTAAAGGATAGACTGCATAAATCAGCATTAGGCTTGTCAGGTGGTCAACAGCAAAGACTTTGTATAGCACGAGTATTGGCAATAGAGCCTGAGGTGCTTCTCATGGACGAACCAACCTCAGCACTTGACCCAGGTTCAACCTTAAAAATTGAAGATTTGATGGAAGAATTGAAGAAGCAATATACAGTTGTAATTGTTACCCATAACATGCAGCAGGCTGGAAGAATATCAGATTATACAGCGTTCTTCCTAACTGGAGAAGTGGTGGAAGCGGATAAAACAGAAAATATATTCTATAAACCAAGAGACAAGAGAACAGAAGACTATATTACAGGAAGATTCGGTTAAGAGGAGGTAGAACATGACTAGAAATTATTTTGAAAAAGAACTACAAGAATTGCATTTATTAATGCTAAAGATGTGTACAATTGTAGAGGAGGCTCTTAACAATTCGGTTTATGCATTGAAAAATCAAGATTCAACCCTCGCTCAATCTGTAATTGATGGTGATGATGTAATAGACGATATGGAATACGCAATAGAAGAAAAGTGCCTTAAGCTAATAGCACTTCAAGCTCCTATGGCAAAGGATTTAAGGTTTATAGCTACTGCTATGAAAATCATTACTGATTTGGAAAGAATAGCAGATCATGCAGTTGATATATCAAAAATAACTGTAAAACTTGCTGATGAAATATATATTAAGGCTTTAATAGACATTCCGCGAATGGGTGAAATTACAACTAGAATGATTAAAGAGAGCATAGATGCTTATGTTAAGCAGGACGCAGAAAAAGCAAAGGAAGTAGCTATGATAGATGATGAGGTTGATGCTTTGCATAAACAGATTTTCCGTGAGCTGCTGCTTCTGATGATGGAAGACCCCAGAAAAATCAACCAAGCAACTAATTTCATATTAATAAGCAAGTCTCTTGAACGTATAGGAGATTATGTAACAAATATCTGTGAGAAGATAATTTATGCTGTAACAGGTGAACATTTAAATTTGAATGATTAGGAAACTTGTATTTTTAGACTAATTAGAAATCCCGCTAGCTTTAAGCCAGCGGGATTTCTATTACTATTTATTCTGTCTTGTTTTGTTTAAGGAAGAACTGTTCCTACTGTAACTGTTGCAGTACTCATATCACTTGATTGAGCTGTTACATTAATCTTTAAACCAAAAGTTGGAAGAATCTTACCAGCATCTGGAATTTCAGTAGTAATGTATGTGTATGAATCATTGAACATAGGGATTGCAGTAGTTATATTGTCTGTTAAAGTAGCATTAACAGTTGTGTCTGTTAAATCTAAGAACATTGGCTCCGAAGGAGTCATCTTAAATGTTGCATCGTGTATTTGATATCCAGCACTTGCTACGGTGTTACTACTCCATACTAAAACATTTTGGTCTGCATCAACTACTCCAACAAAACCTTCTCCTGGATGTAGTCCCACCCAGTTGTCAGTAAATGAATCATCTACATACCATACAACCAAGCCTGGTTCGTACTTCATTATGCTTGAACCTCTCATTATATGAGCTAAGCTCAAATCAACACCAGTGTGTGTTCTCCACTCTAATAGATAGTATTGGTTTGTATATGCTTTTCCAGTTGATATTTCAAAGCCGTCAAGAGTTGCTTTTGAAGCATCTGCATTATCTGTATATAGAGTAGTTCTGCCATCTACTACTTTAATGTTTTCAACAAAGAAACCTAATCCTGCAACAGCTGGATCAGTTACATAATTATATCTGATATCTATGCTGCTACCAGAATAACTGCTTAGATCAAATTTTGCATCTGTCCATCCGTTAGTTGTTCCAGTAATACCATATCCTAAGTTCTGTAGATTTGGATTTGTAGTTGTAGTTATATTACCTGATAGATTTGTCCAAGTTGTTGTTCCAACTTTTCTTACTTGTACATATGCATAGTCCCAATCCTTTTCAATATCATACCATGTACTAAAAGTAAGCTGTGGTCTTCTGCCGCTTACAGCGATGCCAGATAGAGTCATTGCTGTATTAATGTTATCTCCCTTAGTGCTGTAATATTCATATTGACCATCATAAGGAGTATTTATAATAGTTTCCTTCTTTGGTAGATTGATTCTTACATAGTCATTATTTGTTCCCTTTGAACTAGCTTGATCTAGTATGTAAGTTTTGTATGTACCAGTAAGATCAGTTTCTAAATTTGCTACAGCACCTGTAAGCCAGTTGCCGCCATATCTTGCTTGGAAATATTCTTTGCAATATGGGCTAAAGCCAGTTGGTTCAGTACCAGCTAAAAGACCTCCCCAGCTTCCTGATGACATAATTGACCAGAATCCTACAGGTTCACCTGATCCTGTGTATTGTGTATCATACTCATCTGGTAAACCAATATCATGTCCATATTCGTGAGCACAAACACCTGCTGCTCCGTCTTCTGGTTGTATTGTATAATCATATGCTGAGTAAGTAGTTCCAGGTATTTGTGTAACAGTTGCAAGACTCCAGCTATGTGACCATATAGCATCTTCTCCAAGTGCTCCACCACCGGCTTCTTCACCAACACCTGCATGGAATATCATCAAATGGTCAATGATTCCGTCTGGTTCATTGTAGTTTCCGTCACCATCTAAATCATTTGCATCTGTTACGTCATAATCTGCAAGATTAATATTTGGATCTTGAGCAACCTTAGCTAATGCTTCTACAACCAATGCTCTAGGATTAACATCATTTCCGGTTGAATCATTAGCACCATAGTAAGCTGCAGTTTGTAGAGCAGGATACCATCCGCTAATTTGTCCCATTACTGTATAACTTCCGCCTGATTGTTGCTCATAGTACTGTCTCATTGAGATTAAATTTTGACCACTTGGTCCAACATAGCCAGCAGCACCAAATAACATATCTTGGAAATGGATAGCTGGATAGTCTGTATAATATAAATCTGTTTCTGCTGGTAGAATGCTATTGTGTGGATAATCTGTGAATTCCATAAGTATTGATAATATTTTATCAGTTTTTACAGTGCCAGTATAAGTTTCGCTAATAAGTGTGGTATTACTAAGTTCGTCAATTGCTGCCTCTATAATTTCATCTACTTTTGCCTTTTCTTCGTCTAGCTCACCTTTTTGCTTAGGCATATTGTTTAACTTGCTTTTTAAGAATTCCTTTACTATTTTGTCTGCGTCTTCCTTAGAAGCATCTTTTGAAATCTTTCCAGATTTCCTTAGCATTTCTTCAATTTTATCAAGTCTTGCTATTGATAAATCAAAAGGTCCCTTAGCGTATGAGATGTTGGATAGTTCGGCATTTGGTTTGTCTGCACTTGCTGTTAGAGTATTACCTGTTAAACCTAACACTAGGCTGAACATTAATACTACTGACACAGCTACACTAAAAATTTTCTTATTCATTTGAATCCCCCTTAAATTTTTATATTCTTAGCAGCAATTCATTTTTATGCAAATCACTGCATAAGTACTTCGTAAAATAGACTCAATCTGTTTTTCTCATAGTAGTCTGAACTTTAGATATAGGTTCAGACTAAGAAAGTTTTTGCAATGTTTAGAAGTATTGAAAGTAACTTCATTTTACATATTCAGGCTTTATATAAATCAGTATAAATTACGCAGTTATATAATAATGCAATTATTGACTATTTCCTTAACTTAGATGTGTTTTGTAATGTAAGTCCTACTTATTAATTATAATATAATATTTTAAAATTGCAATAGCTTTAGTGTATTTTTCGACATTATTTGGATTATTATTAACTTTCAATTACTTAGTCCTCTGTGGAGAATTTATAGGAATACTTGTAAACATGAAGTTCCTAGCACATCTTGATTATAAACACCGTAGTATATTTATGCACATCAACAAGTGTGTCTGAACCTCGAAAGAAAGCGAAGCATTGGGGTCGGTTCTTTTTGCTTTTGCTTTAAGCTTTAGTACAAAAATAAGCTCCAGTACAGCAGTTGCAAATTAAAAATGACATATAACAATTTTACAATATATGTTTAAAAAGAAGGAAATAATGTAAGACTTATATAAAAAAGCGACCTCAAAAGGTCGCTTTTTTTAGAGCTTCTCTCTAACAGTAAAATGAGTACGAAATAGCTAATCTCACATGTAATTGAAAAGGGCATAGAGGGCGAAATGGAAGAAACATACTCGGAATAACAGCACCATACACTAATAACCTTTATCTATATCCACAACATTCTTTAGTTTTTCCTTATTAATAAAGCTTTTTAGATTTTGATATATAATACTATATCTTCTTTCATTTCTCATTTCGGATAACCAAGAATTATGGGGTGTAATTATTACATTATCTAGTTCCCATAGAGGACTATCCTTGCTTAGGGGTTCTTCTTCAAATACGTCAAGGGCTGCTCCACGGAGATTACCTTTCTTGAGGGCTTCTGCCAGAGCTGATTCATCAATAACGCTGCCTCTAGAAATGTTTATGAGGCTAGCTCCATTCTTAAATAAGCTGAGATTATTCTCATTTATCAAATGATGGGTCTCTTTTGTATAAGGTATAGAAACAACTATTATATCTGATTGTGATATTGCATGATTAAGCTTAGACATTGGATAGCATGTATTGAAATACTCTACGTTTTTTCCAGAAGTATTTATACCTATTATATTTGTATCGAAGCCTTGAAGTCTTTTGGCGGCTTCTGAAGCTATACTTCCTGTACCTATAAAGCAGACGGTTTTGTTGTAAAGCTCAAGTATTGATGTATCTATCTGCCATTTTCTTTCACTTTGCTTGCGATAAAAATCCTTGCTATTTTTAAGCAGCTCTAGTATTTTCATTACTATCCATTCTCCCATTGGAATTGAATAGCCGGATCTGTTGTTAGTCAAAATTATATCTTGTTCTCTTACCCTCTGTTTGGGAACTTGATCTATGCCAATACTGGAAAGCTGAATCCATTTCAATTGTTTAAGCAAAGAAATATCAAGCTTCTCAAAAGGATTGTAACAGACAAGTACGTCAATATCAGAAATTTCAACAGAATTTGATATTTCTTTTTCATTTACATATATAAGCTCATATCCCAATTCAGAAACAGCCTTCATTTTTTCTTGACCATAATTATAGGTAAATAAAACCTTCATATACACACCTCTTAAAGTATTTATAATATTAAATATAAGCAATTTCAAGTTATTAATCAACTATATGTTTTACACTAAACATATTCATATGAATTAATTTTCTGCATTTAATATACAATAGTATAATAAATATAAAAACATTTATGACCAAGTCATAAATGTGATATAATATAATGTGCTTTAGTATTTGGTATTACAGTAAAAGGGAGGAAGTAGCTTTGAAGATAAATGAAGTACATATTAAGAATGTGCTTCCTGGTAGTATAGCAGAAGAGCTAGGAATAGAGAAAGGCGATAAGCTTCTAACTATAAATGGTGCTGGTGTATTGGATATAATAGAATATAAATATCTTATAACTGATGAGTATTTGGAGCTTGAAATAAAGAAGCCCGATGGTGAGATATGGGAGTTTGAAATAGAGAAGGAGTATGATGATGACCTTGGAATGGTATTTGACGGTATAATTGATAATCCTAAGTCCTGCCACAACAAGTGCATTTTCTGCTTTATAGATCAAATGCCAAAGGGTATGAGAGAAACCCTGTATTTCAAAGATGATGATACTAGACTTTCCTTTCTAATGGGAAACTTTATCACTCTTACAAACATGAAACAGGAAGAGTTAAACAAGATAATAAGATACAGAATAAGCCCGATTAATGTATCTGTACATACGACAAATCCAGAGCTTCGTAAGGAAATGCTAAACAACAAAAACGCAGTAAAAATTATGGACTATTTGAAGAGGCTTACAGAAAATGGCATAGAAGTAAAAGCACAAATAGTATTATGTCCTGGCATAAATGATGGAGCTGAGCTTGAGAGAACCTTAAGGGAGCTGTCAGAAATGTATCCATTACTAAGCACAACAGCCATTGTGCCTTTAGGCTTGACAAAATACAGAGAAGGCTTATATGAGCTCAAGGAATTCACTAGGGAAAAAGCAGAAGAGACAATAAATCAGGTGGAGACACTTCAAAAGGAGTTTCTAGGGAAGCTGGACACTAGATTTGGCTTTTTATCTGATGAGTTTTATTTGATAGCGAAGATGTCTTTGCCGGAGTATGACAGCTATGAGGATTTCAAACAACTGGATAATGGAGTAGGCTTGGTCACTCTTTTTAGAGATGAAATAAAGAATTCATTAAAGTTAATTGATAAACAAAGCTATAATACACAAAATAAGAAGCTGCATATAGTCACTGGTAGTTATGCTTATCATACTTTACAGCAGGCAGTGGAAAGCATAAAGGACAAAATATACGGGCTTGATATTGAGGTGACAGAAATTAAAAACGATTTCTTCGGCCACAGTGTGAAGGTATCAGGTCTCATAACGGGGCAGGATTTAATCGCACAGATGAAGGATAAAGTTCTGCCGGGAGCAGAAAATATATTGTTTATACCTGATAGCATGCTGCGTCACGGAGAAGAGATTTTCCTAGATGATATAACTATATTAGACATAGAAAAGCAGTTGGCTGTGAGGATGCAAGCGTGTAAGCAAGATGGAAGCGATCTAGTGGAAAATATACTGAATGTACTTAAATAACAATTATACATAATGAAGTGAACTGGAGGTTTTAAAATGGCAAGGCCAGTAGCGGCAATAGTTGGAAGACCTAATGTAGGCAAGTCAACATTGTTTAATAAAATTGCAGGCAAGAGAATATCTATTGTTGAAGACACACCGGGTGTAACAAGAGATAGAATCTACACAGAGGTAGAATGGTTGGAAAATAAGTTTACAATTATTGATACCGGCGGTATTGAGCCCTATAGTGAGGATATAATATTAATTCAGATGAGAAGGCAAGCAGAAATAGCGATTGAAATGGCTGATGTTATAGTCTTTCTGGTAGATGGTCAAGAGGGTGTGACTCCTGCAGATCAAGAAGTAGCAAATATGCTTCGCAAATCCAAAAAGGTAGTTGTTTTAGTAGTAAACAAAATCGATGCACCTAAGTATAAGGATAATGTATATGAGTTCTATAACCTAGGTTTAGGAGAACCGATAGGAATATCGGCTGCTCAAGCTTTAGGCTTAGGAGATATGCTTGATGAAATAATAAAGGGCTTCCCTGAGGGAGACGAGGAAGATTATGATGAGTTAACAATAAAGGTAGCAGTAGTTGGAAAGCCTAATGTAGGGAAATCTTCACTTGTGAATAAGATAATAGGTGAGGAAAGAGTAATAGTAAGTGATATTGCAGGTACCACCAGGGACGCTATAGATACTCCATTTGAGGTGGGAGAAGACAAATATGTGTTTATAGATACTGCTGGTCTTAGAAAAAAGAAAAAGATATTTGAAAACATAGAAAGATACAGCGTAGTTAGAGCCTTAACAGCCATAGAAAGATCAGACGTCTGTCTAATTTTAATTGATGCTGTAGAAGGAGTAACGGAGCAAGATACAAAAATAGCTGGCTATGTAAACGAGCAAGGCAAAGGAGCTATTATTGTAGTAAATAAGTGGGATTTAATAGAAAAAAATGATAAGACAATGAACAGGTTTATTGAGGATATAAGAAGAGAATTACCTTTTATGGCTTATGCTCCTACCATATTTATATCAGCCTTAACAGGACAAAGAGTAATAAAGATACTAGAGCTTGTCAAATATGTATCTAACCAGAATGCTATGAGAATTTCAACAGGTATGGTAAATGACGTTATTAACGAAGCTGTACTTATGAACCAACCTCCAATTTCTGGTGGCAGAAGGTTAAAAATACTATATTTAACTCAGGTGGCAGTTAAACCGCCTACATTTGCGTTATTTGTAAATGATCCTAGTATAATGCATTTCTCCTATGAGAGATATCTGGAGAATCAGCTGAGGAAATCCTTCGGTTTTGAAGGAACACCTATTAGATTTTTACTTAGACAAAGAGAATAGGGGGATTCCAATGGATTTTAAATTGATATTAAATTATGTTATTGTGTGTATTATTGCTTATTTTTTAGGCAATATTGCAACCTCTTATATTGTTGCAAAGCGTGCAGCGAAGATTGATATTAGAAAGCATGGAAGTGGGAACGCCGGTGCTACCAATGTACTTAGAGTCCTAGGTATAAAGGCAGCAGCGATAACCTTTGCAGGAGATGCACTTAAGGGTGCGGTTGCAGTTATACTGGGAAGATACTTGGCAGGGGATTATGGAGCTGTTTTGGCTGGACTTTTTGTGGTTATAGGTCACAATTGGCCTATACTTCTTAAGTTTAAGGGTGGAAAGGGTGTAGCGGCAACCATTGGCTCTATGCTAGCAATAAATCCTTTGATTGTACTTATCGTTATTATAATGGGAGTGATTATACTTATTACTACAAAATATGTTTCATTGGCTTCTATAACTGGGATGATTATATTTCCTGTTTTTATGATTGCTTTTAAGCAACCGGTAGAGTATATAGCTTATAGCTTTCTAATTGCAATGATTGCAATATATAGGCACAGAGCAAATATAGTAAGACTTTTTAAAGGCACAGAACTAAAGCTTGGACAAAAGTCGATACCAGAGTAGGAGGATATCAATGTATAATATTTCAATTATAGGTGCAGGAAGCTGGGGTACTGCTATAGCAATACTGCTTGCAAAGAAGGGCTGCAATGTAGTGCAGTGGGTAAGAAGAAAAGAGCTTTGCGATTCAATAAAGGAAACAAAAGAGAATATAGCATATTTGCCTGGGGTAGTGCTTCCCAGCAATATTGACATATCAAGTGATTTAGAGTATTGCTGCAAAAGAAGTGATATACTGGTGATAGCTGCTCCTTCTCATGCAGTTAGAGAAGTAGTTCAAGGCATGAAGCCTTATACAAACAAAGAACAGATTATAGTAAATTTAGCAAAGGGTATAGAGAACGAATCTCTTATGAGAATGTCTCAGGTAATTGAGGAAACACTGCCGAGCAATAAGGTTGTTGTATTATCTGGTCCATGCCATGCAGAGGAGGTTGCAAGAGACATTCCTACAACTATAGTATCGTCTGCAAGGGAAAGAAAAATTGCAGAGTACATACAGGATGTTTTTATGACTCCGAAGTTCAGAGTATACACCAACCCTGATATGATAGGGGTTGAGCTTGGTGGAGCACTAAAGAATATAATAGCTATTGGAGCAGGGATAAATGACGGCTTAGGCTTTGGTGATAATACTAAGGCTGCTATTATGACCCGAGGAATTGTTGAGATTTCTAGACTAGGAGGAAGCATGGGTGCTCATGAGATAACCTTTGCTGGACTATCTGGTATAGGCGATCTTATAGTGACCTGTACCAGTATGCATAGTAGAAATAGAAGAGCCGGAATTGCTATTGGTGAAGGCAAGTCCTTAGAAGAGGTGCTTGGAGCTACCAATATGGTGGTAGAAGGGGTAAAAACTACAAAATCAGCATATGAGCTAGCTTGTAAGATGGGTGTTGATATGCCGATTACCCAGGAAATATACAATGTTCTTTATAATAAAGCGGATGTGAAGAATTCTGTAATAAACCTTATGATGAGAGCTAAAACCCACGAGACAGAAGATCTTGCAGAGATAAGTAATATGGAGTGGTAATATATAGGCAGACCTTTGTGTCTGCTTTTTTTTGTAATAATCTCCATTTGCCTACATATATATATACTGCTATATATGTTACGAAAAAAATTTATCAATAGCAAAAGCAGTGGAAGTATATATTTAAGGAGGTAAGGTAAGTGGAAGGATTCGATGTATATCGAGATATAGCAGAGAGAACTGACGGTAGCATTTACATAGGGGTTGTAGGACCCGTTAGAACCGGCAAATCAACCTTTATCAAAAGATTTATGGAATTACTAGTTATCCCCAATATAGACAATGAGTTTAAGCGTGAGAGAACTAAGGATGAACTTCCGCAAAGTGCAAACGGTAAGACAATAATGACAACAGAGCCAAAGTTTGTACCTAACGAGGCTGTTGAGCTTACATTAAGAGAAAACGCAAGGTTTAAGGTAAGACTTATTGACTGTGTTGGATATCTTATTGATGGAGCTCTTGGACATCTTGAAAATAACTCAGCAAGATTGGTTAGCACTCCATGGTTTGAGAACCAAATACCATTTGAAGAAGCTGCAGAAATAGGCACTAGAAAGGTTATATCAGATCATTCAACAATTGGTCTTGTAGTAACAACAGATGGTTCGATAACAGAACTGCCAAGAAGAAGCTACATAGAAGCAGAAGAGCGAGTAGTAAGAGAACTAAAGGAATTAGAGAAGCCTTTTATAATAATATTAAACTCATCAAAACCAACAGCACAAGAGACAATAGAGCTTCGCGAAGCTTTAGAGACAAAATACAGTACACCTGTAGTTATAGTAGATTGTCAAAGAATGGGATTGGAAGATTTGGATGTAATACTAGAAAGTGTGTTATTTGAATTTCCTGTAAGAGAAATCAACTTCCATCTACCAAGATGGTTTGATTCACTAGAGATGGAACACTGGCTCAAGACAGATATGGTAAAGGGTATTAGAAATAATATAAGCGATGTATATAGGCTAAGAGATATAGATGTAACTGTAGCAAATATTAAAGAAATAGAGAATCTAGAAAACGCAGGTATTAATGATATGCGCCTAGGAGAAGGGGTTGTAAACGTTAAACTTGATTTGAAGCCGGGCTTGTTTTACAAGGTACTAGGCGAGGTATCAGGCTATAGCCTTGAGGGAGACTATCAGCTTGTCAATTTAGTAAAGGATTTGTCACAAGCAAAGCGTGAATATGACAAGGTTAAAGACGCTTTGAAGGATGTTAAGGAATTTGGATATGGTATGGTAGCTCCATCTGTTGAGGAAATTAGATTAGAAGAACCAGAAATAACAAAGCAAGGTAATAATTTTGGTGTAAAATTGCGAGCCAGTGCACCCTCTCTACACATTATTCGAGCTGACATAGAGACTGAGATTTCTCCAATCATAGGAACTGAAAAGCAAAGTGAAGAGTTTGTGACTTATTTCATGAATGAGTTTGAGAGCGACCCAGAAAAGATTTGGAGTTCAAATATGTTTGGTAAGTCCTTGTACGATATGGTAAAGGAAGAGCTTCAAGGCAAGCTTTATAAAATGCCGGAAGATGTACAGGGCAAGCT
>JBAVGO010000014.1:0-56736 GCA_049684915.1 Lutisporaceae bacterium | reverse complement strand
ACCCCCTGCTTGTAAGGCAGGTGCTCTCCCAGCTGAGCTATGCTCCCATAAATGGTGACCCATAGGGGATTCGAACCCCTGTAGCCGCCGTGAAAGGGCGGTGTCTTAACCGCTTGACCAATGGGCCATAAATGGTGATTTGCGGTGCATAATTTGCATCACAATTATACATTATACTTTGCAAACCACCAATTGTCAACAGATAAATATAACTCTTTTATGTTAATCTCTGGTATTAAAACTCATCTAATACAATTGTTTGATCTCTTCTTGGGCCTACTGATATTATAGATACCTTCGCACCACAGAGTTCTTCTATTCTCTCAATATATCTAATTGCATTAATTGGCAGCTTATTATACTCTGTGACATTGCTGATATCTTCCCAGCCTTCAAACTCTTCATATACTGGTTCACAACCAGCCAAATCCTCTATACTAGCTGGAAACTCCCTTATTATTTCTCCATTAAGCTTATACCCTGTGCATATTTTAACAATTGGCATATCAGCTAAAGTATCTATCTTTGTAAGTGCGATACCTGTTAAGCCATTTATTCTAGTAGCAAATCTTACAATAACAGAATCAAACCAACCACATCTTCTTGGTCTGCCTGTTACAGTACCAAATTCAAAGCCCTTTTCTCTAATTAAATCTCCAATTGAATCATTAAGCTCTGTCGGGAATGGACCCTTTCCTACTCTTGTAGTATATGCTTTGACAACTCCCACTACCTGGTTTATCATATTAGGACCCACGCCTACTCCTGTGCTTACTCCTCCAGATATAGGATGAGATGAGGTTACATATGGATAGGTTCCAAAATCCACATCCAGTAAGGTACCTTGAGCTCCTTCAAATAATACTTTCTTATCCGCCTTAATTGAATCATATACAAGTACAGATGTATCTGCAACATAAGGCTTTATTTGTTTTGCATAATCAAGATATCTGTCAAGCATCTCCTCATAGGAATAGCCTTCAAAACCAAGAATCTCTTTAAGATATTTATTCTTTATCTCTAGGTTTGATCTCAGCTTCTCAGCAAAAACATCCTTTTTCATTAAATCGCATACCCTTATGCCTATTCTCTCTGTTTTATCCATATAGGCAGGACCTATACCCTTTTGGGTGGTACCTATATCGTTGCAGCCTCTTTGCAGCTCTGACAGCTCGTCGATTTTCTTATGATATGGAAAAATAATATGTGTTCTATCACTTATCCTTAAATTTGCTGTAGAAATTCCTCTGTTCTGTAGCATCTTTACTTCATTTAAAAAGGCTTCAGGATCAAGCACTACTCCGTTTCCTATAATACAAAGCTTATCTGCATGAAGTATTCCTGAAGGTATCAGGTTTAACTTATATTTCTCGCTTCCTACTTCTACAGTATGTCCTGCGTTGTTTCCTCCTTGATATCTTACTACTACATCGGATTTTGAAGCCAAATAATCCGTAATCTTTCCTTTTCCTTCGTCGCCCCATTGAGCTCCAACTATAACTAATGATGACATAGCGAACACCTCTTTCAATTTATTTAAACTTTGAAACTATATCTCTGGCAACTACAACCCCTGTAACAGAAGCCTGCATAAGACCTCTAGTAATACCTGCACCATCTCCTATTGCATAAAGGTTATCAATATTTGTTTCAAAGTTATTATTTACCTGAATCTTGCTGGAGTAGAATTTACACTCTACACCATAAAGCAATGTATTCTTTGAATACATTCCGGGAGCTATTTTATCAAAGGCTCTAATAGCCTCTATAATTGATGTAAGGTATCTGTTTGGTAAAACATAGCTTAAGTCTCCGGGTACTGCATTCTTTAATGTAGGCACCGTTGAAGACTTTTTAAGCCTATCCTTGTCTGTACGTCTTCCCTGCAACAAATCCCCCAATCTCTGTACCATTATGCCACCGCCCGTAAGCATGTTTGCCAGTCTTCCTATGTATTTTCCGTATTCTATAGGTTCATTGAAAGGCTCTGTAAACCTTGTAGATACTAGCAGTGCAAAGTTTGTGTTTTCTGTTTTTAAATTATTATCAGCATAGCTGTGACCATTTACCATTGTGATGCCACCGTCATAGCTCTCCTGTGAGACAACACCCCCTGGATTCATGCAGAAGGTTCTAACCTTATTGTCAAAGGTATCAGAATAATATATAAGCTTTGCTTCATAAAGCTCCTTTGTCAAATGATCCATAACACTGTTTGGAACCTCAACCCTTACCCCAATATCAACTGCATTGTTTGTATTTGGTATTTTGAGCTTCCTTGCCTGATCTGACAGCCACTGTGCTCCACCTCTGCCAGGTGCCGCAATAATATAATCTGCTGTCACCTCATAGCTTTCTTTATTCTTTACAAGCTTTACTCCTACTGCTTTATTATCTTCCACTATTATCTCTGTTGCTGAAGTAAGCTCTGAAAACTCTGTATTTGTCTTTTCTATTAACTGTTTATACATCCCCTCTAACACAAAGAAAGCTTTTTCTGTACCTAGGTGTCTTACTGGGCATGGTATAAGCCTAATGTTATGCTTGGAGGCCTCGTATTTAATATCATCTACTACCTTACTATTTAAACCGTGTACCTCCTGCTGTGCTCCAAAGCTTAAATATATTGTATCTGCATAATTTATAAGCTTCTGAGCTTCACTTTCACTCATATAATCAGTAATATTTCCTCCAACCTCCGGACTCAAGGATAGCTTTCCATCGCTGAATGCACCTGCTCCTGCCCATCCAAAGGTTATACCGCAAGGTTCGCAGTTTATACATCTGTCCAAGGTTCTTGCTGGACAAGTTCTGTTGATAATTGACCTGCCTTTGTCTACTATTAAAATTTCTAGTTTATTGTTTTGCTTCGTCAACTCCAATGCAGTAAAAATACCCGCAGGACCAGCTCCAATTATAATTGCATCATAGTGATTTTTAAAAGGCTTTGTCATATATATCACCCTGCTTTATTTATATTTGATATATTTATCCCTAAATAATATTATCAGAATACTTTTTAATAGTCAACAAAACATCGAATTATAATATCAAATTACATATAATAATTCGATATATTCCGAATTATTATATGTAATTTGATATTAAGTTTCACATTGATATTATTTATACACCTATTATATGTAATATTTTTTTTGCTAAACTTGATAGAAATTAATATTTCTTTGATTACATAAATAAAATCCACATTATCCACATTATCCACAGAGATATGCACATATGTTCGGTAACTAGTGTGAAAAACAATCATTTCAACGTGTCGAAATGTGTTTTTTAATGATATTCTTTTCATTATGTCTACTTATCAACAAAAACTATTCACATATCTGTGAGTTATCCACAAGCGGCTTGTAAAGTTTTTGTAAAAATTTTAAATTATATAACTTAAAATGCAAAGTATGCTTTGCATTTTACGGATTCTATTGTGTATTCATAGTAAGGTTAACTTTACATAAGATGATATTTTTTTATTTATGATAAACCTAGTTTTTTAAGAGGAATAAAGCATGAATGAATATGGCTTCTGCTTTATATTTGGGTATAAAATTTTAAAAGGAGGACGCACTGTCCTCCTTTGGTTATGCATAAGTTCTTTCTTTATTTGCAAACTTAGTGAACTGTCCTAGCCATACTAGCTCTATTGTGCCTGTCGGGCCGTTTCTTTGCTTTGATATGATTATTTCTGCGATATTTTTCTTCTCTGTGTCTGCATGATAATATTCATCACGGTAAAGGAACATTATAACGTCTGCGTCCTGCTCTATAGCTCCTGACTCTCTAAGATCGGACATTATAGGTCTGTGATCTGCTCTAAGCTCAGGTGCACGAGATAGCTGTGCACATGCTACCACAGGAACTCCCAATTCCTTAGCCATGCCCTTTAAGGCTCTTGATATGTCTGAGATTTCTTGTTGTCTGCTGTCATACTTTCCGTTGCCTGACATAAGCTGAAGGTAGTCTATCAATACTAGCCCCAGATTATGCTCTATTTTTAGCTTTCTGCATTTTGCTCTCATTTCAGACATTGCTATTGATGGCGTATCATCAATATATATAGGTGCTTCTGATAAAGGTCCCATAGTTCTGGCAAGCTTTACCCATTCATCCTCTGAAATATCTCCAATTCTCAGTCTATGGGAGTCTATGAGAGCCTCCGCACATATTATTCTTTGAGTTAACTGCTCCTTAGACATCTCAAGACTAAATATTGCTGTTGGCACCTTATCTCTTATACCTGACTGTTGTACCATATTTAATATAAAGGAGGTTTTGCCCATGGAAGGTCTCGCTGCCACCAGCACTAAATCTGATTTCTGAAGTCCTGATAGGATTTCATCTAAATCAGTGAAGCCGGTGGATACTCCTGTTATCTTCCCTTTATTTAAATACAGCTCTTCAATTTTATCAAAGTTACTGTTTAATATATTCTTTATGTGTACAAAGCCTTGATTCGACCTGTTTAGAGAAATATCAAAAATAGCCTTTTCGGCTCCTTCTATTACTGCCGATATATCCCCCGGACCTTCATAGCTCTTGCTCATTATCTCATTAGAAGCCTTTATAAGCTTTCTTAACAGAGATTTTTCTTCAATAATTTTTGCATAGTTACCCACATTGTGAGTGCTAGGCACAATATTCATAAGATTTGTCAAGTAGGTTATGCCGCCAACCGCTTCTAAGGTATTTCTTACTTTTAACTTCTCAGGCAAGGTTATCAAGTCAACAGGCTGCCCCTTGTCAAAAAGCTCAACCACCGCCTCGAATATCTCCTTATGTGCTTCCCTATAGAAGTCCTCTCTGGAAACAAATTCCGTTGCTACAGATATAGCCTCCTTGTCCAAAAGCATTGCACCTAGGACGGACTGTTCAGCCTCCAGGCTATTTGGCGGTATCTTTTGTATGCCTTCTATCATGTTTCTCACTCCTAAGATCCACAGCCATGTGTTTTATTCAAAGATAAACTTTATTACCTCTTGAATATTGCCTGCGGTAATTATGTTTATACCATTTATATTTGTTGTCTCTTCAGCGTTCTCCTGCGGTATAATCACATGCTTAAAGCCATGTCTCTTGGCTGCATGAATTTTTTCCCTTACTCCTCCTACAGCTTTTATATTGCCTCTTATGGATATTTCCCCGGTAATACAAGTATCCATCCTGGCAGGCTTATCCATAAGTGCTGAATATATAAGACAGGTAATAGCCACTCCTGCGGAAGGACCATCCACCTTACCCCCGCCTAAACAGTTCACATGAATATCATAGAAATCTATATTTTTTTCCGTCAGCTTTCTTATTACAGACAAAGCATTAAAAATAGAATCCTTAGTCATACTGCCGGCAGTTTCATTAAATCTAATGCTACCCTCTTCTGTCTTTTTTTCAAAACAAACTGCTTCCAGCTCCATTACACTACCTAGATAACCATATACTCCCAAACCATATATCTTTCCAACTTCTCTGCAGTCACTGCTTTTATGCTCGTTTACAGGCACAAGTCTAGCCTTGCTTACTACGTCTTTAATTATATCCTCTGAAATCTCAACTCCGGTACTTGTCCCATATTGGGATATAGCATCGCTGTAGCAATCAGCTAAAATATTCACCGCTTTTCGGGCTTCATATGTATAGTTGCTGATAAGCTTAGCAGCTTTATCATTTATGTTTACATCCAGTTTTTCTGCACAGCTTTTTACAATTTCAGTTATATGACAGCTGTCTAGTGGGTTAAAATAAATATCTGCACACCTTGATCTAAGAGCGGGACTTATTTCCTCTGGAGATCTAGTTGTGGCACCAATCAAAATGAAATCTGCCGGTGCACCCTCTAGAAAAAGCTTCTTTATATATAATGGAACGTTCTCATTATTTACATCATAATATGATGAATCAAACCTTACCTTTTTATCCTCTAGAACCTTTAGAAGCTTGTTCTGGAACATTACATCCAGCTCACCTATCTCATCTATGAAAAGTACACCTCCATGAGCCTCTGTAACAAGCCCAAGCTTTGGCTCTGGTACACCAAGCTCGGCAAGCTCCTTATTGGCACCCTGATATATAGGGTCATGTACAGAACCTAGCAAAGGATTTACAGACTCTCTGGGATCCCACCTTAGAGTTGTAGCATCTACCTCAACAAACCTTGCATTCTCTTTGAAGGGTGTAAATTCCTTACACTTAGCAATGCTAAGTGCAAGCCTTGCCGCTGTAGTCTTGCCCACACCGGGAGGTCCATATAATATAACATGCTGTGGAAATGGTGAAGCTATCTTAGAAATCAATGAGCTTACCGCATCCTGCTGTCCAATAATCTCTTCTTGCTTTTTAGGCCTTAATATGTCCAAAATTGACTTAGAAAGCTTTACATACTGCATTTTCTCCAGCTCGGCATATTTCTTCAGAGTAGTGGCATTCTCTATACCTGTATGTTTATTTAATACTTGAAGCTTAATATCATCAAGATAATCCTTTTCTCTCTTTTGCATAAGATCTACTACTTCTTTTTTAATGCCCTCTTCGATATACTTTCTAGCTGCAATATCAGAGAGCTTCTCTCTGATGTTTTCAACTATTATATCTAATTTGCTTTCATCTAGACTGCTTGGACTTGGATCAGAAGTACCAAATATAATCTCCTGAAGCACCATTATCTTTTGTATATCGTCAATTGTATCGTCAAGTCTCTTAGTTTTGTTTGATGGATATAGTCGCCTTGTGTAGTCAACTAATACGTCTACTGCTAAATTGCTGCAATGTATAGTGCTGCGATCCTGACTCACTTTTTTTACCCCTTCCTATTCTGCAACTACTGTAACCTTTACCTTTGCCGATACCTCCGGATATACCTTTATCTCTATATTGTATGTTCCTGTTGACTTTATGGCATCGCTCATCACAATTTTTTTCTTATCAACTGGTATTTTGTGCTTCGTTTTTATTATCTCTGCTATATCCTTGCTTGTTATAGACCCAAAAAGCTTACCGTTTTCCCCCGACTTTGTTTTTATGTTAACTTCCACCTTGCTTAATCTATCGGCAAGTTCTTTAGCGTTCTGTAATTCCATATTCTTCTTGTTAGCCTCTGAGCTTCTCTTGTCAGCTATTCCCTTTAAAGCCCCTTCTGATGCCTCAACAGCCAACTTCTTAGGAAACAGAAAATTCCTTGCATATCCGTCACTGACAGTTGCTATTGTATCCTTCTTACCTAAATCCTTTACATCTTGAAGTAAAATAACTTTCATTTATCTTTCACCTTCCTTTAAATATTCGTCAATTGCTGTTTTTACTTTATTTATGGCATCGTTTATTGATACATTTGGAAGCTGTGCCCCAGCTACCGTAAGGTGTCCTCCACCCCCCAGCTTTTCTAATACCACCTGTACATTGATATCCCCTAGGGATCTTCCGCTTATGAATATATCACCATTTACCTCTGATAGTACAAAGGATGCATTTATTCCTTTTATATTCAGCAGTTCATCTGCAGCTTGTGCCGCAACAAGTGCTGGATATTTAGCAGTCTGAGGTATTGTAGAAATTGCTATGTTGTTCTTAAACAGGCTTGCCTTTTTAACCACGTCCGCACGAGTCAGAAAGGTTTCCATATCGTCCTGGAACAGCTGTCTGGTAAGTGTAGTATCAGCACCTACCCTTCTTAAAAAGGAAGCTGCCTCAAAGGTTCTCACTCCTGTTTGGAAGGAGAAATTCTTAGTATCTATAAATATCCCTGCCAGCAGTGCTTCCGCTTCAATTTGTTTTATTTTAGCTTTTTCAAACATATATTGAAGCATCTCTGTCACAAGCTCACTTGTTGAAGAAGCATAGGGCTCTATATATGTTAATACTGCATTATCTATAAATTCTGTTCCTCTTCTATGATGGTCTACTACTACTATCTTTTCTGTTTTTTCCAACAACTGCCTGCATTCGGTAAAGGCTGGTCTATGAACATCTACTACAACTATAAGAGTGTTCTTTGTACAAGCCTGCAAAGCCTCTTGGGAATTTATAAAAACATTATTATATTCTTCCTCTTCCTCTAGTTCACCCCAAAGATTGGCAATAGCTGCATTAACCTTGTTCAATACTATTCTGACATCTTTATTTAGATTTGTGCAGCATCTATATATTCCAAGGGCAGAACCTAAACAGTCCAAATCCGGCATTTCATGACCCAGTATTATAACGTTATCTGACTGCTCTATTAGCTGTCTTAATGCATACGCCATAACTCTAGCTTTAACCTTTGTACGCTTTTCTACCGCTTTTGTCTTACCTCCATAGAAGGAGAGCTTCTCATTGTCCTTTACTACTGTCTGGTCTCCGCCACGACCTAATGCTATATCCATGGCACTGTGGCTGAATTTTTGCAGTTCTGTCAAGGACTTGCCATTTACCCCTACTCCAACGCTTATTGTTATAGGAATCTTATTTCCTGAGTTTATTTCTCTGATAGAATCAAGTATATCAAAACGCTTTTCTTCCATCTCCATAAGCTGCTTATAAGTAAAATGCAATATATATTCTCCATTTGTATACTTTTGTATGGAGGCACTATTTAAGGCAGCCCATGCATTTATTCTTCTGTCTATTTCCGCGATAACAGTCGGTTTAGCCAGCTCATCAATATCCTTAAGTACCTCTTCATAGTTATCCAGTTGAAGAGTCGCAATAATAGGTCTCTCATCGTTAAATCTGCTTTTAATACTTACATAGTCGGTTTTGTCCACTAGATACATTATAATAACATTTCTTTCCTTGCTGCCTTCCTTAAGATTTATAAGGTTACAGTACATGTCATAGTATCTATCCTTAATATTTATATTCTTAAATTCCTCAGTATCGTTCTTTAGCACACGTCCCAAGTCTACACCGTTAAGATAGGCGGAAAGCTTTTTATCTAGTATGTATTCTCCTTGAAATATATCAGAAAACAACATGTTGTACCAATTTATAAAGCCCTGCTCATCAACAATAACCAGCGGGAATGGAAGATTAAGTATAGCATTCTTAGTCGCTATATCGACACTATCCGATAGATTTTCTATATAAAGCCTAAGCTCCTCTTTTTTCCTATTGGAAGAACGCATATTATGCATTAAAAGGTATACAAGCACAAGTGCTCCTGCCAAGCCTAGCCACTTATTATATAAGCTCATTATAAAAACAGAAATCGCAATTATAAATAAGTAAGGGTATGTATCCCTTGTAATAGAACCAGAGAATTTTGCTAATTTCATTTCGCACCTCCGATAGTGTTTTTATTGAGTCTCCTAATATCTGCTGTCAAATCAAACATTCCTATAAAAGGTAGTCCTGCAAAGAGTGCGAAAAATATAAAAACTATAATAAATACTTGCAGAGGCTTTGGTATTTCATATTGAACTACTATCTTTTCTACAAAATACATAACTACAGACATTCCTAATATCCCATATGCAGTAAACAAAAACACCAAAAGGTTTTCATTTATAACTCCTAGCCATTCTATTTTTATATAATAAAGAGATAAAGCTGCTACCGTCAGTATTAAAGCAGGAGCTGTCATGTCTTCTTTTACTTTCCATTTTGAGAATTTCTTAATATCCTCTATGGCATATCCCAGCCTGTTTAAAATAAGCTTAACCACCTTAAAATTGGCATATGCGATAAATACTCCAATCAAAACAAAGAAAGCTGGTAATACACGTCTTGCACTGGAAATTGCAGTTTTGAATACTTCAAGAATCTGATTGATTGTCTCTTTATCTATTCCTAGCTTGCCATAGATTTCTGTAGCTTTTACAGCTGTATTATATAGATTATTATAATAGCTATCTATTTCTGCTCCGAAATTAATAATTATATTAATAACGCTTCTGCCTGATAATATATCCATCGTAAGTGCAAACTCTAACACAGTTGCAGCAGCCAAAATTAAACCACCAATAAATATTACTGCATATGGACTAAACTTTTTGCGAAGCATAACTCCTATTGCTGCCCCAGGTAACGCATACACTATAAGTAAAATCATTCCCATTACTGGGTTCATCAACATCGATACTATCAAAGCTGCAACAACTGAAGATATTATGCTAATCTTAAAGCCATGTCTATACCCTACCAAGATTATTGGCACAGACCAGAAAAAAGTTATAACACTAAGAACCGGCATCCAATAAAAAACCCCCATTATGGCTGTTAAGGCTGCTAGTATGGCACCTTCTACCATAGCTCTTACATTAAGCGTTTTCATGATACCTACTTCCTATACCTATTCATATACTCAGACAAATCAGAAAGATCTCCATACCATTTTTCTGTTTCATGGTCTTCAATCATTCCTATTCTTATTTTTTCCATAATTTTAGAATCAATTACAGTAAATGCTAGCCCTAGTCTTCTACCTAGCAAATATGTAACTAATATAAGGTTAGCCAAAGCATCTACTAAAACCTCCTGCCCCACCTTCGTGCCCTTTATAAGACTTTGGTAAAGTGTTGCTACTCCTGTAAGCAACTCGCTTTTTAAAAATTCTATTACTCTGATATTTTTTGTAATATCTGTGTCTTGATTAGACATCTAACACACCCCCGGCAAATTTCTTAGTAAATTATATATTCTTTTTATTTTGTTTAACTCCTGCTTTACATGGTATACCCCCAGAATAGCATATCTAAATAAATATTAACACATATTGTAAAACAAGACAACTCATAGCTTTGTGGTTGTTTTTGTAAGAATTTCTTTCACACCGCAAAAGAAATTCCTTGGAGAGAGATATATCTATCCAAGGAATTTTATTTTAATGGGTAACTAATTCATTAATTAATCTAAAATCAATTCATATTATATAATCCTGGTATGGATCGTCAGCATCTCCCGCATTTACTTCTACTGGAATTGCAATCGATATAGTAACTACAAATAAAATCACAATTATAAAATAAATTAACATTGATTTAAACTTATTCATTGTATACCTCCTCGTACAACATGTTTTGTAGCCCATTTCATCCTAACTTCCAGTAAGCAAGCTGGCTATATTATTAAAAAATTACCAGAAACTTTTTTGTTTATCCTTTTACATATCCTGCCCATGCATGAATACAAATCATCTTCGTATACATAATTATCTGTATTCTCACTTATATAATAGATTGCATTATATAACTCTTTTAATAGGTCAATATCCTCAATATAGTTAATTATACTAATTATACTATTCTTTATATTTTTTTTATTAATAGAAGTATCAACCGTTTTCTTTATAATATCAAAATATTCATAGCAGGCAGAGGTATCTTCAACCATTAGCTTTATTTCAGCATAAGTTTCAGCTATTATTAAATGTTTATAGGTAATGCTATCCTTTTCTAATAGCTCCATTGCTGCTTTGATGTATTTAATCGCTTCATCATATTCATTAAAAATGCAATATATGTCAGCAACATTATTAAGAGCCGTAGCTCTACCATGTATATCTTTTACGTGAAATTCAAATAAAGATTTAAAGTAGTTTTCTTTTGCTTCTACATACACTCCTTCTCTTTTATATGTAGATCCTATAGCCATGTATGCAGCACCTTTATCGCTATTTGATTCAGTATTGTCACCTGCATACATTATTGACTTCTCTATGTAGCCTCTTGCGTCGGAGTGCCGTCCTTCTGAGTTTAACATTATGCCTCTTTTAAAATAATATTTATATATTGCTGCATTGCTAACCTTCTCAGAATTATCAATGTAATTCTGAGCTTTTATAAACAAGCTTTCTGCCTCTTTAACTTCTCTCTCCATATAATGATATTCTGCCAATTCAACCATTATAATTATTAATGTATCAATATTTATATTTTCTATAAGGTTTATGGCTTCATTATAATATTTTAAGGTTTCCATATTGTTATTTCTAAAATAAAAGTGTTTTGCCAAACATCTTAACATTAAAGCAGTTTCGTTAATAAGCCCAAACTTAAAACACAATGCTCTTACTTTTTCCAGCAAAGCATAGTCCTCATCTTCGTTATAGAGCCTTATATCTCTATATATTTTACTTACAATATCTTTGATTTGCTCAACGTCACTAATTATAATCTCGTCCCAGCCCTCATTTAAGAGTTTAAGCATCAAGATTTTAAGATTTGTTGAAGTAATTTTGTCAAAGCTGCAGTAATTTCTTATGGCTTTAAGAGATAATTCAGTCGGTTTTTCTATTTCATAAAAATCTTTTATAGAACCATACTTCTCTTCGATTTTTCTCTTTATTTGTTGTCCCTCATTTAAAATTGTTATGTCTTCCAGCTTTAACTTGTTTTCCACATGCTCACCCTCAAAACTATTTTTATTTTGTCCATTGCAAAGCCCTGTAAGCATAGAAGTTACAGGGCTTTAAAATATATATAGAGGAAATTCCTCCGTGCTTCGTCAAATAAGGCAAGGATTAGTTTTACAATCCCCTATTTGTAATATTGAATTATACTATGTGTTTAATTTATATCTATAATTAGCATAACATGGCTAAATATTGAAATCAATCTTTATTTATGATTCTAATTGTAATTATTGTATACTTAGATATTTTTCTATTACAAAAAAGCCTGGTGTTTACACACCAGGCTTTTTGTAATCTTTAATCAGTTGTGAATGGTAATAATGCTATGTTTCTAGCTCTCTTTATAGCTATTGTAAGTTGTCTTTGATGCTTAGCACAGTTACCTGAAATTCTTCTTGGAATTATCTTTCCTCTTTCAGTAACAAATCTTCTTATTTTGTTTACATCTTTGTAATCGATATGCTGAACTTTATCTATACAGAAATTACATACGCGCTTCTTTGGCTTTCTCATTTTGCCACCGCCGCCTGCATTTCTTTCTCTACTTTCTCTTGGCATTTATTTCCCTCCTAACTACTAAAATGGAAGATCATCGTCTCCCTCGGCAGGATAGAAATCTCCAGATTCCTTTTTAACATCACTGCCTGAGCTTGAGCCTTTATTAACGTCTGAAGCTTTATCTAAAAAGTGAACTTCATCTGCTATAACTTCTGTTGTAAAATGTCTTTTGCCCTCTTGGTCATCCCAGCTTCTTGTCTGGATTCTTCCAGCTACAGCAACTAGTCTGCCTTTGCTAATATATTTACCGCAGTTTTCTGCTGGCTTGCCCCATACAACAACGGGAATAAAATCAGCATCCGGTTGACCTTCCTGCTTGAACATTCTGTTTACTGCTATAGTAAACTTTGCAACTGGTGTTTGGTTGTTAGCTGTGTATCTAACCTCGGGGTCCTTTGTTAATCTGCCTACTAGGGCAACCTTATTCATTCAAAAGCACCACCTAATTTAAAATTAATCTAACTTTATAGTCATACTTCTAAGGATATCTTCAGTTATTCCAAATACTCTTTCTAATTCCTTTGGAACAGCTGTGTCAGCCTTATATTTCATATATACATAGAAGCCTTCACCGATATCATCAATTAAATAAGCAAGCTTTCTCTTGCCCCAATCATCGATTGTCTCGATTTCACCATCTGCCTCGATTATGCCCCTAAACTTCTCAACAATAGCTTTTAAGCTTTCTTCGGTAACGCTTGGCTTTATAATGTATATAGTTTCGTATCTATTCATAAGTTTCACCTCCTCCCCACGGACTAACGGCCCTACCACTCGGGATAGAGCGAGGAAATTTGCGTATAGCACGCATCTTTGTATTATATCACTGTGTCAAGCCTTTTTCAACTGTTTCTTTTATTCTTCCTGTTTTTCTACTGATTTTATAAGTTTTTTTACTGATTTTTCAAATTGAGGTCTTGGAAGCATAACAATCCTGCCACATCCAAGACACTTAATTTTGAAGTCTGCTCCAATTCTTATTACTTCCCACTGCTTGCTTCCACAGGGGTGATCCTTTTTTGTCTCTACAATATCTCCTATATTATATGGCTTTGGATAGTACATCAAACCCCTCCTTACTTATTTTCCACCAGCACCCGTTTTGGATAAGGTATCTCTATTTTTTCCTTCTTAAAGGCTTCAAGTATCAATAGTCTTAGCTCTCGCTCTACCTTCCAGTGCATAAGTGGTTCAGTTTTTACTATCGTTCTGATTAAAACATCAGACTCTCCCAGCTTTATTATTCCCAATACCTCAGGTTTTTCCTTGACCTTGTCTTCATTTTTTTCATAATAATCTAATGCTACAGCAAATAAAATCTCTACAGCTCTTTCATGGCTACTTTCATATGCAACACTTATATCTATAATAGCAAGTGAATTTCCTCTAGATACATTAGTGACTGCTTTTATCTCTCCGTTTGGAATTATATGCAGCTCACCATTAAAGGCTCTTATGCGAGTTATCCTAAGCCCCAAATCCTCAACCGTGCCAGTAACTCCGGATATTGTTACATAGTCACCTACACTGTATTGATCCTCAAACAATATGAGAAATCCTGTAAATACGTCTCTAACCAAGCTTTGAGCTCCAAAGCCGATTGCTATACCTCCCAATCCAGCCGTTGCAAGAATAGGTTGAGTCGGAACATCTAATATCTCCAATATGGAAATACCCATTATTAGATATACCAAGTATTTTGTTACGCTTTTTAAAATTCCTATTAATGTGTTTGATTTTCTCTCATCCATTTTAAACCTTGGATAAAGTCGAAACACATTGGATATTACCTTGTTAAACACGGTTATTGCCAGTCTTGATATAATGAATATAATTATTATTTTTACAAATATTCCCAAATAATAGTATAGAAGTGTCGTATCTATCTGTAGATATCCTGCAATTTTATCAAAAAAAGCCCCCACGAAATCGCCCCCTTAACCCTTTCTTAGCAGATATTTATAACCTTTGCCGCTGTATGCATGTATTCTACTATGGTATACATATTTCCTACAATACCGACCTTAAGCTTGTCTTTAAGCTGGTAGAAATCCAAGCAAGTACCACAGCTTATTATCTCTATGCCCTTCTCTTGAAGCTTTTGAATGTTTTCCAAGGTATCCACACCTTCTACCACTAGCTTAACCCCACTATTTAAAAAGATAATTGCCTTTGGATAGGGCTTTGTTTCATTTAATGTATAGATATAGGTCTTCATAAGCAGCTGTCCAAGCTCTGCATCTCCTGCCCCAAGCTTATCTGTGGTTATTACTATAATAAAATCATCATTTATTTCCTTCTTTATGCTTTCTCCCACTTTTTTTATCTTCACATAGTAGCAGCCTTCTTTTTCTTCAACCTCATGCTGACAATTCAAATTTAACGCTAGCCTTGCCAAGTTTTCTCTTGCTGTGACATTATCTACAATAGTTAGTATCTCACCTGATGTTATCTCCTCCAATGCTCTCTTTGTAAGAATCACTGGTTGCGGACACTTTAGTCCTCGTGCATCTATATTATCCATTTTAAATCCTCCTAAAGCTTTATGTGTAAATAAAGTATATTACTATAATAATTTATTTTCATTTTATATACTATATCTTTATCGCAACATATATATATTATTTTACTTTAAATGTTTTTAAATATCCTTTTCAATCTAAATACAGCTTCTATATAATTAAGTCCATATCTTCTCATATATTAAGTATAATGCATCATAAAACAAATAATATCAATATGGTTTATAGCAATATTAAAATAAATGAATATATTTATTAAAATCATCAATGTTTATATTGACATTATTAATATTAGTATTATAATGATTTTAAGAATACTAATTTAATCCAACCGAGGAGTGAATTTATGAAACAGGATATACTAGGTCAATGTCCCATATGCAACGGAAGCATAGAAATAACAGAGTTCAAGTGCAATTCCTGTGAAAGCACTATAAGAGGCAGCTTTAAGCTCTGCAAGTTCAGTCAGCTGCCTAAGGAACAAATAGAATTTGCCGAGATTTTTATAAAGAATCGCGGCAACATCAAGGAAATTGAGAGAGAATTAAGCATATCCTATCCCACTGTGAAGGGCAAGCTTGATACTCTAATAGAAGCCCTAGGTTATACAGGTCAGACTTCTATTAGTCCAAGTAAAAACATAGATATACTAGAACAACTGGATAATGGAGAAATTAGTCCCGAGGAAGCAATAGAACTATTAAAAAATTAGGGGGATTCATGATGGAAGAAAAAATGATGATATTAAAAATGCTGCAGGATGGCAAAATCACAGCAGAGGAAGCTCAAAAGCTATTGGAGGCAGTAGATAAGAACACTAATAGCTTTGAATCAGACTTTAGAAAAGGCGAAAGAAAGTTTGAAGAAAAAATGCAAAATCTTCAACAAAAAGCTAATAAGTATGCCGAAAAGCTTGGGAGCAAATTAAACAGCAGTGCAGAGAAGTTTAATTCAAGTCCAGAGAAATTTGGAGATGACTTTGCAAAACGTATGGAAGGCTTCGGCAATGATATCGCTGATTCCGCAGTTAAGTTCACAGATAAACTGGTTAATTATATGGGAAACTTCATTGATATAGGCAATGACAAGTACCAATACAAGAAGAACTTCATATTTACAATGGCCGAGAACACTGACATAAAGGTAGATGCCTGCAACTTTGCTGTTATTGTAAGCCCAACAGAGGAAAAAGATTTTCTTGTTAATCTATATGTAAATACTTCAATACCAAATTTAGCTATTGATGAGTATTTTAAAGCTGAGCAAAACAACACAGGCTTAAGCTTAAAAACACAATTCCCAAGCAGAACCTGGGGCAAAATTGAGATAATGGTACCACAACATCTAAATAATCTGAACATAATAACTACAAATGGAAAATGTGAGCTAAATAATATCTCGGCAAACGATATAGAATCAAATACCTCCAATGGTAAAATCGGCTTATACAATTGTCAAAGCAAAACCATAGCCGCAGTTACCAGTAACGGTAAAATAGTAGCATCTAGCACAGCATCCGTCTTTGCTGATTTCAGTACCTCAAATGGAAAGATAGAGATAGAAGCCTGCAAGTTTGATAAACTTGATGCCAAAACTAGCAACGGTTCAATTATACTTGACGGAATAAATAAGATGGCTGCTTCAGAAGGAAACTATTCCTTAAGCACCTCAAACGGCAAGATTGTCATAGAACTTGAAAACAGTGAGGTTTTAGGATGTATGATTGATGCTTCAACCTCCCTAGGAAGTATAACTATTGATCTACCACAGCTGAATTACTTCGTAGATAAAAAGAGCTTCACTATGCAGTCTACAGCTCAAATAAAAAGCACGAATTTTGATAATTTACCAGATAAAATTTTTATAAATGCACATACCTCCAACTCATCAATAGTTGTTGATACAAAATAATAATCGTGAAATGAAACAAAGTGCTGAGAGAAACCTCTCAGCACTTTGTTTCATTTATTTTCTTCGTAAACCCTTATATAGAAATCCTACACCTATAAGCACAATAGCCGCTGATAATATATAATTTTTATAATCCGCAATTGTTTTCATCATATCAATGCTTACAATACCCAAAATAAATACAAACGCAACTAAACCAAATAAAATAAGTATGGTGCCCACTATCAAGGTCCAACTGCTTTTATGAATAAATGCGGTAAAGTACATTAGATAAAAGGCTAAACCTAACAAAACAAAGAAGCAAGGCCAAATATAGCTGTCATTAAAATTGCTATCTAGGATTGAATATATCGCCAAAGCAGGCAGTATGTATCCAGGAAAAACAAAGCCCAAAATACCCTTTTTGAAGTATAATGCAAGGAATACTAATCCTAATGCAAATATAAATATTTCACCATCTATTTCAAACTTCAACATGTCAAAATCGGCTAGAAGCATAACTATACCCGTTAAAGTCAGTATTAAACCAAAGGTCAGGTGAAGCTGACGCTTTCTCATCACATAGTCGTAAAGTAAATATAGTCCCCCTAATATCATAAAAGTATTTATCATTGACACATTAAAATTCCTTAAGAAGTAAGCCAACCCTAGGAAAACCAAACCCAGACCCACTATATAATTATTACTTTTCATTTAGTTATCCTCCTATTTCTTTACTAAATCTATAGCAGTGTTCCATATCCAGCCTAAAATAAAGTTATAAGAATATAAGTATTTTGCCAGTACGGAGGTTTGAAGTGCCTCCTTCAAGCCTTGCCATGGTATTATATTTGATGCCGGTATGATTACAGCAAATATCATAAGCAATATAAATACCATCTTTATCAAGCCTACGGTGCCACCTCCAAGCTTGTTTATCTCGTTTAGAACAAGCATTTTAGCTGCACCCTTTACATACCCTTCTACCACATACAATACAAGTCTTACAACAAAGTAAATAGCTATAATCGAAATAATATTTATAATAGCTATGCTTAAAAAAGTTTGAATGTCATCTATAAAATAATCGCTATAGAAGGTTGTCATGGTACCACCCGGCATTAAGCTTGTAACCCCTTGTAGCAGCTTCTTTTCCATCATATAATTTGTTAAAACGTCCTTTAAAGGTGTATTAGCCAGAAGAAACATTGACAAAACCTTATAATATGTTTTAGCAACCACTATAGATATAAGCATACATGCTATGCTGGTTATAGATGCTACAAAACCTCTTGCCGCTCCTGAAATGACACCTACACAAATTAAACCTATAATTGCAATATCAATCCAATTCATAATTAAAACCTCCTATTAATAATTAAGCTTCTGAATCATTCTATCTGATGTCAGTATTATATTTGCATCACCTGTAAATTGAACACTATTTATACTTGGTATTGATTTGTACTCTGCTCTAGCTGTGCCTTTCAAATCACATATCAGAAGTTTTTCATTATAATATAATATATAACTACCCTTACCCAAAATTATGCCTTTTGGTGCTGCATCAGAAGCAAACTTACCTATTTCCTTTAGATTTGTATCATAAGACACAGCTTCAAAACCCCATCTACTTCTTACTACCGCTGCCACTCCACCCTCATTTATATCAGCACTGTAAATCGTCTTATTAAGCTCAAGCTTGCTTTGCTTTTTACTTTCTCCCTTGTATTTGTATATGGTTTTCTCTCCAATAGCAATTAATGCATTATCCTTACTGTAGCCTATCATAGGTATGATTTGGTTTTCAAAATTGTCTGACCAAACCATTGTTCCTCTTAGATCCAAAGTAATAAGCTTAGTCTTTATGGTCTGAGAAGATATATCTAGAATACTAATGCTATTTTCCTCATCACCAGATGCAAAAGCTACTATTGCTGAGTTCTCCAGAACCGCACTTCCCTCATCAATACCTTCACTGCTTAATATCTGGATCTTTGATCCCCCCGTATTTCTAAAATCAATCAACAAATCTCCATTTTTATCTATATAAAGTTCATTTACCTCGCCTTCTAGCTGTTTATCCCAAAGTAGCTTGCCAGCCTTTGATATGTAGTATAGCTTTTTGCCATTGTCAACTACATACAAGCCTTCCCTTGAGGCTTTCATAAGAGCTACCTTTCCAATAAGCGTTCTACTCCATACAGCATCACCCTTAAAATTTCTTGCCTTAACTACTGCACCTGTAGCCTCAACCAACAGCTCGTCCACATTACACACATTACTGTTCTTATCCAACGCCTCTAGCTGACCTTCAAGAGCAAGCTTTTTCAGAGACTTATATGCTTCTTTGCTACCGCCCAACCTTATATTGTTAATATATATCAGAACTGCCATAAGCAAAAATATAATCAGCAGCAAAACTCCTGTTCTCTTTATGTTCGAATTTCCCTTTTTCAATAAAAACACCTCACATAGTAAATACGATAAAACCCTAAATTTGTTTCAAAACAAACAGGTTTTACCAATAAATTCACGGTTAATTTGATTATAACATTATATACAGCCTTTTCTATACTCTTTATCAAATATTTCAAGGTATTGTAACACATTTCTAATTAAGTAAAGACTACTAATTATCATATTTTATAATCTTTGTATCTGACAAGCCTATATGGGTAATAATTAGATAAAGTTTATTTTTAAGGAGTTATTTATGTTAAATAATAGATTTGAAAAATCCATTGATATAAATAAGAAGTTTGCTTTCTCATATTTTAGTGCATATTTTGAGGAATGCTTTAACAAGCTTTATTCAGACAATCATAGAGATGTTGTATTTGTCTGCGTTGGTACTGACCGTGCTACAGGAGATTGCCTTGGCCCATTGATTGGGTATAAGCTAATAGACATGGCATACAATAATGTACACGTACTGGGTACCCTCGAAAATCCTGTCCATGCAAAGAATCTCGAGGTTCATCTGCAAGAGCTTAAAAATTACAACAATCCTTTTATTATTGCTATTGATGCCTCTTTAGGAAAGTTTGAAAGAATTGGCTTTGTAAATATTAAAGAAGGCCCTCTTTCTCCCGGTTCTGGTGTAAACAAAGCCCTTCCACAAGTAGGAGATATGCATATAACTGGCATAGTAAACATGAGCGGATTTATGGAAATAATGGTGCTACAGAACACAAGATTAAGCATTGTTATGAACATGGCAAATGTTATATCTAAGGGCATAAAATATAACATGTGGAAGCTTCATAACTTTCAAATCAAAAGCCCAAATCTATATCAACCTGAATACGCAGATAATAATTTGAATTGATACATATTATAGGAAGCTACAGCTCTTTATACATGCTGTACTTCCTTTTTTTATTCTTATTTCTCACGCTATGGATATTTGATATAATATTTGCTACAATTGGAAATAGAAACTATACAAGGGGTGCTAAGAATGTCCATAATTAACATTAAGCTAAAAGATAACAGCTATGATATATATGTTCAACAAGGCTTACTACAGCATATAGGCAAGCTTGTTTCCGCTTGGTATAAGGGTAAAAATATATCAATAATAACAGACACCAACGTAGATTTACTTTATGGGGAGAAGCTATCTTATGCCCTTAAGCAGTATGATTATAAGGTCAGTAGGATAGTTGTTTCTCCCGGTGAGCAAAGCAAGTCTATAAGTACATTAAGCAATATTTATAATCGTCTGACCGAGCATGGTATAACAAGAAACAGCCTTATTATTGCCTTAGGTGGGGGGGTTATAGGAGATTTAACAGGATTTGCAGCAGCCACCTTTTTGAGGGGTGTGTCCTACATTCAAATCCCTACTACCGTAATGTCACAACTTGACAGCAGCATAGGTGGCAAAACTGCAATTAATATTGAGGCAGGGAAAAACCTTGCAGGCTGTTTTTATCAGCCTAAAGCAGTATATATAGATACTCTTCTGCTTGAAACCCTACCAGATCGATTTTTTTCCGATGGGCTGGCTGAAGCTGTAAAATACGGTGCTATCAAGGACGTTGGGCTTTTTAATATGCTAAGTAATATGAAATCTCTAGGTGATATTAAAGACAATATAGATAAAATTATATATAGATGTGCAAGCATTAAATGCGAATTAGTTAATACCGATGAATTCGACAAAGGCGAGCGAATGCTTCTAAACTTTGGACATACAATAGGTCATGGACTAGAGAAATTTTATGATTATAACACTTATACTCATGGAGAGGCTGTCAGTTTAGGAATTCTTATTATTACCAAGAACAGTGAGAATATGGGACTTACAGCAGAAGGCTCTACTAAAGCTATATCAGAGCTCCTAACGAAATGCCACCTTCCTATTACTCATGATAAAATAGATAAAGACAAACTGCTTCATATAATTAGAACTGATAAAAAGTCAGAGGAAGCTTTTATAAATCTTATCTTGTTAAAGAAATTAGGATGTGCTTATATATATAAAGCTTCTAAGGATGACTTAATTAATTTTATATAAAATAAAGTAATCGGAGAAGATTTCATGAGAGAAGTAAGGATTGTACCAACTCCCTTAAAGGGAGTCATAGACATACCAGCCTCCAAGAGCTTATGTCACAGAGCTATTATAGCCGCAGCTATGGCAAAAGGCACTAGTATAATAAATAATATAGTTCTTTCTGAGGACATTTTGGCTACTATTAATGCTGTACAAATCTTAGGTGCTAAAGTTACCTTATATCCAGACAAGGCTATTGTTACTGGTACAAGCTTTCAGGGTATTCACAATAACACAATAGACTGTAAGGAATCAGGCTCTACACTCAGGTTTATAATTCCCTTGGGGCTACTTACAGGCAGTGAGATAAGTTATATCGGCAGTGGTAATCTGTATAATCGCCCTTTAGACCCCTACATAGAGATTTTTAAGGAGCAAGGAATAAAATTTTCCGCACAAAAACTGCCCATGAACATTAAAGGTGAGCTAAGATATGGAGATTTTATGCTTAAAGGAAATATCAGCTCTCAGTTTATAACAGGCTTAATGTTTGTCCTTCCCACCCTTCATGGTGACTCTACAATATATATAGTGGATGCTTTGGAATCTAAGGCCTATATTGATTTAACTTTAGATGCCTTGCAAAGCTTTGGAATACATATAGAGAACAACAACTACAAAAGCTTTTTTATAAAAGGCAGCCAGAGCTATAAAGCTATTGAATATACTGTAGAGGGTGATTATTCTCAAGCTGCTTTTTGGGTAGCTGCAGGATTGTTGGGACAACAAGTTGAATGTAACAGCATAAACAATGATAGCAAGCAAAGTGATAAAGCCTTTATTGATATAATGATAAGCTGTGGTGGACAAATCAAGATCAATAACGGTTCAATAACAGCTTCAAAATCTCAGCTTAATGCCTTTGATGCAGATGTCTCACAGTACCCCGACATAGCACCTATTCTAGCTGTCATTGCTGCTTTATCTCATGGCACTAGCCACATTACAGGTGCCTCTAGGCTTAGAATCAAAGAATGCGACAGACTAATGGCTATTTCTACAGAGTTGAATAAGCTAGGAGCAGAGGTTTATGAAAACGAAGACAATCTTGTTATAGTAGGCAAGGAATATCTAAAGGGTGGCGAGGTTGACAGCTGGGGTGACCATAGAATTGCAATGGCACTTAGTATTGCCTCACTTAATTGCACGAATCCTATAACTATTAAGAATAGCACTGTAGTTTCCAAATCTTATCCTGGTTTTTTTGAAGATTTTATTAAACTCGGAGGTATTATAAATGAGCGGAGTTTGGGGTAAAAACATAAAATATTCTATTTTTGGCGAGTCTCATGGAATAGGCATAGGAATAATAATAGATGGACTTCCTACCGGAATCAAGCTAGACTTTGATATGATTGAGACAGAAATGACTAGAAGACGCCCTGGAAGGACTAATATAGCTACTAGTAGGACAGAAGCGGATCAATTTCAAATTTTGAGTGGCATTTTCAATGGCTATACCACAACGTCTCCCCTCTGTGTCTTGATATCAAATACAAATCAGCATTCAGATGATTATGAGCAAGCTAAAGAGCTATTAAGACCCGGACACGCAGACTACACAGCATATGTAAAAAGCAAAGGATATAATGACTATAGAGGCGGTGGGCATTTTTCTGGAAGGCTTACCGCACCTATTGTATTTGCAGGTGCAATAGCAAAGCAGCTTTTAGCAGCTCATAACATTAAGATAGCAAGCCATATTTACAAAATTGGAACGAAAAAGGATATAGCCTTTAAGAATGTTAATTTAGATGATAAGCTGATTGACTATCTTTTAAAGTCAGACTTCCCTACTATAGAGGCTTCTGCAAGAAAAGATATGATAGATATCATTGCTACCGCTAAGTCTTCCGGAGATTCTATCGGTGGAGTAATTGAGGCTACTGCTATTAATTTACCTGCAGGTATCGGCTCACCTTTCTTTGACTCTCTAGAAAGCAGTATATCACATCTAGTATTTTCTATTCCAGGTGTTAAGGGTATAGAATTTGGAGAAGGCTTTGATATAACAGAAATGAAAGGCTCAGAAGCAAACGACCAGTATTTTGTCAGCAACGGCAATATTACTGCTTATTCAAACCATAACGGTGGAATACTTGGTGGAATTACTAGTGGTATGCCACTAATATTTAGAGCTGCCTTTAAACCAACTCCATCAATTGCATTACAACAAAAGACAGTAAATATTGCGACTATGAAAGATACTACTATTAATTTGGAAGGCAGACATGATCCTTGCATCGTGCCAAGAGCTATTCCTGTGATTGAGGCAATTACTGCAATGGGGATACTAGAACATATTTTATAAACTTATTACCATGGAGGATATAGATATGAAGGTTTTTGGACTGTTTGGAGAGAAGCTTTCACACAGCCTTTCTCCAAAAATACATAATATGCTATATGAAACTTTAGGCATCGAAGCTTCATATAGTCTTTTTCAAATACAGCCACCTATGTTGAAGGATGCTGTACAAAGTATCAAAGCACTAAGCATAAATGGTGTAAACGTAACAATACCATACAAGCTTAAGGTTATAGAATACCTTGATAATATTTCTAACGAAGCATTACGAATTGGTGCTGTGAACACAATATTTAACAACGAAAACCAGCTTGTAGGCTATAACACAGATTATATAGGCTTTGGAAGAATGCTTGATAAGCATTCAATTAATGTACATAATAAAACTGCTGTAATTATCGGAAGTGGTGGTGCAGCAAAATCTGTAGTGACATACTTAGAAGACAATGGAGCTTCTAATATCGATATTGTTAGCAGAGATCCATCAAAGGTACTATCCTTTAATAGCTCTACATATAATTTAATAGATTATAATCTACTTAAACAAATTGGACATGCAGATTTACTTATAAACTGCACTCCCTGTGGTATGTTTCCTAACGTAGCTGTCTCACCAATAGAAGAGGCTATGATTTCAAGCTTCGGAGCGGTTGTTGATTTAATATATAATCCCTCCGAAACCTTGCTAATGAAATATGCAAAAGCAAACAATATCTTAACAGCTAACGGCTTATATATGCTAGTAGCTCAAGCAGCCGCAGCTGTTGAGCTTTGGACATCGAGAACAATTGATGATATTATAATCGACAATGTATATCAACAACTCAAGAAATCATTTTAATTACCTATCTATACTTATTAAGTTTTATGATAATAAAATCAAATACTTATATAATTTGTTGTTGGATTTTTGTATTATTTATCTTATAATGAGAATATAAACATATATAAAAGGCGGTGTCACTATGAAGGACCCAAGAATAGACTTAGTAGCTAAAAATCTTATTCAACACTCTGTAAAACTGCAAAAAGGCGAGAAGGTTTTAATAAATGGTTCTGATGAGTCAGTTCCCCTACTTAAAGCATTGATAAAGGAAGCATATAATGTAGGTGGTATTCCGTTTATCAATCATAATGAATCTGAGTTAACAAAAACACTTCTTATGAATACCTGTGAAGAACAACTTAAGCTCATGGCAGAATCTGATTTGGTAATAATGAAAGCTGTTGATGCCTATATTGGAATTGCATCTCCAAGGAATAACACAAATCTAGGTGGAATTCCAGGAGAAAGGATGAATTTGTACAAACAACAGTATATAGTACCTGTTCACATGCTTGAAAGAGTAGAAAATACAAAATGGGTAATAGCCACCTTCCCTAATCCAGCTATGGCTCAATCAGCAAACATGAGCACAGATGCATATGAAGACTTCTACTACAATGTATGTTGTTTGGATTACTCAAAATTAAGTGTAGCTATGGATCCCTTAGTTAGATTAATGGAAAGAACAGACAAAGTAAGATTAACTGGAAAAGACACTGACTTAACTTTTTCTATTAAGGATCTACCCGCCATCAAATGCGACGGTCATCTTAATATTCCTGATGGCGAAGTATTTACTGCACCTGTTAAGGATACCGTTAATGGCTATATCACCTACAATACTCCCACTTTATACCTTGGCACAACTTATGAAAATATACGGTTAGAATTTCAAGATGGTAAGATAATAAAAGCAACCTCAAATAATAATGAAGAGCTTAACAAAGTGTTTGATATTGATGAAGGCGCTAGATATATCGGAGAGTTTGCTTTAGGAGTCAATCCATATATAATAAGTCCAATGAAGAACACGTTGTTTGATGAAAAGATATCCGGAAGCTTTCACTTTACTCCAGGTAATTCATACAAGGAAGCCTTCAATGGCAACAAATCAGCAGTACACTGGGATTTAGTATTTATACAACGTCCTGAGTATGGTGGCGGTGAAATCTATTTTGATGATGTACTTATACGCAAGGATGGATTGTTTGTAGTTGATGAGCTAAAAGCTCTAAATCCAGAAAACTTTTAATAATCAACAGACTAAATAATAACTCTAAAAAAAAGCGAGTTATTAATAACTCGCTTTTTCTCTTACATGATGAACCCTTAGGGTTCATATAGCATTATCTTACTGCGTCTTCAATGTTACAACTATTGCTATCACATGATGTTAAGCTAAGTGCTGGTGCTACTACATTACTAACTGCTAATTCTTGTAGATTTAGTAATTCTTGCATAATTACACCTCCTTTTTTGTTTTACGACGAACTCTGGAGGTTCGTCGTAATATTGATACTAGTTACAGCTTGTGCTATCACATGATGTTAAACTAACTGCTGGTTCTACTACGTCACTAATTGCCAACACTTGTAAGTTAAGTAATTCTTTCATGATTTCACCTCCTTTCTATTGTTGTAATCATATATAACTCAATTAATAATTGAGATTATATGCTAATTTTGCTATCTTTAAAATCGTAATACTCATCTATAATTAAAAACGGATTCCACGGTTTATCAGGTAAACATGCATTTCTGTTTAAAGCTAGAATAACGCCTGAAGATCCTGTAAATAAATCATGAGACATTCTATATAGTCCATCTCCAGCATAACCATGAATATCATCAAAGCTAACTTGGAAGAAACTAATATTCTCTGACGATCTCATTAGTAATTCATTAGCGTAATCAGAATTCAAATATACTACACAATCCTGCAAGAATGTGATAACTCCTGACATCCCCCTTAGGTATCCCGGATATAGAGTCAAATCAAACTCGCAAACTTCAATAATTTCATCAAGTATCGATCGATATTCTTCTTTTCTTGTTATTAAAAAATATCTTAATAATACACATCCGAGTCCTGCAATACCATTATGAATATAAGGAGAATATATTCGTGTTTCTTCACCTTCTGGAAGACTATTAAAGCTGATGTTTCCTAAATCATCTTTAATAAGCTTGTCCAAATCTGCTTCTAACGCTTTAACACCCATATCAATATACTGTTTATCCTCTGTTTCTAAGTATAAATATAACAAGGTTAAAGCAACTCCACTAGAGCCTCTTGTTAAGCCTGTATATATGTTTCCACTCTCATCTTTCCAATAATATAAATCATCTCTAACAATAGCTGTTCTTTTAATTTCATCTGCATCTTTCTTTGCAAGGTCAAGGTATTTAATATTATTAGTTGTCTTATATAACTTAAGTAATGCAACTATCCTACCTGATAATCCATATGCTAGATCTGCCATTCCCATTTCTTGCTGAATCAATCTTTCCATAACTATTATTGCTTCATTTTTAAACCCTAATTCCGTAAGGGATGCAGCTATTCCCGAAAGACCAACAAACAAACTGGGAGATATACTGTTTGGGAATCTGTAAAAGTGTGTCATGAACCTATTTACTATTTCCTGAGTTTTATCACTACTAATGTTTTCACCAATATTTATCTTATGAAGGGAATAAAGAACTCCAAAAATACCAAATCCAAAAGAGTACTCACTTGTTAAAAACGCCATTGGATCTGATGCAAACATACTCTCATTAGAAGAACAATCGATATTTGAAATAATTGATTCCTTGATAAGCTTAATGTTTTCAATATCATTCCTTGTTTCTTTTAACTCTTTATCCTGTACTGTGTCTAAATGATTAGCATTCAAATATGCTAGAGCTTCCTCTGCATCATTAAATTCATAATTAACTAGACCTTTAATTGTATTAATAATATTTTGTGGAATTATATTTAATTTCTCAAAGAATTTAATTATCTCAGTTTTCTTTTTTATAGATAAACTAAATATATTGTTAATTGGCATAATACAAGCTATAAATACTAATCCAAACTTATGTAAGTCTTTTTTATATGCTGATTGGTCTCCTTCGCTTGCAAAACCAGGTGTATACAAATTAATTTTGTTACACTCATCTGTAATATGAAAAGCCACCTCATAATCAATAAAAGTAATACTACCACTTTCACTATTGTAAATTAAGTTACTGGGAGAAATATCATTTAGTATTATCCCTTTACTATGAATTTTTGAAACAGCTTGTAGGGTTGAACTAACAATAGCAGTTAAATCCTTGATATAATTTGGCTTAATCCTATTCTCTTTTCTATCTCTATTTACTAATGGAGATTTATCAATTGCAAAATGTGCTAAATTTTTTCCTGTTATGTATTCCTCTACTAAATAAACATTCCCATATTCCTCAATTAATTCAATTGTCATAGGTACGCAATCTAAATCTTCTAAGTATTTCATTGTCGTATATTCTTTTTTTAATCTTTCAGTAGCATAGTTATGTTCACCATCTAATCCAGTATACTTTCTTGCCTCTTTAATTACATAATCTTGATTATTGTAAGTCCCAAGATATGCACCGCCTTGTGCAGAAAAATATAAGCTTTCCTTAATTTTGTATTTTTCAAGTAGCTTTGATTTACCTTCATCAACCGGTTTATATAAGGTATCCTCTACAAACTCAGGCATATTAAAATATGGTAATCTACTATCCAAAGTCAATTCATTTTTATTATCAATCATCTTAGTACTGAGTGTTCCATATCCGTCTAAAACTCTTATAGGATTTACCTCTCCATATCTATAATAAATTATTTTTGAATCCTTATAGGGTCGATCAGATAGTATATATGGACCATCGAATCCTTTTAAAAGATTATATAAATCCTCGAGTGTTGTTAAAAAAGCTTGCTCCGATGGATATATGACAATAAATTTACCACTACTCACTCTTGCAACGTTCTTTCCATTAATATAAATGAATTGTTCAAGGTTTGTAGAAAACTTGAAGCTTATTTGTTTCTCAATCACATACTTAGCTACTATATTTAAAATTTCTATATGATTTTTAAAGGTGGCGGAAATATGAATTTTCCATCCATTTGCCATCCTATTATTATTTGATACACCAAGGTATGTCCACGGATCTTTAAACGTTACAGGAAAATTTTCATTTGTAATATAATTTTTTACGAAATAAATATAGTCATTTGGTTCAGTTTTAGATCTCAGGCTTTGTTTGTAATAATATCTGCTTTTCTTTAAAAAATTATTATGTATCCCTTCAGCTAAATCTCTCATAATAAGTACCTCTTTCCTCTTTCATTTGTGATTATTCATACCATTGTTTTTGACTATTATAGAGTTTTGCATATTCTCCTTGTTTTTCAAGGAGTTCTTTGTGAGTGCCGAACTCAACAATTCGCCCATTCTTCATAGTGATAATACTATTCGCCAGCTTTGCAGCACCAATTCTATGAGTAACAAGGATCGCAGTTTTATCTTTTGTACTTTCAATAAATTTTTTCATAATTTCCATTTCCTGCAAAGGATCTAAAGAGGCTGTTGGTTCATCAAAAACTATGAGGGAAGCTTCCTTATAATTTGCTCTAGCAATAGCTAGACGCTGCCATTGACCAAGTGATAAATCTGTCCCTCCAAATTCTCTTGAAAGCAATGTATCCAAACCTTCATCCCAATTTTGAGTTACCTGGGTAAGCTCCACAGATTTTAGGCTCTCTTCTATTTTTTTATGATCTATGTTATTAGTATCAGATATTGATACATTTTCTCCAACACTTAATGCATACTGCTGAAAGTTCTGAAAAACTATAGTCACTCTTTTATATAAAGAGCTTAAATCAAGGTTGTGAATAGAAATCCCATTATAAAGGACATCTCCTTCATTTGGTTGATATAGTCCAGCAATTAATTTGGATAAAGTAGTCTTTCCCGAACCATTTTCTCCTACTATTGCTATTATCTCCTTTGGTTTAATGCTGACGAAAATATTGTTTAGTGTATTATTATCAGCATTAGGATATCGAAAGTTTACATCTTTTACACATATCTCTAGGCTCTCTCCTTCCAGCACCTCACTTTTTATCTCCTCTTTGCGTTCCAGCATACAATGAAGATTATATAATCCATTATATGCTTCTGAGATATCTGCCAGCTGAAAGTTAAATAGCTCGTCCATCCGATCATAAATAAGCTTTACAGTGATTAGAACTGCCCCAACTTCTCCTACGGATACTGCTTTTTTTAGGATCAAGTAATACAAAATTCCTAGGATTAGAATAAACCCTATAAAGTAAATGATATTCAATACAAGCTTTATCATGTTTATCTTATTAAAAGAATTTAGAGCAAGCTTATTGAATTCTTTCAAGCTTTTTAAAAACTTCTCCTTAAAGAAATTTGTTGCTTTAAGGTGTCGGGTTTCTTTGAAATATTTCCGTTCCCCAATATATGCTTCATATGCACTCATTCGTCTACGCTCTACTGCTAGCTTCTCTTCAGTGACACATTGAATTCTGTTTCTGAATCGATAGCTTATAAAGGTAGGTATAAAAACACACCAAATAACAATACTTAAAAGTGGGTGTAAACTAAAAAGATATATAAATATCATTACAAAGTAAATTGTAAAATTACTTATAATTAACTCCGTTTTAACCAACAGGTTAACACTGTTTCCAATCCCTACTCTCGCTTTATTAATTGTATCTAGCAACGTAGGCTCTTCAAACTCTATTACCTTAACAGCTTTTATTTTATGGAAGAAATCCTCCATAATTACCCCTGTTACAGACTTTCTTTGCTTATCCGTAATATAGTTACTGATAGCATTTAAAATATCAGAGCCTATTATTATAATAGATAAAAAGACAAAGCTTTTGAGGGTATAGTAAATCCCTAAATTATTCTCAATTGCAAAAGTCATATCTTCAAAAAACTTTTTTAAAAATACCGTGTTTCCTAGAAGTAATATTGATTGCACCAAACCAAGCATAAGAATTACAATACAAACCTTAGGTTTTTTAGATATCATTCGATGGAGCTCATGATGCATTACCTTGAAGAACTGATCTTTCTTCATCGTTATACCACATCCTTTGGTTTTCATGCATTTCTTTGTATATACCACCATTTATTAATAACTCATCATGGGTACCCATCTGTGCAATAGTTCCATGACTTATTACAATAATCTTATCCGCTAGCCTGGCAGCACCAAGTCTGTGGGTAATGATAATCGATGGGTTCCCACTTAAAATCTTTATAAAGTCCTTATAAATACTAGCTTCTGCCACAGGGTCTAAGGCGGCTGTCGGTTCATCCAAGATATAATACTTCCCTTCCTGAGCTATTGCTCGAATCATGGCAAGCTTTTGCCATTGACCAATGGAAAGGTCATTGTTTTTACCTGTTAAGCGTCCTAACTCAGTATCTAGCCCCTTTGAAAATCGTTTGGAATGAATAGGAAAATTTAGATGTTCAAATAAGCTTAATACTTCTGATTTATCCAAACTCTCGTTATTACTAAACAAAATATTCTCAATAATACTGATCTCATATTTTGCATAATCCTGAAACACCGTGGAGAACAAAGAGCTTATATTATCTATTTCTCTCAAATCCACTCCATTTATGAAAATTCTTCCTTCATATCCGTCATAAAGCTTGAGAATTAATTTTATTAAACTAGATTTCCCCGCACCATTTTCACCGACAATGGCATAGGTTTCCTCAGAATTCAATTTAAGATTAATGTTTTTTAGAGTATACTCCTCATTTCCTGGATATCTGAAGCTCACATTTTGGAACTCAATATGCTCTACTCGATCTAATCTCACTGGGGCAGATATATCTGAATTTTCTTCCAACCCATAGAATCTCAAATAATCTTTCATATAGTTGTTACTGTTAGCAATTTGATAAATAATAGTACTCAACCGCCATGATATCTTGCTGCCTAGCTCAAGCAACTGCATAACTGTAGCTGTAAATAAGCCAAGAGAGATAGTACTATCAATGGTTAACTTCATAAGTACAAAGATTATTCCTAGAAAAATCACAGTGATAATAAAACTAGTGAACTTAACCCTTATGTAAAACTTTTTCTTAATATTTAGAAAAATAGTTATAGCTTGTTTGTAAGTAACCTGCCATCGCTTGCTAAGCCATGATGAATAGTTGAATATTGTTCGCTCATCTGCATAATCTTTAGAAACTAAAACATTTTCATAATTATCGAGCCTACGTTGAACTTTCTGAAACTGAACAAAGCTATCGTAACCCTCTTCACCTGATCGAATTGAAACCAATACTATAGGAATAAAACACACCAGAATTATGCTGGCTGCTACTAATGAAAAGGTACTAATTATCACTGTTATAGAAGTAATTTTAATAACTAACTCAACTAAGTCAAAAAGATTAATAAACCCGCTTGTAATTTGATCTGGCATATTATTTACAGTTCTATATATTAAATCCCAGCTGTCTTTATTCTCAATTAATTCATACTTAAGCTTTGACCTTTTCTGTATGCTCTCTATTTTAAGAACAGAATTTAGTTCTATTCGGAGCTTCATAGATATATATGCAATTAAATTTCCACTTAAGTAACTAAAAAGACTTAGAGCTGCAATCCACAGGAGTGCTGGAGAAAGTTCTCGATATCCTATTTCCCCTGAGTAAAGGCTCAGAATATTATTTATGAAGCTAGCGTACGCTATTACATAGAAGGAGGGTAATAAACCTAGTAATATCCGTAATAAAATATATAGGCTTGTATATACTTTATGTATTCTCCAAGGTATCTTAATAAGAGTGCATTGTCCTTTTAGCCAATTCATTATAATAGCCCCCAATTCTATTTATAAAAACATAGAACTATAGATTTACATTATTTGTTTCTATATGTATAATTTACAAATATAGCCTCTGTAAATCATACTTGAGACTAAAATTATGTTTTGTAACTATACGTTACCATATTTCGCGTATTTTTTCAACCTATATCTTGCATTTATAAAATATTATTCTATTTGGTACGTCAATCGTCATTAAACTGTATAATTACCGCTATATACACATTCTCCTATATTTTATATCTATATATAATGATATTTTTATGGATAATGTAATTTTAAATTATTTTTTAAACGCCTTATCTGCCTCTTCTTCTGAAGATGGCTATATTATAAAATCAATATCAAGTTTGCCCAGTGTAGAATCATTATCTCTCATCATAGTCTCAGACTCCATACTTATTTTACTTAAATAAGTCTACATAAAATAAAGACTGTTGACACTTTATCTATGTCAACAGTCTTAGGCTATTTAGTCTTTTTTATTATCGTATTTTTTTAGTATAACGATCAAATACACAAATAGTATTTTTAGAATATCGAACTATATAATCTCCTTTCCAATATCCTTAAAATCTCTTCAACAGACTTATTTGACACATTCACCAGCAACGCTCCATAGCCTATATTTCCTCCATTTGTTGAAGCTGTAACTGATGGTATATTGTTTACTTCATAGTAAGGATATGTATCCATTTCGTTGTATAACACAGCGTCTGCAGACTGATTTTCTCCTATATAAAACACATTATGGCCCTTGCCTTCTAATAAACTTTTTAAACTTTCTAAATCTTTTTGAATTGCAATGTTCAAAAAACCACCTCCATAAATATTATTTAGTAGAGATGGTTTTTTTATTCTAACTCTTATTATTTATTTTACTCTTTTGACATCTGTCAATAGCCATTTGTTCTTCAACGGATAAGGGATAGCTAGATACACCATTTTCCACCGGTTTTGCATAGCCTATAAACTCATTTCTCCCATATATCCCTGTAAATACAATTCCACTATCATAATTGTTTAATAAAGCTATAGAATAGCTTAAATCACTACCCGTATCATTAAATGCGTTATACCTTATTATGCCATGCTTTTGTATACATTTCTCCAATTGCTCCAAAATGAGCTCTTGCTGCTTGTGCACCGCAGTAAATTTTTCATCATTCGCACTTAAATTCTCCAAATTCTCTAATAGCACAGCTTCAATGTTCTTACCTGTGGTTCCTCTCATAAACTTCTTATACTTCTTATTTAGAGTAGCTAATTGTACAGATAATATTATATTCCACAAGAAGCTTATTACAATAATTACACATAATATTAGTACCAACAAGTACAAGTTGTTTTCTAGGAACAAATTTACAGCATCCATAATTAGAAATACACCTCTTTTGTTATTGATTTCAAGGCCTCTACAGCCCTATCTACTTCATTTATAGTGTTAAAATATCCAAAACTAAATCTTACTGTGCCTTGGTCAAAGGTTCCTATAGTTTTATGTGCCATAGGGGCACAGTGTAAGCCCGGTCTTGTCGCTATATCATAATCCCTGTCTAGTATAAAGCTTACTTCTGCTGATGTCTTGCCTTTTATATTTAATGATACAACAGGAACACAACTTTCCTCTTCTGCTAATCCATAGATCATTATTTCTTCTACTTCAGATATTTTCTGAACAAAGTATCTTGTAATTGTCTCTTCATGCTTTCTTATATTTTCAATACCCTTTTCTTTAATAAAGCTTAGCCCTGCCGCCAATCCCGCAATGCCTGGTGTATTTGGTGTACCACTTTCAAATTTATCAGGCAAAATCTCCGGATGTATAAGCGATTCTGACATACTGCCTGTACCGCCCTCTCTCATTTGCCTTAATGGAATCCCATCTCTTATATAAAATCCACCAACCCCTTGAGGACCCATCAAACCTTTATGCCCAGTGAAAGTGAGTATATCAATTTGCATATCCTCTACATCTATATTATAAACTCCAGCAGTTTGTGCCGAGTCCACTATATATATTAAGCCTTTACTATGTGCCAATAAGCCTATTTCTTTTATTGGCATTTTTGTGCCTATAACATTAGACGCATGAGTGCTTATAACCACCTTCGTATTTGGCTTAATCGCCTTTGTGAGTTCCTCTAATGACAGTTCTCCTTTTTTGTTGCACTGAATTATCGTGGTTTCTACTCCTTGCTTTTCCAAAGCTTTTAGTGGTCTTAGTACAGAATTGTGCTCCATGCTTGTGGTTATTACATGATCACCACTGCTTAACAGCCCTTTTATAGCTGTATTTAGAGCATCTGTTGCATTAAGAGAAAATATTATATTGTCTGACTTCTTTGCATTTATCATTTCTGACAACAGCTCTCGAGCTTCAAGTATTATTCTCCCGGCTTCTAAGGATAGTTTGTGTCCTGATCGTCCAGGATTTGCACAATACTCTCTCATGCATTTATTAACTGCCTTATAAACGCACTCAGGTTTTGGGAAACTTGTTGCAGCATTATCAAAATATATCATGTTACTCCTTTGTTTCACGTGAAACATTGTTTGTTATCCGTAAATTTGTTTCACGTGAAACACATCGCTCAATTTGTGTTTGTTTTTGTTTTAAGCCACTTTGTCTGTTTTTGATGCAAATATATTGCTAGGCCAAAAACAATTCATTGTAGGCTATTTAAAAGAGCCGCTATTTTTCCAGCAGCTCTAATATTCTTTCCAAATCATCATTATTATAGTACTCAATTTCTATTTTACCACTAGACTTTTTATGTACTATATTCACTTTAGTTGCCAAAGCTTTTTTTAGTCTCTCTTCTAATTCTATAATTTCTACACTCTTCTTACTTTCCTTGCTAGGCTCCTTCTTTTCCTTTTGCATTACAAGCTTCTCGATATCTCTAACATTTAGTTGTTGCTCAATCACTTTTAGTGCAATTTCTATTTGCTTTCTTTTATCTTGTACTGATAAAATAGCTCTTGCATGTCCTGCCGAAATCTTACCTTGTACTACAAAATCTTTAATCTCTCCTGGAAGATTTAAAAGTCTCAAAGTGTTTGCAATTGCAGATCTGCTCTTGCCAATTTTCTCTGATATTTCTTCCTGTGTCATATCATGTTCTTCAATTAAGCTTTTATAAGCTATAGCTTCTTCAATAGCATTCAAATCCTGTCGCTGCAAATTCTCTATTAAAGCTATTTCCATAACTTCAATATTGCTGTAATCCTTTACAACCACAGGTACTGACTTCAAACCAGCAAGTCTTGCTGCTCTCCATCTTCTTTCTCCTGCAACAATTTGATAGTTCTCATCAAGCTTTCTTACAATGATTGGCTGCACTACACCATGTTGCTTTATAGAATCTGCCAACTCTTGCAAGGCTTGATCATCAAAATTACGCCTGGGTTGATTTTGATTAGCTTCAAGCTCAGTAATTTTCAACTCAGTAACGGAACCACTAATATCTTGTTCATTTTCTCTTATTAATGCTCCTAGTCCTTTTCCTAATCCATGTTTATTCATCAGTATACACCTTCACTTAAATATATAAATTCTTCTGCCAATTCGATATATGCCTCGGCACCTTTTGATTTAACATCATATTTAATAATTGAGAGCCCATAGCTCGGTGCTTCAGCGAGTCTGACATTTCTCGGAATCATAGTCGTATAAACCTTGCCCTTAAAATACTTCTTAACTTCGTCTACGACTTGTATAGATAAATTGGTTCTGCCATCAAACATACTAAGAACTACACCCTCTACCTCTAGTTCTGGGTTAAGTCCCTTTTTTACCAGCTTTATAGTATTCATCAATTGACTTACACCCTCTAATGCATAATACTCACATTGAATAGGTATAAGTACGCTGTCTACTGCCGATAAAGCATTTATTGATAATAAGCCTAACGAGGGCGGACAATCAACAAAAACATAATCAAACCTATCTTTTATACTTTCAATGCAATCTTTTAGCTTTAACTCTCTTTCATGTAGTGTTGTAAGCTCAATTTCAGCACCTGCCAGCTGTACACTGGAAGGAATCAAAAACAAATTTTCTTGGTTTGTTTCAACAATGCAATCCTTGGCATCCGTATTGCCTATTAATGCGTCGTATACTGTATAGCTCAATCCATTCTTATCAATTCCAATACCACTTGTGGTATTGCCTTGTGGATCGATATCGATCATTAGAATCTTCTTCCCTTGATCAGCTAAACAAGCACATAAATTAATTACAGTTGTTGTTTTGCCTACACCACCCTTCTGGTTAAAGACAGCGATAGATTTTGACATACCCACACCCCTTAGCTAATCATTTGTAATATAATTACTTCTATATCTATAATATAATAAATTGCTTTAATATAAAAGAAAAACTTATTAAAACTCGAATTTAATCTATAAATTTCGACTTTTGTCTTATCTTCTTATAATTAACAAATAAATCTTTGTAATATCAGCGTGATAAAGAAATATAATATAATAGTTTATATTTTCAATTGATAAAGGAGGATAAGATGCTAAAAGCAATTTTTTATACTTTCTTTTTAGTATTTATTGCAGAGCTGGGGGACAAAACGCAGCTTGCTACTATGCTGCTTTCAGCTAAGTCAAAGTCAATTGTTCCAGTATTTATAGGGGCAAGCCTAGCCTTGGTCTGCTCATCTGCAATGGGTGTTTTTGCAGGTACATATCTAGCTAAGTATGTTCCTCCACACTATATTCAAAATACTGCCGGAGTTTTATTCCTACTAATGGGGGCTCTAATATTGTCTGGTAAAATATAATATTAAAATCTATTAAATATTGTTATTAAAGATAAAAAAAGCAGCTACTGCTGCTTTATGAACTTTTTGGTATTTTTAAGGTTATTTCTATATATTCTCCCTTATCAACTTGCCCGTATTCAACATTAAACCCTGTTTTTAGTATTTCTTTATATGTATTCTTAAAAGAATTTACGTATATGTTATAGTTAATCTTGCCCCTCATTTTCTTTTTGGTCTTCTGTTCTGTGTTTGTTGAAGCTGTTTCATCTAGCATCTTTTCTATCAACTCTTCAGTCTTCTTTACGTTTAGTTGTTTATTTAAAACAGCTTTTAGTGCTTTTATCTGCATTATCTCATCCGGAAGCTTCAGTAATGCTCTTGCGTGGCGTTCAGTTAAGCCATTGTTTAATAAGGCCTCTCTAACGTCATTCGGAAGCTTTAAAAGTCTTAGTTTGTTAGCTATAGTAGATTGCTTCTTCCCAACCTTCTGTGCTAGCTCATCCTGCGTCATACCATGATCTGTTATAAGATTAAAATAACCTTCTGCTTCTTCCATGAAGTTTAAATCTTCTCTTTGAAGATTTTCTATAAGTGCAATTACCGCAGAGTCCTGCTCCATTATTTCAGCAACAATAGCAGGTATTAATTTCATTCCTGCCAACTTTGAAGCCCTAAGCCTTCTTTCCCCCGAAATAAGTTCATAAAAATCATCACCTATACATCTAACATTTATAGGTTGTAATACACCATATTGCTTAATGGAAGCTGATAGCTCCTCCAAAGCATTTTTGTTAAACTCTTTTCGTGGCTGATACGGATTGGGTGCTATTCGGTCAACCGATATATTTAAGACTACCAAATTCTCACTCAAGTCCATCATTCCTCTCAATTTCATTAAAGCCTGTACAATAATTATATATTATAACGTAGTTTATATAATTCGCCATAAAGCTAATACTTCCTTCTAATTATTGTTTAAATAGGTCAATTGTTCCATGATTATTTTTCTACAGAATATTTGTATTATGTCATAAAATGGGATGGGATGATGGTTTTCCTGCCTTTCTTGGATATTTTGTCGGTGTAATTTTTATTTTTTCGATAATCATAATATAATGTGTAATATCGCTATATGGTAAATTATAGCTTTGGACTTCTTTTAGACTTCCTCCTAAAGTTCTTATAGCTATATCTGCGTTATCAAGCTCTTCTTTATATGAAGGTCCTTTCTGACAAATAAAATATCCCCCAACCTTAACAAAAGGAAGACAGTATTCACATAGAACATTCATAGCCGCCACTGCTCGTGACAAAACAATGTCATACTTCTCTCTATGCTGCTTACTAATACCTGCATCTTCAGCTCTCGAGTGAAGTAAGGTAACATCTTTAAGCTTTGCTTTACTTACTACATCCTCTAGATATTTGATACGCTTATTGAGTGAGTCCAGTAGAGTAATGCTCACATTCTCCTTTAAAATCTTTATGGGTACTCCAGGAAAGCCAGCTCCGGTTCCCACATCAATAATATTGTCTCCATCCTTTATATATCCTGTAGCCAAACATGTAGCAGAATCTAGAAAATGCTTTATGTCTACCTCTTCTAAGTCAGTAATAGTTGTGAGGTTTATCTTCTCATTCCACTCAAGCATTAACTCCTTATAAAGCTCAAGCTTGCTAATATGCTCAGTAGTAAACTCAATATTTAATTTCTCTAAGCCACTTTTTAACAGTGATTTATATTCCAACTTATTCACTCCTTCTAGTTCTGCGAAGTCGTTCTATGTAAACCATAAGTACCGATATATCAGCGGGGGACACTCCAGAAATTCTAGAAGCTTGCCCTAAGTTATCAGGCTTTATATTTGTTAATTTTTGCTGAGCTTCTAAAGATAAGCCCTTTATTTCCACGAAGTCTATTTCTTTTGAGATTTTTTTGTTCTCTAGCTTTTTAAATTGCTCTGCTTGATTCAACTGCTTTTTTATATAGCCCTCATACTTTATTTGTATTTCTACTTCCTCTGCTACTTCTCTTTCAAGCTCTGGTATAGAATCATCTATTTCTTTTAGCGTATGGTAGGAAATTTCCGGACGTCTCAATAATTCATATAGGCTTATTCCACTTTTAATTTCAGCACTATTATACTTTTCAAAGTATGCCTTTACATTATTAGAAAATGTAACCCTCTTGTTTTCTAGACGTTTTATTTCTTTTTCAACTGCATCCTTTTTCACAATATACCTTTTGTATCTCTCCTCGGAAACCAATCCTATATCATAACCCTTTTGAGTAAGACGCAAATCTGCATTGTCATGTCTTAATATAAGCCTATATTCTGCTCTGGAGGTCATCATTCTATAAGGTTCATCAGTACCTTTTGTGACTAAATCATCAATCAGTACTCCTATGTAAGCTTCTGATCTATCTAAGATTAAAGGTTCTTTGCCTTTTACCTTTAACGCTGCATTAATACCTGCCATAATGCCCTGTGCGGCAGCCTCCTCATAACCTGAGCTTCCATTAATTTGACCAGCAAAAAACAAGCCTTCAACAAGCTTTGACTCTAAACTCAAGTTTAGTTGAGTCGGATCAATACAGTCATATTCAATTGCATAAGCAGGTCTCATTATTTGACAATCTTCAAGCCCCTCTATGCTGCGAAGCATTCCAATCTGAACATCCTCCGGCAAGCTAGAAGACATTCCCTGTACATACAGCTCTCTTGTAAGCACACCTTCTGGTTCTACAAATATTTGGTGAGACTCCTTATCTGGGAAATTCATTATCTTTGTCTCTATTGAAGGGCAATATCTAGGTCCTACACCTTTTATATCTCCTGTATATAAGGGTGATCTGTGAAGGTTATCTCTTATAATTTTATGTGTTTTTTCATTTGTATAGGTTAAATAGCATGGTAATTGGTCTATTTCCAAAGCTCCAGTTAAAAAAGAAAAGGTATTTATATCTGTATCTCCAGGCTGCTCTGACATCTCATCAAATTTTACGGTTCTACTGTCTATTCTTGCTGGGGTTCCTGTTTTAAATCTTCTTAACCTAATACCAAAGCTTTCAAGATAACCAGAAAGCCTAGTGGCCGGATAAAGTCCATTGGGACCGCTTTCATAACTCACTTCTCCTATAACTACCTTACTTCTTAAATATGTACCTGATGCTATTACAAGGCTTTTACAATTGAAAACCGCACCCAATTGAGTTACTATCCCTGTAACCTTTCCATTATCAATATTAATTTTATAAACCTCTGTTTGCTTAAGATGGAGATTCTCTTGACATTCAAGAACATACTTCATACGCTCTTGATATCGTTTCTTGTCAACCTGAGCCCTCAAAGCCCTTACAGCTGGTCCTTTCTTTGTGTTCAACATCCTCATCTGTAGCATAGTGTTATCGCCATTTATACCCATCTCTCCACCTAGGGCATCAACTTCACGAACCAAGTTTCCCTTAGCAGGTCCACCCAAGGATGGATTACATGCCATCAAGGCTACACTATCCAAGTTTATTGCTGTTACTAATGTCTTTAACCCCATTCTCGCGGATGCCAAGGCAGCCTCACATCCAGCATGGCCCGCTCCAATTACAATTACATCATATTTACCTGCAAAGTATTCCATAGCTTCACCCCTATTTACCAATGCAAAATTTGCTAAATATTTCTTTAATTATGTCCTCTTCAACTACATCTCCTGTTATCTGCCCTAGCCTTTCCCAAGCTTCCTTAATATCAACAGATAACAAATCAACAGGTATACCCTCTTCAAGAGAGTTAATAGCTTTTTCAATGCTTTCAAAGGCTTTATCCAACAAGTCCTTATGTCTTATATTTGTTACCATTTTGTTTTTACTGACGCTTGCTTGCCCCTGATAAACAAAATGCTTAATTATCATTTCCAGCTTATCTATTCCAATTCGATCCTTTACAGACATTTCTACTATATTGCCTTCTTTAAATTTATCAGTAAGATAATCCAAGTCTACTGCTAAACCCTTATCAATTTTGTTTGCTGCAACTATAATCTTTTTTTCTTTAATAAGGTTCATTATCTCATGATCTTCTTCTTGCAGCGGTGATGAAGCATCTATAGTAAAAATCACTAGCTCTGCTTCATCTATTGCAGACTTTGTTCTTTCTACTCCAATCTTCTCTATAACATCTTCTGTTTCTCTAATTCCAGCAGTATCAACAAGCTTGACAAGAATTCCACCAATATTCAGATACTCTTCAATTATATCTCTAGTCGTTCCAGGTATATCTGTTACTATAGCTCTATTCTCTTTTATTAATATGTTTAAAAGCGAGGATTTCCCTACATTGGGTCTTCCTACTATAGCAGTGCTTAAACCGTCTCTTATAATCTTACCCTCTTCAAAGCTATTAATAAGCTTTTTTACAGCTCGTATTACATTCTCTGATGTCTTTAATATATTATCCTGAGTTATCTCTTCAATATCATGTTCCGGAAAATCAATAGAAGCTTCAATATGTGCAAGTATTAATACGAGTTCATCCATAATTCTATGAATCTCCTGTGACAAATCGCCGTCTAGTTGATCTAAGGCAGCATTTAACCCTTTTTCAGTTTTAGAGGTAATAACATCTATTACTGCTTCTGCCTGAGCCAAGTCTATTCTTCCATTTAAGAAGGCTCTCTTTGTAAACTCTCCGGGCTCAGCCATCAATGCTCCATTCTTCAATACAAGCTCCATAATCCTTCTTACAGGTATAATTCCGCCATGACAATGTATCTCCACCACATCCTCAGTTGTATATGAGTATGGTTCTCTCATTATTATTACCAGCACCTCGTCTACTACATTTCCTCCATTATCTATAATGTGTCCATATGTAGCCATTCTCGATGGGATGTCAATGGCTTTGATATTCTTTTTTGCTTTAAATATCATATTTAAAATCTCTATTGACTTGTGTCCGCTTAGCCTTACAATCCCAACTCCTGCTTCACCGGGTGCTGTGGCAATGGCAGCTATAGTATCCTCTTGAAACATCATGCAAGCTCCTCCTAAGTACTTATTCATTATGTATTATACCAATTAGAAATAAAACTTATATCTTTATTAATCGCAAAATTAAATACATCTTCAATATATACAATATTACTATTTTAATCTTTGTGGGACAAGATAAAAATATTCACAGTAAAAACAAAACCCAGTATTTCTACTGGGTTTTCACTATTTAAGATCTATTATTACTTTTCTATAGGGCTCTTCTCCCTCACTATATGTGGTTACTTGATCGTACTCTTGAAGCGTTGAGTGTATTATTCTTCTCTCGTATGGATTCATAGGTTCAAGCTCTACTTTTCTACCTGACTTAATAACATTATCTGCTAATCTCTTTGCAAGTCTATGTAAAGTTTCTTCTCTCTTGCGTCTATAATCCTCTGTATCAAGAATTATCTTTATATAGCCCTCTTTACCTTTGTCTTTATTTACTACAAGGCTTACAAGGTATTGGAGCGAGTCTAGCGTCTGCCCTCTTCTTCCTATTATAATGCCCATTTTGGGACCTGCTAGGTTTATATATATTCTGTCTTCATTTAATTTAATCCTAATTTCTGCTTTTATGTCCATCGCATTTAGCACTTCACGCAAAAACCTTTGAGCTGTATCATAATCCTCTTGTGTTGCAGGAAGCCCCGGCTCACTAAATCTTATCGGCCGTGATTGCATTACTTCCTTAGACTTAGCTGCTTCCTTAGGCTGTTCCATAAGTGTAACTTTAACTTTTGCCTGCTTTGAACCTATAAATCCAAGAAGTCCTTTGCTAGGTTGCTCTAAAATTTCAATCTCTACTTGACTCTTGTTTGCATTTAACTCTTTTAAAGCAAGTTCCACTGCTTCATCAATAGTTTTCGCGGTTTTTTCTATATATTTCATTCTGCAATTATGCCTCCTTTTTTGCAGTTTTATTTCTCAACATCACAGCTTGCTGTACTATTGTAAATAAGTTACCTGCTATCCAGTATATTGCAAGTCCTGCAGGTACGGTATAAGTAATAAAAGCAAACATTATAGGCATCATATTTGTCATGGATTGCTGTGTTGGATCTTTTGTAGCCGGACTAATCATTTTCATTTGTATATACGTAGTTACGCCTGAAATTATAGCGAGTACTGGTATTGCAAAAGTTCCAACCATTAATAATGTAGCTTTTGTTTCTACCAAGCCAATATCTGTCATCCATAAAAAGCCTCTTGATATTTGTGCATAAGCTTCAGGAGATCCAAATACATATTTTGCAGGTTCTCTCAAAACATTGAAAAGTGCTATTACTATTGGCAGCTGTATCAAAGAAGGCAAACAACCGGATGCCGGATTGTATTTCTCTTCTTTATATAGTTCCATTAGCTTTTCATTTATCTTAGTCTTATCGCCCTTGTATTTCTCTTGTAAAGCCTTCATCTTAGGTTGCATTTCATTCATTCTCTTTGTAGAATGAGTTTGTTTTATATTTATTGGAAGAAGTATTACCTTAGTTATTAGTGTAAAGGCTACTATAGCGTATCCATAATCTCCAATAAAATTATATAGCCAAAGCATAAGCTGTCCCATAGGATTAGCAATAATGTCTAACATATTTCCCCCTTATCGGTTATATTTATTTAACTAACTATTCATTTTGTTTAGTTTCTAAGTCTGGTACAGGATCAAAACCGCCAGGATGAAAAGGATGACACCTGAGTATTCTTTTCACTGCTAGTCTCGTTCCGGTCATAGCTCCATATCTTTCTATTGCCAATATAGCGTAACGTGAACACGTAGGTACAAAACGACAATTTTTACCTAACAATGGTGATAAAAAAATTTGATATAATCTTATTATAAATATAAGTGTTTTTTTCATAAACATTACTTCTTTTTTTATTATTTCTTTAATATACGTGCTCTAATCAACGCTGATTCTATATTTTTATGAATATTCTCATACTCAGCTTCTGCACTTCCTTGCCTTGCAGTAAAAATTATATCAAAGCCTTTTTTTGAATTCTCATCAAAATTTCTAAAATTTTCCTTCATCAATCTCTTTATCCTGTTTCTAGTTACAGCTTTTCCAACCTTTTTACTTACTGAATACCCTACCTTATTATAGTTTGAGGAATTTCTCACAATATACATTACTATGTATTTTTCTACATAGTACCTGCCTTCAGTATAAACCTTTTTAAACTCGACATTCTTCTTCATTCGTTGCAGGGTAATCATATAGCCTCCGAAAATTCATCATATGTTTTTCTACAGAAAAAGGCCACAAGGCGGCCTTATACTGTTAATCTTTTTCTACCTTTTCTTCTTCTGCGCTTCAAAACCAATCTGCCGTTTGCAGTGCTCATTCTTTCTCTGAAACCGTGAACTTTTTTTCTCTGTCTCTTTTTTGGTTGATATGTCATTAACATGCGTACACCCCCCAACATACTGAACTTATAATTAATGTGAAAATGTTTTTAAAGTTAATAGGTAATATGCTCAAAATAATAATCTACAGCAACTAAACCAAAGCTTAACATTATGCACAATTCACCATCATACATTAAAATTATATATATATTGATATATCATGTCAACCATTATATTCTCCCATTTCTTATATGCCCAACTTACACAAAGCTTATATCAACAAAATATCTAACAGTTTTTTGCGTATTTCATATCAATTACTTATTTTTGTAAGATTTTTTAAATTATATATTTTACGATAAAAATTTATCATTCGCAAAAGCAATACAAGCATCCGCTTTCATATTATAATTAATGTATTTTTCGCAACATATGAATCGAGGAAAAGGTTTTCACATTTTTAATTATTATAATATGTTTATTGCGTGATATTTAGTATGTTAATAAATAAGGTCATAGATGCATTTATTTGTGGATAAATATTGTATTTATTCTATCCTTTTGTTATTATATTTATATGGTTGTGTATAACTTACTATATATATTCAGTAAATGTCTGACTTATTAACAGTTGTGCGTATTTTGTGTATAACTCGTTATGTGTGTGTATTAAATTTTAATACATTGTCAATAATCTAAATAAACTCTTACTTTCTAAAGTTGTTAACTTTGTGAATTAGTTAGATTAACAGCTTGTTTACAATGCAAATTTCAATATTTAATATTAACAAGTTATCAACAATTTTATACATACTTTATTTTTTTTCCCACATCTCTTTTTTTTATTAAAGTTGTGTACAAGTTTGTTTATAACTGACAAAATAAATAAGATTTTTCCTATTTATTTATAAATGAATACAGTCTTATATTATCAACCCTTTTACTAAACCCTGATAAGGAGGTCCAAAATGAACCCTCGTATGAATGAAATATGGGATAAAACTTTAGATTTAATTAAAGTCGAACTAACTGAGGTAAGTTTTAACACTTGGCTTAAGGCTATACAACCGGTATCTTTATCGGTTGATACCTTTACATTTTCTGTACCAGATGATTTTACAAAAGGTATATTAGAAGCTAGATATCTTACATTAATAAAAAATGCTTTAAAACAAGTTTCCTCTACCTATTATGATGTAAATCTTATTATAGGCTCAGAAGACAAAGAATCAAATCAAGCTAATGAAATAAATAGAGATAGAACAGAAGAGGAACAATCAAACAGTTCTCTTAATCCTAAGTATACCTTTGATACATTTGTAATAGGAAACAGCAATAGACTCGCTCATGCAGCATCTGTGGCAGTAGCAGAATCACCTGCAAAGGCATACAATCCTCTATTTATATATGGAGGAGTTGGATTAGGAAAAACACACTTAATGCATGCAATAGGCCATTATATACTTAATCAAAATAAAAAGACCAAAGTAGTATATGTTTCTTCAGAGACCTTTACTAACGAACTTATAAACTCTATAAGAGACGATAGAAATGTAGAGTTTAGAAACAAATATAGAACTATTGATGTTCTTTTAGTTGACGATATTCAGTTTATCGCTGGCAAAGAAAGAACACAGGAAGAGTTCTTCCATACCTTTAATGCCTTGCATGAAGCTAACAAGCAGATTATTATATCCAGTGATAGACCCCCAAAAGAAATACCTACTTTGGAGGACAGACTACGTTCAAGATTCGAATGGGGACTAATTGCTGATATACAAGCACCGGACTTAGAAACCAGAATAGCTATTCTAAAGAAAAAAGCTAAAGTTGAAAATTTAACTATATCAGATAATGTTATGCATCTAATTGCAAAGAAAATTCAATCCAATATAAGAGAACTTGAAGGAGCACTTATTAGAATAGTTGCTTACTCCTCTCTTACTAATGGTGAAATAAATGAAGCCCTTGCAGAAGAAGCCTTAAAGGACATAATAACAAACATAAAGCCGAAGATAGTAAGTGCTACTACTATTAAAGAAGCTGTTGGAAGCTATTTCAATTTAAAGATAGAAGATTTTAATGCAAAAAAAAGAAACAAATCAATTGTTTATCCTAGACAAGTTGCAATGTATCTTTGCAGAGAAATAACAGATCTATCCTTACCTAAGATAGGTGAAGAATTTGGTAGAGATCATACAACAATAATGCATGCTCATGAAAAGATTTCAAACGAAATAAAGATAGATCCAAATCTTAAATCAATAATAGAAGATCTGACAAACAGAATCGAAAACAAATAAAATATTTTTCACCCCATTTGGGGCGAAAAAGTTTTCTTTTATTATTTTAGTTTATACTTAATATACTGTTGATATTCTATTGATAATATGTTGATAATTATTATTTCATTTTTTTTCACTCTTTTTTGTGAATAAACGGTACTTTTTTATCAACATATTATCAACATGCAAAAGGCCTTGAATTACTAGGCTGTAGTCTCTTTTCCACAAATTCACAGCCCCTATTACTATTACTAATAATATTATTATTTATTTATATATAATAACGATTTTGGAGGTTATCCACAATGAAGATTATTACTAACAAAATTTCCCTTTTAAATGGCATCAATATTGTTCAAAAAGCTGTTCCATCCAAAACTACTCTTCCTATTCTTGAAGGTATTCTTTTAGAAGCTAAAAATGGAAAACTTAAAATAACAGGAACGGATTTAGAAATAGGTATAGAAACAACTGTTAATGTAGATGTAATATTACCTGGGAGAATAGTTATATCATCAAAAATGTTGGGCGAAATAGTAAGAAAGCTTCCAGATTCCGATATTGAGCTTGAGTTAAAGGATCATAACGTCGTTTATATAAAATGCGAAAACTCACATTTTAAAATAAATGGATTGACTGCAGACGAATTTCCTGAGCTTCCTCAGGTAAAGAAAGAAAATGGAATAGTTCTTTGTCAAAATAAGCTTAAGGAAATGATTAGACAAACAATTTTCTCTGTTTCGACAGATGAAATAAGACCTATCCTAACAGGAGTATTATTTGAAGCAATAGGAGATAAGCTATCAATGGTTGCTCTTGATGGTTTTAGAATGGCTGTTAAGTCTTATGGAATAATTAATGATGCTTCTTTTAAAGCAGTTATACCAGGGAAGTCATTATCAGAAATAGGAAAGATATTAGAGGACACAGAAGAGGTAGTAAACATATATTTCTCAAAAAATCAAATATTAGTTCAAATACAAGATACTATAGTAATTTCAAGATTGCTTGAAGGTGAATTTATAAATTATAAGCAAATAATACCTAATGATTATAAAATAAAAATTACTGTTGAAACTGAGAAGCTGATTGAATCTTGTGAAAGAGCAGCATTGTTTGCAAGAGATTCTAGCAACAATATGATAAAGTTTGAAATAAATGATGATATTATGTCTATAAAATCCAATTCACAAAATGGAGATGTTCAGGAAGAAATTAAAATAAATAAACAGGGTGAAGATATTGAAATAGCTTTTAATGCGAAATATTTTATGGATGTTCTAAAGGTTATAGATAGTAAATCAATAACAATAGAGTTTACAACAAATATAAGCCCAAGTATATTAAGACCATCAGATGATATTTGTTATTTATATCTAATATTACCAACAAGATTTAAAAAATAATGAATTTTGATAAAAAAACGTTAGCATAAAAGCTCTAAACCAGTTTTTCTAAATATTTTATATTAAGTCTGAAACACCTATTATGGGTGTTTTTGCACAAAAAAATAAAAAATATTAATAAAGATAAATTATAAAAGCAGGTGATATTTTGAAGGAAATAATTATAAATAGTGAATTTATCAAGCTTGATCAATTTTTGAAATATGCAGAAATTGTAAGCACAGGAGGAGAAGCAAAAAATCTCATAATGGATGGAGAAGTAAAGATTAATAATACCGTAGAGTTTGCCAGAGGAAAAAAGATTCATGTAGGAGATATTATAGAATTTCAAAAAAAACAATATAAAGTAGTTAAAGAGTAGTATTTGCTTGTGAGGAGTGCATATTTTGCATATTAAGAATATTTCATTAATAAATTTTAGAAATTATGAGCATGAAGAAATAGAATTAAACAAAGGAGTTAATATTTTCTATGGTCAGAATGCTCAAGGTAAGACAAATATAATTGAATCTGTATACCTTCTTTCTACAGGTAAGTCTCATAGGTCTCAAAAGGATAATGAGCTTATAAATTGGAATAATAAAGAGTCTAAAATTAAAATAGCATATGAGAAGGATAAACAAGATAATATTATTGAAATGTATCTTAAAAATAATCAAAGGAAATTAATAAAGCTTAATGGAGTAAGATTGAATAAAACAGGAGAGCTTTTGGGAAATCTTATTACAGTTATTTTCTCACCTGACCATATGAAAATAATAAAAGAAGGTCCTGTAGAAAGACGTAGATTTATAGATATAATAATGTCTCAAGTAAAGCCGGGATATTTTTACAACTTAAGCCAATATGTAAAACTGATTGTACAGAGAAATAACTTACTTTCTCAAGCAAAAGAAAAACCTAAAGTAATTGATACTATAGATGTTTGGGATGAACAGTTAGTTGAGTATGGTACAAAGGTGATAAAAGAGAGAATAACTTTTCTTAAGCTTATACAAGAATATGCAATGGAAATACATAAAAGTATAACAAATGGTAAAGAAAATTTAAAATTGGAGTATAAAAGCTCTATAGGTTATACTAGCGAAGACGAAGAGAGTATTAAAAATTCTTTTATAAAAGAATTAGAAAAATTCAAAGCAATTGACATAAGAAGAGGATTAACTCATAAGGGTCCTCATAGGGATGATATTCTTTTTTATATAAACGATATGGATGTAAAAACTTATGGATCGCAAGGACAGCAACGTACTACATTACTTTCTCTTAAGATAGCAGAGCTAAAGTTTATGAATAATGAAACAGATTCTTATCCTATTTTATTATTGGACGATGTTTTTTCAGAGCTAGATACAGAAAGACAAAGATTTTTAATGAAGTTTATTAATGAAATACAGACCTTTATAACGTGTACAGATGTAGAATATTTAAAAAATTTCCAGTTAGAAAATTATTCTTTGTTTAATGTAATTGAAGGAAAAATTTACAAAAAATGATATTTTGTTATACAAGCCTTTTAGTTTTGACTGTAAAGAGTTATAATGATATGTGAGTTAATTTTAGGAATTTTAGAATATTAATTAATCCAAAGGAGGCTAAATATATGTTTATTCATTTGGGTGGAGATGTTGTGATATCCTTAAAAGATGTTATTTCAATAATGGACATAGAATCAAGTAATATATCAAACACTACAAAGGAATTTTTAAGTATAGCTGAGGAGGAAGGCTTTATTAAAAAAATTTCAGAAGATCAGCCTAAAACCTTTATACTTACTGAGAAGGAAAATAAAACAATAATATATTTATCTCCAATATCCTCAGTTACGTTACAGAAGAGAGCTGGTTTTATAGATAATATATCGCTTAAATAGTATAAATTTTTATTATTTTTTGGAGGTTGAGGCAAATATATGGAGGATAACAATAATAATGTTCAACAATATGAAGCGGAACAAATACAAATACTAGAAGGTCTTGAAGCCGTTCGTAAAAGACCAGGTATGTATATAGGAAGTACAGGATTAAAAGGTCTACATCACCTTGTATGGGAGATAGTAGATAATGCAGTAGATGAAGTTTACGAAGGTGGATGTAGAAATATAAATGTATTTGTACATCAAGACAATTCAGTAAGTGTAGAGGATGACGGGAGAGGTTTTCCTGTGGGAATACATCCAAAAATGGGAATACCAGCTGTTGAAGTTGCACTCACTGTGTTACATGCAGGTAGTAAGTTTGGCGGCGGCGGTTACAAAGTATCCGGAGGTCTTCATGGAGTTGGGGTATCTGTAGTTAATGCTTTGTCAGAATGGTTAGAAGTAAAGGTAAAAAGAGATGGTAAGATACATCATCAAGAATATTCAAGAGGTAATTCTACAACAAAATTAACTGTAATTGGAGATACAGAAACTACAGGAACAACAATATCTTTCAAGCCTGACCATGAAGTATTTGAGGAATTAGAATTCAACTTTGATACTTTAGAGCACAGACTTAGAGAATTAGCCTTCCTTAACAAGGGAGTTAAAATATATATAAAGGATGAAAGATACGATGTTGAAAAAACCTTTATGTATGAAGGTGGAATAGTATCTTTTGTAAAATATCTAAACAAGAATAAAGATCCTCTTCATCCGGAGCCAATATATATTCACACAAGTAAAAATAATTTAGAGGTTGAAATTGCAATACAGTACAATTCCAGCTATACAGAAAACATTTTAAGCTTTGCAAATAATATAAACACTTTAGAAGGCGGTACACATACTAACGGCTTTAAAACCTCTCTTACAAAGGTTATAAATGATTATGCCAGAAAGTATAAATTTATTAAAGAGAGTGATGTAAACCTTCAGGGTGAAGATGTAAGAGAAGGTTTGACAACAGTAATAAGTGTAAAGCTTACTGATCCTCAATTTGAGGGACAAACTAAGACAAAGCTTGGAAATCCTGAAGTAAGAGGAATAGTTGATTCTATAGTTACAGAGAATTTTGGAGCATATCTTGAAGAAAATCCTTCAAGTGCTAAAATAATAATGGACAAAGCTTTAACTGCTGCAAGAGCTAGAGAAGCAGCTAAAAAAGCAAGAGAGCTTACAAGAAGAAAGAATGTACTTGAGAGCACTAGTCTTCCAGGTAAGCTGGCTGATTGCTCAGAGAAAGACCCTTCCTTAAGCGAAATTTATATAGTGGAGGGTGATTCTGCAGGAGGTTCCGCAAAACAAGGAAGAGATAGAAAAAATCAAGCAATACTGCCACTTAGAGGTAAGATTCTTAATGTTGAAAAAGCAAGATTGGATAGGATTCTTTCCAGTGAAATGTTAAAAAACATGATAACTGCTTTTGGCGCGGGTATAAGCGATGATTTCAATATTGAGAAAATGCGTTATCATAAAATAATACTGATGACGGATGCCGACGTAGATGGTGCCCATATTAGAGTATTGTTGCTTACGTTTTTTTATAGATTTATGAGACCTCTTATTGATGCAGGCTATGTATATATTGCACAACCGCCTTTATATGGGGTGAAGAATAAAGCAGGTACTAAGATTTTTGGTTATGCATATAATGACAAAGAGCTTAGTGAGCTATTGAAAAAACATAAAGATACTAGTATTCAAAGATATAAAGGTCTTGGAGAAATGAATGCAACACAGCTTTGGGATACAACTATGGATCCCGAAACTAGAACTATATTACAAGTTACTTCGGAGGATGCAGCAGCAGCAGATGAAATATTAACTATAACGATGGGTGAAAAGGTTGAGCCAAGAAGAGAATTTATAGAGCAAAATTCGAAGTATGTAAGAAACTTAGACATATAGTTTAATATTCTTAAGAAGAGGTTTTGGAGGTAATTGTATTGGATATAGAAAATCAAAGAATAATTCCGAGAAATATAGAAGATGAGGTAAAAACGTCCTTTATAGACTATGCAATGAGCGTTATAGTAGCTCGTGCTCTACCTGATGTAAGAGATGGACTTAAACCGGTACATAGACGTATACTTTATGCCATGAATAATTCAGGATTTACACCAGATAAACCATATCGTAAGTCAGCTACCACTGTTGGTGAAGTTTTGGGTAAATATCATCCACATGGTGATACCGCAGTATATGATACTATGGTTAGAATGGCACAAGATTTTTCATATAGATATCCATTAGTTGATGGTCACGGAAACTTTGGTTCTGTTGATGGTGACAGTGCAGCTGCAATGCGTTATACAGAAGCTAGGATGTCAAAAATATCTTTGGAGTTATTAAAAGATATTGATAAAGAAACAGTAGATTTTATACCTAATTATGATGAAAGCTTAAAGGAACCATCCGTATTGCCAGCAAGATTTCCAAATCTTTTAGTTAATGGGGTAAATGGTATAGCAGTTGGTATGGCAACCTCAATACCTCCTCATAACTTAGGAGAGGTAATTGACTGTGTTGTTGCCACTATAGAAAACCCGGAAATTGAACTGGATGAAATGATGAAGTATATAAAAGGCCCTGACTTTCCAACTGCTGGTATAATAATGGGCAGAGAAGGAATAAAAAAGGCTTATGCTACTGGTAGAGGGAAGGTTTTGGTAAGAGCAGATGCTGAAATTGAGCAAATGGCAGGCAATAAATCAAGAATTCTGATTAGCGAAATTCCTTATCAAGTAAACAAGGCTAATACAATTGAAAAAATAGCGGAGCTTGTTAAGGACAAGAAGATAGAGGGTATATCCGATCTTAGAGATGAATCAGACAGAACGGGTATGAGAATAGTTATAGAGCTTAAGCGAGATGTAAATGCAAACATAGTCCTAAATCAGCTATATAAACATACACAACTGCAAGATACCTATAGTATAATTATGATTGCACTGGTTAATGGGCAACCAAAAACTTTAACTTTAAAAGAAATAATAAGACATTATATAAATCATCAAGTAGATGTAATAACCAAAAGAACTGAATATGACCTAAGAAAAGCTGAAGCAAGAGCACATATATTAGAGGGTTTAAAAATTGCACTTGATAATATTGATGAAATTATAAGTATAATCAGAGGTTCTAAGACAGTTTCTGAAGCCAAACAAAGGATGATGGAACGATTTGAACTATCTGAAGCTCAATCAGACGCTATTACTGAAATGAAACTGAGAGCACTTACAGGCTTGGAACGGGGCAAGATAGAAGAAGAATATCTATCCTTAATAAAGGCTATAGAATATTATAGATCTTTACTTGCTAGCCAATTTAAAATGCTTATGGTTATAAAAGAGGAGCTTCTTGAAATAAAGAAGAAATATGCTGATGAAAGAAGAACAAGAATCACAGCATCCTTAGATGAGCTAAATGATGAGGATTTTATAGAAGAGCATGAGGTTGCAGTTACAATAACTCACTTTGGATATATAAAGAGACTTCCTTCGGATACGTATAAGAGTCAAAGACGTGGAGGTAAAGGAATTACAGGGCTCCAAACAAGAGAAGATGATTTTGTAGAAAATCTTTTCATTACCTCGACTCATAATTATATTTTATTCTTTACAAATAAGGGTAAAATGTACAAATTGAAAACCTATGAAATCCCAGAAGCAGGAAGACAGGCAAAAGGGACTGCATTAGTAAATCTACTACAGTTAGATGCTGATGAAAAGGTAAGTGCAGTAATAAATATTAAGGACTTCCAAGATGGTAAATACCTAATATTTATGACAAAGCATGGATTAATAAAGAAAACGGAGCTCCACGCATACGAAACCTCAAGAAGTACAGGAATAACTGCAATAACCTTGCTAGAACAGGATGAGCTAATTTCTGTTAAACTGACAAGAGGCACAACAGAGCTTATATCTGCTACTAAAAAGGGAATGTCTATAAGGTTTGACGAAAAAGATGTAAGAAGCATGGGAAGATCCGCACAAGGAGTAAGAGGAATTAGACTTGGTAAAGAAGACGTCGTTATAGGCATGGATATAATTGAAGAAAATGCAGATCTTCTTGTAATCAGCCAAAACGGCTTTGGAAAGAGAACTCATTTAGGTGAATATAGAATACAAACCCGAGGCGGTAAAGGAATACTTACATCAAAGATAACTTCTAGAACAGGTGATCTTGTAGGCATGAAAATAGTAAAGGAAAATGATGAAATTATGCTTATTAACACAAGTGGCATAATCATTAGAATCAATATAAACGAAATATCAGAATTGGGCAGAAGCACTCAAGGGGTAAAAGTCATGAGAGTGAATGAAAGTGATAGTATAGTATCTATAGCAAAAATCAGTGCTGATATAGAATAAGATTTATAATAGGGCTGTTAAACTTTATACTGGTTTAACAGCTTTTTTTTAAATAATAGGAATGTATGTTACACCTAAATTTGCACGTGACCTAAAAGAGTTTCATAAAAGGCTTTCTTAACTTAATAATGCTTCAATAGAAGCCTTTTTTATAACAAAACTTTTATATCTTATCAAAAGGAGGAGAAAATTTTGATAGAAAAGTTTATTGAGGTCAAAGCAGCAGAATTAATTCCCGGAGATATAATTGCAAAAGATGTATTAAGTTCTACCGGAACAGTGTTAATTAAAAGAGATACAGATATAAATGAAAAAGTAATAGAAAGATTAATGAAAAGCTACAATGAAACCTTATTTGTATTTAGAAAGTATAAAAATGAAAGAATGGCAATATCGATTAATATTAACCAGATCTTAATCGATGAAATTGAAGATATCGTAAGTAATACATCAAAAAAATTTCTAAAGAATAATAAGAATATAAATCAAATAAAAAAAGTAATTCAAGACATATTAATTAATGACGAAGTTATTAAGCTTATGTTGCCAATAAGAGCATTAGGTGAAGATCTTTTTAAACACAGTATAAATGTGGCACTTTATTCTATAACAGTTGGAAGAGAAATGCATCTTCCAATAAATAAACTTATAATATTAGGAACAGCGGCACTTCTACATGACATTGGAATGTTGAATGTGCCAAAAGAAATATTGTTAAAAACAAGCTCTTTATCAGAGAATGAAATAAATATTATAAAAAAACATCCTAGACATGGTTTTGAGGTTATACAAAACACTGATAAATTTAATTTAGAAATTCCTACTATAATACTTCAACATCATGAAAAATATGATGGCACAGGTTATCCAAACAAGCTTAAAAATGACAAAATACATTCTATGGCAAAAATAATAAATATATGCGATGTTTTTGATGCAGTAACAAGTGAAAGACCATATAGATCAAAGTTTGATAAGTATGAAAGCATAGAGCTTCTAATGAGTGACCGTGATTATTATTCTAATCCCGATATAATACAAGCATTGATAAAATCAATTAGTATGTATCCATATGGTCAATGGATAAAGCTATCAACCGGCGAAATAGGTATAGTATCAGAGGAAGAGGATGATAATAAACTTAACTTCAGACCAAGCTTAGTTATATATTTTGATAAAGACGGTAATCAGTTAAAAACACAAACCTTTGTTGATTTATCACTAAGAGATAATTTCAATATAAAAATAGAAAGACTCCTATAACAGACTAGAATTATGTAAAGTCAATTGCAATAAAATTCCAGTTGACTAGAAGGTGCATGTCGTGATAAGATAAGATTCCTGGCTGAGCCGAGGAACAAAACAGACAAGATAATGAAAGACATAAAGGACAAACAAATCTAAAAATTATGTTGACAAACAAAACATAATTTGATATCATAATAAAGGTCGGCGTTAGACGTCGCAATTGCGAACATTACAAGTAATGTCGCGTATATGGTCCTTGAAAACTAAACAGTGTAACGAAACCAATAAATTAATTCTTTTGAGTAGGTTCAAACAATTAGTTGAAATCACAGAAATGTGATAACATATTTAACTTAAGAGTTTGATCCTGGCTCAGGACGAACGCTGGCGGCGTGCCTAACACATGCAAGTC
>JBAVGO010000013.1:0-4038 GCA_049684915.1 Lutisporaceae bacterium | reverse complement strand
CAAATAGCTGATATAGTGTTTTGTCCTTTTGATATTCTGCTTTTGTGTTGTTAAACTCCCCTAGTATAAGCTGTTTTTCTTCCTCGGCTATCATTTGTATTTCACATAGCTTTTTGTATGGGTTTTCCACTATTTCCTTTGCTATGTTTACAAAGTGCGTTGCAAGTCTTTCTATTGTGCTTGCATTATACAAACGAGTGTTGTATTCCAAAATACAGCTTAATTCATCTAATTCATCAATGTATGCATCTAGCTTAAAATCTAACTTAGAGGTTTTGCTATCGTATTCATAGCGTTTAAAGGTCAAGGTATCCATCTTAAAGGAAGTTCCTGCTTCCAATTGATTGTGCAATATTAACATTGTATCAAATAGTGGATTCCTTGAAATGTCATTCCTATTGGCAAAGCTTTCAACCATTTTATCGTAAGGATATTCTTGGTTTTCATATGCATTAAGCATTACTTCCTTTGTTGCATTAACAAAGCTCATAAAGGAATTTTTACTATCTATTTTGTTTCTAATAGGAAGGAAGTTGTTAAACATCCCGATTATATTTTGTATTTCAGCTTGGGTTCTGCCTGCTGACAGAGAGCCTATTACTATATCCTCTTGGTTACTGTACCTGTTTAACAATATTGTATAGATAGAGAATAGTACAGTATTTAAGGTTGTATCGTTTTTGCGTGCTATTTGATTTAAGCTTTCCTTAAGATGTGAAGAAATACTAAATTTTACTGTGTCCCCTTCAAAGGTTCTATTATCCGATCTTATAAAGTCAGTTGGCATGTTAAGGACAGGCAGCTCATCTATCAGGTTTGAGTGCCAATATAATTTTTGTTTCTCCATGTATTCTGTATCAAACAGCATAGACTGCCATTCTGCATAATCCTTGTACTGTATACTTAATGTTTTAAGCTCAAGCTGTTTGCCTTCATAAAAGCTAGAAAGCTCCTTCATCATTATGTTTACAGATATTCCATCAGATATTATGTGATGCATGTCCATAATAAGAACATGCTTATACTCTGATATTTGCTTTACTCCAACACGTATAAGTGGAGCTTTGCCTAAGTCAAAGGGCTTGACAAATTGATTTATAATTTCATCAATGTTATTTGACTCTAACTCAAGGTTTATTATATTAAATTCAATATCATTATGAATCCTCTGAACAGTTTTCTCTTCTATAAACAAAAAGGAGGTTCTAAGTGCTTCATGTCTCTTAACAAGCTCATTAAATGCACTATTAAGCTTTTGTACATCAAGCTTCCCATCTATAAGCATGGCTATAGGCATATTATAGCTCGTAGCAATTCCTTCAAACTGCTGTTGTAAAAACAAGGATCTTTGAGCACAGGACACTTCGTAGTATTCCTTGCTTTCTACAGCTTTTATTGTAGGGCATAAGCTTTTTTCCTGATCCTGGATATATAAAGTCAGCTGCTTTATAGTAGGCATAGCAAAGAACTGTTTTAGAGGAACTTGTACCCCTGTTGCCTTGTGTATTCTAGAAACCGCATTTGTAGCTTTTAGAGAGTGTCCTCCAAGCTCAAAGAAGTTATGATTTATCCCTACTATATCTATACCCAAAACCTGTTTCCATACCTCTGCAAGCTTTTCTTCTATTTCATTTGTGGGAGCTTCAAATTCTACTCCAGCTATTACAGTGTTTGGTTCAGGCAGAGCTTTCCTGTCCACCTTTCCGTTTAGTGTTAGAGGAAGCCTTTCCAGTTGTATGATATATGCAGGTATCATATATTCAGGTAATGTTTTCAGAAGATTTTCCTTTAAAACCGGTATGTTAACCTCACTAGCTGCTGATATATATGCAGATATATAGTGATTTCCTGTATTATCTTCCCTTGCTATTACTATGGCTTCTTTTATATCCTTATAATTAAAAAGCTGACTTTCTATTTCTCCTAGCTCGATTCTAAAGCCCCTTATTTTTACTTGGTGGTCTATACGACCTATAAACTCAATATTTCCATCAATTAACCATCTTACCAAATCTCCGGTCTTGTACATTAATTCTCCCTGTACATATGGGTTTTGTACAAATTTTTCAGCTGTAAGCTCCGGTCTATTTAGGTATCCCTTTGCAAGTCCATCACCAGATATGCATAATTCCCCCGGTACTCCAATTGGCATTGCAGTATTATTTTTATCCATTACATATAATTGTGTATTAGATAACGGACTGCCTATAGGCACAGTACCAAGCTTTTCATCTATATCATTAATAGCATAATAGGATGCGTATACGGTACTTTCTGTAGGTCCATAAACATGGATTATCTTATCCTTACCCATATATTCAAGAGCCTTTTTTGTATGCAGTAAGGATACTCGTTCTCCACCAAAAAGTATTTTCCTAATATTTTTTAGACATTTAATATCTAGATCTACTAAGGTATTAAAGAGAGCTGTAGTTACAAAGAAAACAGATATTTCTTGCTCTTTTATTAATGTTGATAATTTATCTATATCAATTACTGTATCTCTATCTAACATTACTAGCTTTGCACCATTTAACAATGCTCCATATATGTCAAAGGTTGAACCATCAAAGGCGTAGTTGGATAATTGAAGCACATTATCCTTATCTGTTATAGCTATATAATTTGTTTCTTTTACTACTCTGCTGATATTATAGTGCATAGTCAAGCTGCCCTTCGGCTTGCCAGTGCTTCCCGAGGTATATATTACATATGCGAGATCACTTGACTTATTTATATGCTCCAGATTTGATGTGCTTTCTATATAACAACTTTTTGCATTTATATCTATAATTGTTCCGTCAAACTCTACCTTATTTAGTAAATGGTTTTGTGTAATGAGTATATTGGCTCCACTATCCTTCAGCATATAATCTATTCTATCCATCGGATATGTAGGATCAATCGGTAAGTACGCCCCTCCAGCCTTTAATATGGCAATAATACCTACTATCATATCTATAGACCTATCAACAATCATAGCTACTATGCTATTTGCTTTTACTCCCTTACTGCGTAAAAGCTTAGCAAATTGATTTGCTTTTTCATTTAACTGTTTATAGGTTAAAAAATCCTGTCCTAGTGTTACCGCCACATTGTCAGGTGCTTTTTCTACCTGTTCTTCAAATAATTCATGTAGAGTTTTATCCTTTGGATAATTGGTGTCTGTAGCATTAAAGTCAAATATAACCCTATCTCTTTCTGCCTCTGATAAAACATCTATTTTAGACACATTTATGTCTTGCTCTTTTACCATTGCTTTAATAATATTCTCAAAGTGCCCTGCTGCATTTTGTATAGATGATTTTTCAAAGCTATTTGAATTATATATAAAGCCCAGCTCAATATCATCAAACATAGAAATACTTAGAACCAAATCAAAATTAGTTGCTTCGTACATAGAATATTCTTCGATCTTTATCGCCGAGCTCCCATTATTCAACTCTTTATCTAGGGGGTAGTTCTCCATAACAACAATTGAGTCAAAAACATTGCTTTGATAATCAAAGCCAATAGCTGTTTTTATATCAACTAAAGGAGTATTTTCATATTCATCTCTATCCTTCAGCATTTTATCAACATAAGCAAGCATTGAGCTTATAGTATTATTGTTATCATTTTTTATTCTTAAAGGAATAGTGTTGATAAACAAACCCACAATATTTTCTATTCCTTTTATATTAGCTTTTCTTCCTGACACAGTAGTACCAAATACAACATCATCTGAATTGCTGTATTTTTGCAGCAAAATACCCCATGCGGCGTACATAAAGGCTGCGGTTGTAATTTTATGTTGTTTGCATAGTCTGCTAATTCTTTCTGCCAGTTCCTTTGAAAGCTTAAATATACTTTTGCTTTGATTTAAGCTGGTGCTTTTTATTGAATTCTCTATTGGCAAAATAGTTTTTGCTTCAAAGCCATCAAGGTAATTCTTCCAGTATTCAGACTGCTTAGTATTATCTTGATTTTGATACCATATAATAAACTCCTTAAACTTGTTTTTTACTATTGGCATAGGTTGTATGTTATTATTTAAGC
>JBAVGO010000012.1:0-11037 GCA_049684915.1 Lutisporaceae bacterium | reverse complement strand
CTTTTTTTAGTGTTTAACTCCCCTGATGTCAATCTTACTATTACTCTGTCATTATTCATTGCACCATTTAAGTTTCCCGAAGGTATAAACATATCTTTTATATCTTTATTGTCAGGAATTAGGAAAGCAAAACCCTTCTTATTTCCTTGGATTCTTCCAAGTACAAGGTTCATTTTCTCGGTGAAACCAAATTTCTTCTTTTTAGTTTGAATGATATCCCCATGTTGTTCTAGCTGTTGAAGTGCATCATGAAATAGATTCACCTCTGATTCATCAATTTCCATTGCTTCCTTTAACTCTTCATAATTAAGAGGTCTATATGCATCCTCCCGCATGAAATTTGATATTTTGCTTTTTATTTCTGTTAAGTCAATCATTTTTTAAACCTCCATTGATTCAGAATATGAGCTGTATTTATCGTCTTTATTGGTATTACATCTTTTACTGATAAAATTGTATACTTCTTCAAAAACCTGTTCCTTTTCACAGTCACAGGTTATTATATGTCCACTTTTATATAAAAATATTATGCTCTTATCTGTTGAAGCCACCCTTTTGTATATAAAATTTGCACTTTTGGGATGTACCGTTCCATCACCATAGGACTGCATTATCAAAATTGGCTTATCCATATTGTGCAAGCTTCCTTTGACAATATTAATGAGCTGAAGCAAGTTTAGCAAGCTTTTAAAGTGAGTTTTATCATATCTTATAGTAAAAGGATCCTTCTGCATTATAACCTTTGCTTCTTTTCCCAATATAAACCTTATATGCTTAACAAGAATAGCGACATAGTACCGTCTGCTTAATATTCTCATAGGTGTAGACAAACTTATTATTCCCTTAATGCTATATTTATGTGCTAAATGAAGTCCTATAGCCCCTCCCATAGATAGTCCTGCTATAAATATTTCCTCACAATATTTAGATAGCTCTTGATATGCTTCCTCTGCAGATTTTATCCAATCTAGATGACTCGTAGCTTTTAAATCTTTCGGAGTTGTACCATGCCCATTTAAAAGCACATTACTTATGCTGAAGCCCTTTTTCTTAAGATAATTGCTAAGATACTGCATTTCAGCGGGTGAACCAGCGAAGCCGTGAATAAGCAATATCCCCGTATTGTTGCCAGAAAAATAAAACTCACTAGCATCCTCGTACAAAAAATTCGCCAAAACTATCACCTCTACACATATAATGCAAATTACACTTGGTGTTATTATGTCACAGTTTGGCTATTATATGTCTATACGGTTAAATTTAAGTGTCGCAGTTTAACTTTTATAATAAAAAATAAATTCTATCTCTCATTAAGAAGCTTACTTGTACAGCAATAAATATGCTGCATACAGTGCCGCAATCAATTGAATAATAATTATGGCAGGTATTCCATATACAAACTTCTTATGCTGAGTCTTGTGCCTATACTGTTGCATCCCCAACTTTACTCCTATAGACCCACCCAGTAAAGCTATAACAAAAATTGTTTTTTCACTAATTCGCCACTTATTTTTTTTAGCCTTTGACTTATCAATTCCCATTATGACAAAGCCAATGCTGTTGATTGCTATTAAATATATTAACAGATACTTCATAAAATCCCCCTCAAACAAAACAAAAGCTATGTATATTATCAAGTTATACATAGCTTAATTCTATCGTCTATACTCATACTATATGAACTGTGGAACTAATACAAGAGAATATAATTTTAGCCTAACAAACTGCTAGGCTAACTTATTTAAAGATTAATTATTGTATTAGTAGCAATACTACAGATAAAACCATGAATACAATAGCTGAAACTGTTGTAGCTTTAGCAGCAAGCTGCTCATAGCCTTTACTCTTCTTCTTACCAAATAACTGCTCTGCTCCACCAGCTATTGATCCTGATAAACCAGCACTTTTACCCGGTTGTAACAGAATACTTGCTATTAAAACTAGACATACTATAAATTGAATAACATAGAGTGTAATCTTTAACACAGTAATCCACACCTCCCTCTATAGTTATGAAAAGCTTATATTTCGTTCAATATAAGTTTCAAATTTGTTAATTAAAGCATATAAATGCATTTTAACATAAACCTGTACAAATTACAATAATTGCATAGAATAAAGTTATTATTTTAATTTATAAAGACTGCTTGTTATATAACAAGCAGTCTTTATTCTATATTTATCTTAAATTGAAGAATGCTTTCTTACCAAGATATTTTGCCATTGTACCTAAACCCTCTTCAATTCTTAAAAGTTGATTATACTTTGCAACTCTATCAGTTCTTGATGGAGCACCAGTCTTAATTTGACCTGCATTAACTGCAACAACCAAATCCGCAATTGTTGTATCCTCTGTCTCACCTGATCTATGAGATACAACTGCTGTATAACCAGCTCTGTTAGCCATTGCTATTGCATCAAGAGTTTCTGTTAGTGTACCAATTTGATTAACCTTTATTAATATTGAGTTAGCAACGCCTTTTTCAATACCTCTTGAAAGTCTCTCAGTGTTAGTTACAAAAAGGTCATCACCTACTAATTGAATCTTCTTGCCAAGCTTCTCAGTTGCAAGCTTCCAGCCTTCCCAGTCATCTTCCGCTAAACCATCTTCTATGGATATGATAGGATACTTATTAACTAAGTTCTCATAAAATCCAACCATTTCAGCAGGTGTCAATACAACGCCTTCACCTTCTAAATGATATTTGCCATCTTCCTTGAAAAACTCTGAAGCAGCAGGATCAAGTGCTATGAAGATATCTTCTCCTGGTTTAAAGCCTGCTTTGTTTATAGCTTCTACTATGAGCTGTAAAGCTTCTTCGTTTGATGTAAGGTTTGGTGCAAAGCCGCCTTCGTCACCTACTGATGTATTGTAGCCCTTTGACTTTAATACAGCTCTTAGATTATGGAATACCTCAGCACACATTCTTAAAGCTTCTCTAAAGCTGTTTGCACCTACAGGCATAACCATAAACTCTTGTAAATCAACATTGTTATCTGCATGAGCTCCACCGTTTAATATATTCATCATTGGAACTGGAAGAGTTTTTGCATTCACTCCACCTATGTATTGATATAGTGTAAGTCCGCAAGCTTCAGCTGCCGCATGTGCAACTGCTAAGGATACACCTAGTATCGCATTGGCTCCAAGCTTAGCTTTGTTTGGAGTACCGTCAAGCTCTATCATTGCTTGATCTATTGCAACTTGGTCTAGAGCATCCATACCGATAATTTCCTCTGCTATTATCTCGTTAACATTGTTAACAGCTGTAAGTACGCCCTTGCCTAAGTATCTAGACTTATCACCATCTCTTAATTCTACAGCTTCAAATGCTCCTGTGGAGGCACCTGAAGGAACTGCCGCTCTTCCAGTTGCTCCGCCTTCCAGTTCAACCTCTACCTCAATAGTAGGGTTTCCTCTTGAATCAAGTATCTCTCTTGCAAATATGTCAGTAATAATTGTCATATTTTTTCCTCCTTCAAATGTGTTTGTACAATGTGATTATATTATAACTAATAAATAGCTATTTTAGCAAATTCTTCTGCATCTAGACTTGCACCGCCCACCAAAGCACCGTCTATTTCAGGCATTTCCATAAGCTCTTTTATATTAGATGACTTAACACTGCCTCCATATAATATCCTGGTGTTTAAGCTTAACTTCTCATTTAATGCCTCTTTTAACTGCTGTCTTATAAAGCCAATAACCTCATTGGCATCTTCCTTAGTAGCAGTTTTGCCTGTTCCTATAGCCCAGACAGGTTCGTAAGCAACTACCAAAGCTTCTAGATTATGCTGCTGCAAGCCTGCAAGACATTTATTTACCTGTTCCGCTATAATATCAAAGGTTATTCCCTTCTCACGCTCATCTAAGGTCTCACCTACACATAGTATTGGCTTTAACCCATTTTTCAGAGCTGCTGCAAGCTTCTTATTTATTTCTTCATTACTTTCTCTAAAATATTGCCTTCTTTCAGAGTGTCCCAAAATTACATACTCAATATTCATTGATTTTAAAGATACAGGTGATATTTCGCCTGTATAAGCACCATTGTCCTGGTGATGCATGTTTTGAGCTCCTACCTTGATATTACTGTCTTGAACGACCTTAAGCACATCACTTAGCGCAACAAAAGTCGGACATACTACAATTTCTGCCACTGCATTTTGTACCAAAGGCTTTAGTAAATTTATCAATTCTACTGCTTCCTTTGGTGTTTTATTCATTTTCCAATTACCTGCAATCAGTGGTACTCTCATATAATTCACCTCATTATTTGTTGTTGATTATATCTATACCTGGCAATATCTTGCCTTCCAAAAATTCTAAGGAAGCACCGCCTCCTGTAGAAATATGAGTGATTTTATCTGCAAAGCCCAACTGTTCTACTGCGGCTGCAGAATCTCCACCACCTACTATAGTTGCACCCTTGCACTTTGACATTGCTTCTGCCAAAGCAAAGGTTCCTTTTGCAAAGCTTGGCATTTCAAATACACCCATAGGTCCATTCCATACAACAGTCTTTGCTTTCACTATTTCTTCTGCAAAGATTGCTCTAGACTTCTCTCCGATATCTAAACCCATTTGATCTTTTGGTATTTTATCCGCATCAACTGTGGAATATGAAGCATCCTTATTAAATTCAGGTGCGATTACAATATCAATAGGAAGTATAAGCTTAACCTTCTTAGCTTCCACTTTTTTCAGTATTTCGCCTGCTAATTCAACCTTATCAGCTTCAAGTATGGACTTGCCAATCTCATAGCCCATTGCTTTGTAGAAGGTAAATGCCATACCGCCCCCAATTAAGAGGGTGTCAACCTTGTCCAACAGGTTATCAATAACCCCTATTTTATCAGAAACCTTTGCTCCTCCCAATATCGCCACAAATGGCCTGTCTGGCTGCGTCAAAGCTTTACCCATTATATCAATTTCCTTCTTAATAAGAAAGCCAATAGCTGAGGGCAGATAGTTTGCTACTCCTGTCGTTGAGGCATGAGCTCTATGAGCTGTTCCAAAGGCGTCATTTACATATAACTCACCTAACTCTGCCAAGCTTTTTGCAAACTCAGCATCATTCTTCTCTTCCTGTTCATAAAATCTTACGTTTTCTAGTATCAGTATCTCACCGGACTGTAAAGAATATGCTGCTTGCTTAACCTTTTCGCCTATTACATCTGTTGCTAGTGTAATCTTTGTGTCTATTAACTGTTGAAGTCTTTCTGCCACTGGCTTTAAGGAATACTTTTCATTGAACTTTCCTTTAGGTCTGCCCATATGAGACATCAATATTACCTTTGCCTTATGCTCCAGGAGATATTTTATTGTTGGTAAAGCCTCAGTAATTCTTCTGTCATCAGTAATCTGACCCTGTTCATTTAGAGGTACATTAAAATCTACTCGAACTAATACCCTCTTATCCTTTAAATTAAAATCCTCAATAGTCTTCTTATTTAACAAAATAACCCTCCCGTAAATGTAATTTTCAAAGTTTTGTCCAGTCTACATCAATATGTGCAGCCTGGACAAAAAACTCATTCTATCTATTTGATATATATTTTATCAAATCAACCACTCTATTGGAATACCCATATTCATTATCATACCAAGAAATTACCTTTATCATGTTACCTTGTATAACCATTGTAGATAACGCATCAATTATGGAAGAATATGCACTTCCTTTAAAGTCAACAGATACAAGAGGCTCATCACAGTACTGAAGTATACCCTTCAATTCATTCTCTGCAGCATGTTTTAGAGCATTGTTTACTTCCTCTACAGTGACTTCTCTTTCTAGCTCTGCAACTAAATCAACTACTGAAACAGTAGGAGTTGGTACTCTTAGGGACATACCTGTCAGTTTACCCTTAAGCTCTGGTAATACTAGTGCAACAGCCTTTGCCGCACCTGTGCTTGTTGGAATAATTGATAGTGCAGCGGATCTGCTTCTTCTTAAGTCCGAGTGTGGTTGGTCAAGTATTCTTTGATCGTTTGTATAGGAGTGAATTGTATTCATCAAGCCCTTTACTATACCAAACTTCTCATGTAATACTTTTGCCATTGGTGCTAAACAATTTGTTGTACAGGAAGCATTAGAAATAATAAGATGTTTTTCTGGATCGTATTGATGCTCATTAACACCCATAACTATTGTAATATCTTCATTTTTAGCTGGTGCACTGATTATTACTCTTTTTGCTCCTCCTGCAATGTGCTTCATAGCATCTTCTTTATTGGTAAATCTTCCTGTTGATTCTATTACTACATCTACGCCATACTCACCCCATTTAATCTTTTCGGGGTTTGTCTCAGCAGAAATGTGAACTTCCTTACCATCAACAATAATCGAGTTTTCAGTTGCTTTTACTTCTTTATCATATACTCCATATGTACTGTCATATTTCAATAGATGTGCCAGAGTCTTGGGATCTGTTAAATCATTTATAAGTACAATCTCTATATCGTCGCCGTACTTCTCCATTGCAATTTTAAAAACGGGTCTTCCTATACGGCCAAATCCATTAATTCCTACCTTAATTGCCATTTAATTATCCTCCCTTAATATCCTTAGTATTTCATGAGCTGCTGCTTCATCTGTGACTATAACTTGATTACGCCTGCCCTTGTTGACCAATATTATAGGTTCAGCCTTTGGTTTTCCTCCACCTATGCATATTGCTAATTCTATATTCTTCAAATCTTCAGGTCTTATACCTATACTGCCTGTTTTGAGAACAATTTCTCCTGTGCAGTCAAAATAGCATCCAAATGCTTCTGCTTTTATCTTTAAGTATTCTAGCTCCTCCAGCTCTCCAACCGTAAAATTCCTCTTTTTAGAAATTGATTCTAAAGAGCTTAATCCAAAAATAAATATATTGGCACGTCTTATGTACTGTATTACTCTACTTATATCAGGGTCTGGCATCATATTGTTAAGCATATTCTCGCTTATGTTGTCAGGTAGATGAAGCAAATGATAACTACATCGTATATTGTTGGCTAGCTTAGCCGCCACTATACTTGCCTGTCTCTCTAAATCCGCCTTAATACCTCCTCTTGCTGGAACTACTACCAAGTCTTTTGCATTTAGCTTGTATGAGTTTTCTGCTACAGCCAATACTGAATATCCGCCACTTACTGCAATTATATATGAATCTTTTATATTCTTCTCCACATATGCGAAAGCTAAACTTGCCATATCCTTCAAGGTATCCCAATCTGCCTCTGTATTCCCGGGAACAATAAGCACATCCTTAACCCCTAGTGCTTGCTTTATTTCATCAGCCAAACTGGTAATGCCCCTTAATTCTGAAATAAAGCCTCTAAATTTATTTATTATATCTCTTCCTTCACCAGTAAGTGTCATACCAGCTGTCTGAATATCTATAAGACCTTGTTCTTTCAAGACATCCAGCTCGCTTCTTACCCATCTCTCGCTTTTATTCAAAACTGAAGCAAGAGCTCTTCTGCCTATTGGCTGATTAAACTCAATTGTACGCAAAATACTGTATCTTTTCTCGGTTATATCGATTATTTCAGGAACAATCTTTTTTTGTAATTGTATCCAATCTTCCATAGAATTCCTCCCTGGACATTTATTGTCCCAGATGTCGATATTAGTCCCATTGAATTTATTATATTATATCATTTATAAATATGCAATATTTGTTTTAATACAAGCAGGACTTATTTTATACATAAAAAAGAATGTACCTGAGTACATTCTCTAATATCTCTTTCTTTTTGAAGATGCCGGAATTCTTAGCTCATCTCTGTATTTTGCTACCGTTCGTCGGGATATTAGACATCCTTCCTTTATTAAGTCATCTGCTATAAGCTGGTCGCTTATTGGTCGCTTATGATCTTCTTTATCTATAAAATTCTTAATCATTTTCTTTATGCTTTCTGAGGATATTGCATCTCCGCTTCGACTGTCAACTCCACTTTTAAAGAAGTATTTTATTTCAAAAACTCCCCTATTGGTTTGAACATACTTGCCATGTATAGCCCTGCTCACAGTTGATTCATGCACCCCTACCAGCTCTGCAATATTCTTCAAAGTCATAGTCTTTAGATGCATCACGCCATTATCAAAGAACTCTCTTTGATATTCAACAATCGCCTGCATAACATTTTGTAGGGTATTCTTTCTTTGCTCGATGCTTTTTATAAGCCATAGGGCAGAGGAAAGCTTGTTGTTTATAAATATAGAGGTCTGAGAGGTTTTGTCCTCGTTTTGGAGCAAGTTTCTATAGTATTGGCTGATTCTTAAAGAAGAATTATAATAATCGTTAATTGTAACGATATATTCATCTCCTACTTTTTCTATATACACATCAGGAATAATATATTTGGTTGTAGTATTGCTTTCAAAAGCTCTACCAGGTTTGGGTTCCAATTCCCTTATAACATCACTTAAAGCTTGTGCTTCATCTATGGAAATACACAGTGCTTTTGATATATTATTCAGCCTGTTGCAAGCAATATCGTCTAAATGCTGAGTAACAATCTTTTTTGTTTTTTCATTCAGTTGACCCTTTAAGTTCAATTGTATTAATAAACATTCTTTAAGGTCTCTCGCACCAACTCCCGCTGGCTCAAAGGTATGAATGATGTCAAGTGCCTTTTCTACTGTGCTTATATTTGTATTTGTCATACTTGCAAGCTCATTTATATCTGTTTTAAGGTATCCATTATCGTCTAAGGATTCAACTATTAACTCCCCTATGTCCTTAAGCTCATTCTTTAATAAAGACATATTAACCTGAAACAGTAAATGCTCCTTTAAAGTACTGGAATATGAAATAAGGTTATCATAGCCTCCCTCAGAGGCATCCTCATTGTCAAAGCTGTCAGTATAATAGCTTTTACCTTGAAATTGCAGGTATTCCTTCCAGTCAATTTCTTTTTCTTTTTCCTTTTGCTCTGCTTTTACATTTTGCTTATCATGTATTTTTTCATCCTTAATTTCTTCAACCAATTCAAGAACAGGATTGGCTTCAAGCTCATGCTGAATAAACTCCTCTAATTCAACAGAGGGAAGCTGAAGTATCTTCAGTGCCAGTTTAAGCTCTGGTGTAATAACTAGCTTTTGTTGTTGTTCAATTGTTAATTCATATCCCATTCTCATAAAATCACCTCTGCCGTAGCAGTCTATTAACTATGTTAATTATATCATATCAATAAAAGTATATATATTCGATTTTTTTCACTAATGTTTACAAAAAGGTCGGTAAAAATACCGACCTTTGCACTTGCTTATTAAGTTATAGTTCTTTATCTTTCACCTTTTTCATAAGGTACGCCACTTGCCGCAGGTGCTACAGACTTACCTATTAAGCCTGAAACAGCCAGCATTGTCAATATATATGGCATAGCGAATATGAATTCTCTAGGTATTGGCAAATTGTTAGATACAGTCTCCAGTGCTACCGCAAATCCGAAAAACAGACAAGCTCCTGCAGCTCCAATTGGGTTCCACTTACCAAATATCAAAGCGGCCAAAGCAATAAAGCCTTTACCTGCTATCATCCCTTCCTTGAACAAGCTCAAAGAACCGATTGATAGTGAAGCTCCGCCTATTCCAGCTAAAACGCCACTTAGTATAACGCATATATATCTTGTAACATATACATTAACGCCTAGTGTATCTGCTGCTTTTGGATGCTCACCAACTGCTCTCATTCTTAAGCCGAAGGGAGTTTTAAACATTACATAGTATGATACTAGTACCAAAGCAAAAGCTAAATAAGTAAACATGTTAAATGGACCAAAATTTGAAAATGAATTTACAGTGTTAGTTTGCCCCGGCCTTTTCCATATTGCAACTAGTAAAAAGGTTGTCAAGCTGGCTGCCAAAATATTAATCGCAGTACCAACTACAACTTGGTTTGCCTTAAAGTTAATGCTTAAAAATGCCAAGAGCAAGCCAAATAAACCGCCTGCTAATATCGCCCCAAGCAAGCCAATCCAAGGAGACCCAGTCAAATATGAGAAGTATACTGCACTAAATGCACCTACTGTCATGATACCTTCCAAGCCTATATTTACTACCCCTGATTTCTCAGAAAAGTTACCACCCAAAGCAGCAAATATCAAAGGGGTAGCAGATCTTATCGTGGCGGGAATTATTATGCTTAACACTACCAAAAATCCAGAAAAATCCATGCTACTTTCCCTCCCCTTTTGCTAAACTTTTTTTAATTTTTTGCTTGTCAGTATAGTTTTCAACCATTACCTTAACAAAGTTTACAGCAACAAATAGTATTATTATACCTTGAATTATTCCTACTACTTCCTTTGGAATTCCTCTAATCTGCATTAGTGGCCCACCTTTTTGCAGTGCACCAAATAAGAAAGCAGATAGTATTACTCCCAATGGATTGCTATTTCCTACCAAGGCTACTGCGATTCCATCAAAGCCATAATTTGTAAACCCAAATAAATTGTTTACCCTAAATTGTACTCCAGTTACCATTAATGCACCTGCAAGACCAGAAAACATACCAGAAATAAACATTGCAAGTACAACATTTTTCTTCACGTTTATACCACCATATTCAGCTGCATGAGGGTTATAGCCTACGGCTCTTATCTCATAACCTCTTACAGTTTTGTTTAAAAGATAATATGCAAACACGGCTACAATCAGTGAGACAAATATGCCTATGTGAACTCTGGAGCCTTTAAATACCGCTATCCCTTCAGCTAACTTCCAAAGCTTTGCTGTGTCGGCAATAGCAACGGTGAAAGCCTTACCAGGCTCATTTAACAAATTCATAACTATATAGTTACTAAAATACATTGCAATATAGTTCAGCATTATACTGTTTATAACTTCATGTGCACCTACTTTTGCCTTTAACCAGCCTACAATGCCTCCCCACACGCCTCCTGCAACAGCACCTACAAACAGTGCTATTAATACATGCAATACAGCGGGAATACCTTTAAATGCCAAGCCTGCCCATATGGTAGCAATAGCTCCTATTATAAACTGACCCTCAGCACCTATATTGAACAATCCACATTTG
>JBAVGO010000011.1:0-8745 GCA_049684915.1 Lutisporaceae bacterium | reverse complement strand
CGGATGACGAGGGCTTCATAGAGATAAAAAATGGATCACGGAAAAGAAGCTTAACACAATATAAACTCAAATATATAAAGGCAGCAGTCGAGTTAAAATATACCTTTAAGGAAATAGGAAGCAATATTAGTACGACAGACACTGCCATAAGAAACTTGCTGAGCAGGAGTGAATAAGTTCTTATGTTCGGTGCCTGGCACTTATGGTGATGTTATTGTTAATATGTAATAATGGTTTCGAGAGGTGATAGTAATGGAAAAGGTATCAATTAAAGGTAGGGAGTATACCTTTATAAAAGATTACAAAGGTAATGCATTGTTTAGAAAAAGCTATAATTTATTAACAAAGAAAACATATGGATTTGATTTTGAACAATGGTATCAAAATGGATATTGGGGGAGTGGATATATACCGTATTCACTATTAGATGGTGAAAGTATTGTTGCCAATGTTTCTGCTAGTATAATTGATTATTTAGTTCTAGGAGAAAATAAAAGATATATACAAATAGGAACGGTAATGACAGATACTGCATATCGAAACCAAGGATTAGCTCGGTATCTTATGGAGCAGGTCATAGAAGAATGGAAGGATAAATGTGATATGCTATATTTATTTGCTAATGATAGTGTATTGAATTTTTATCCCCAATTTGGTTTCACAGCTGTGAATGAATATCAATGCTCTAAAACAATTACAAATGATAATGAAATTATTGTTTCAGAAAAATTAGACATGTCTTTAGACTATAACAGAGAGTTGCTTGTAGAAAAAATTAATAATTCAACCTCAATATCAAAGTTAACAATGCTAAAGAATGTAGGATTAGTAATGTTTTATTGTACTTCTTTTATGAGTGACAATGTTTATTATTTAAGAGAGCAGGATGCAATTGTAATTGCAGAACTTAATGGTGATACATTGTATTTGCAGGATGCATTTTCACCATCGGAAGTTGATTTAGATAATATTATTAGGACATTTGCTAACAAAGAAGCAAAAACAGTAACCTTGGGATTTACACCTAAAAATGCAGAAAGCTATCATGTAAATTTATTGCAGGAAGAGGACACAACTTTATTTATCATGAAAGGTAAGGACGAATTATTTCAGAATAATAAAATAATGTTTCCTATATTGTCTCATGCTTAATAAGTGTCATTCTTAGTAGCTTTTATTATGCTATAATATAACAAAGTTATTCAAAATTTGCTGATTATAGTGAGGTGTAAAAAATGAATATCTGTATAGAAACAGAAAGACTAATATTAAGACAATTTTCAATAGATGATGCATCAGAATTGCATGAAATATGCAATGAAGCATATATCCTAAAATGGATGCCTGATTGGGAATGTCCTATAGAAAGAAGAAAAGCTTGGATAGGCTGGATAGAAAAACAGTATTCTTTAACTACGAAGGACATTGCTAGAGTAATGCTTGCAGTAACTCTTAAAAACAATGGTAACATTATTGGGATGGTAGGAATAGGCAATAAGGAAGAAGTAGACAATGAAATAGAAATTGCCTACTTCATTTCAGAAAAATATAGTAATAACGGGTATATAAGCGAAGCTGCAAAAGCTATGACAGAATGGGCTTTTAACAGTGTGGATATTGATTACTTGATAGCAATAGTTGAGCTGGATAATTATCCATCTCAAAGAGTAGTTGAAAAATGTGGATTTACAAAGCTTGAAACAAGAATGATACTAAACTCTGGTGAAACCGAAGAGAAGCCATTTTACTATTATAGGATATATAAGAACATTAAATAGGCAATATTAAACGATTTAGTCAATTATGACTAAATCGTTTTGCTTATTAGCTTTACATAGCCCTCTGGCTTTGTAGGGTATTTTTTCTCTATAAGCTTGCACCAATCTGCATATCTAATGTCTACATTGTTTTCGGCATCATGGGACCATCCATGATAAGGAGCACACAAGAAATCTTAAATATCTTTCACCTCGCAGCTGAATATAAATAAATCCATAGTAACAAGCAAATTATGCACAACTTACATTGAATTTAAAATTCAGAATACATTTACGTTGAATAATATACTGAAAAATACATTATTGATAATACAAAAATAAAAATAAAGTAAGTGTATATATGAATATCTCGTGATTATTTACAAAATCACTGTCTTTTTTGTCGAATATAAAGTATTATTAAAGTATGTTTCGGGTTTTTTATATTAAAGGACATTATATTATTTATGCAGAGGTGGTTAGATGGAGCTAGTCATAGGTGTTTGTGACGATGAAGCGGTACAGGTTGACATATTATCAAGCTTTTTGGAGCAGAATCTTAGTGACTATCAATTAAAGCTAATAAAGGCTTATAGTGGAGAAGAACTATTGACGAAGCTGCAGAATGTAACTCTGGATATAGTATTATTAGACATTGAAATGAAAGAGCTAAATGGATTGCAGACAGGGAAAAGAATTAGAGACAAGTATCCTGATGTAATAATAGTATTTATTAGCGGTCATAAGCGATTTGCTCTTGATGCTTTTAAGCTTAAGTCCACGGATTATATAGTAAAACCTATATCTGAAAAGAGAATGAAGCTGCTACTTAGAGATTTATTGATTAGAATAGATCAAATAAGACTATATGAGGAAAAAAATAAATCAATAACCTTTCATTTTAAGGAAAACATTATTAAACTAAAATTCAACGAGATATATATTTTTGAGAAATATTTAAGAAAGATAACTGTTTACTCTGAAAAAGGCCAGTTTGTTTTTTATGGAAATATGGACAAGCTAATAAGTAGACTGGATATGGAGATGTTTACACGATGTCATAATAGTTATATAGTGAATTCATCAAAGATATTAGAGATGAAAAATGATAGCATTTATATAAGAGAACTTGATAAAACAATACCTGTAAGCAGGAAGAAAAAACTGACTGTACGAGAGATTATTGAGAAAAATCTATTTTTATAGGAGGAATACCTATGACATTAAACATGCTACTGGATTTTTTAATAGGTGCATTAGATGTGACGTTGATTTTACTCTTCGTTAAGAAATTTTTACGGAATGTAAATACGGATTGGAAGCGGACTTTTATTGTAATTTTATTACAAGCAATTATTAATTATACACTTGGAGAGATATTAGGTAATGGAAATCCAGTAGGACTTATGGTACTTATTATAACTACAGGAATATTATATAAGCTGATATTTAGAGAGAACCTATTCGGCATTTTTATGTTTATATTTCTTGCTCTAATCTTAATGTTTGTTGCAGAGGGAATTGCAATACTAATTGTTTATTTATTAGGAGTGATGCCAAATGAAATACATACGCAAATCCTGCCAAAGATACTTGCAGTTTCAATATCAAAATCAATATATTTTGTTATAGTATCGCACTTCATACCTAAGATAAAGTTTAGTAAGAGTATAAACAGAACAGTATTGTATCAAATCTTATTAGTATGTGTTTTTAATATAATTATTATACTGATAGCATTATGGTTTTACCAAAATTTAGAAGTGCTTTCGAGCAAAGGAAATAGTGCAAATTATATTGTTTATACTACTATAGGTGCTATAATATTCAGTTTATGCATTTTGGGAATAACTAATGGGATAATAAATCATAGTCAAAAGGAAGCAGAGTGGCAATTAAAAGAGCAAGAATACAAAAGACAAGTATTTTATGTTGATAACACACAGGCTATGCTTAAATCTATAAATTCACAAAGACATGATTTTAATAATCATATAAATTGCTTATATGGACTTCTAAAATTGAATAAAGGAAAAGAAGCAGAAGAATATATTGAAAGATTGGTGGATGAGATCAATGAATTCAATATTGTTGTTGATGCGGGAAATCCTATTCTTACTGCTTTGTTAAATACTAAGCTTATGATAGCACAAAAAGATAAGATATATATGGAGGTTGATGTGGATTTACCAGAAAAAATGAACATAGAATCCATAGACCTTTCAATTATAGTTGGTAATTTATTGGATAATGCATTGGAAGCATGTAAGGGAGAGGACTTGGCGTATAAATATATTGAGGTTGACATGAATATAAGAAACAATAACCTTATTATCAAGGTATGCAACTCAAAGTCAAGTGGAATCAAAGCAGACCTATGCAATAATAAGGTTAACTATACAAGTAAGAAAGACGCATCAAATCATGGATTTGGGTTAAATAATATCAGACAAGCTGTTGAAAAATATGATGGTATTGTAAAGTTTGAGGATAAAGGAGAGTGTTTTATCTCCAACATTGCTATACCAATATCAATTTAATATTCATGAATTGCGATAATAAGCTCTGTTTTGCATTCTTTTCTTCAAAAACATACTAATTATTACATTAAATTGACCAATTATTACATTTGGCTTGATTATAAATACAGATATGGTAATATATACTTACAACTACTAGTTATTAGAAGAGGTGTAGAAGTTGATTGATAGATTATCTAGGAAAATAACTCAGAGTCTGATAGATAAAGAAATAATTTCCTTTGACGATTGGGAAGTTTATATGTATGGGTTACAGATGATGATATCTGGAATTGTTAAGCTTATAGGATTTATGATTATTGCATGGGTACTTGGGTGGATTGTGGAGGCAATAGTATTTATTACTACCTTTAGCCTGCTAAGGGTTAATGCAGGAGGCTATCATGCAGATACATACTTGAAGTGTTTTTTAGTAACATCTATAGCAACCTTCTTATCAATAGGGATAGTAAAGTATTATTTTGTTAGTGGCTCAATTATTTATATAGCTATAATATCTCTTTTAGCAGGGGCATTGGTTTTATTCTATGCACCTGTTGATACGCCAAATAAGAGAATGGTAGGAAATGAGAAAAAAATTTTTAGGAGAAGAAGCATCGTTGTATTAACACTGGAAATATCCGTTATAGTTATTGCATACTTTATTAGTCCAAAGATATCAATTTTCTGCAACATTGCGGCTATGGCAATGCTTTTTGAGGGTATTACATTAACTCCACTTTTTGCAGAAAATGATATACAAAAAGAGAGGGGGTACTATAATGAAGAGTAACTGCGTAATGTTAAATTTCATTGCTGCTTTCGCACTATTACTAGCAAATACGGGTGCGAATAATAATTCTTATTTATGGATACACCAACCTAAATTTCCAGAGAAGTTAAGAAGATAATGAAGATAATGACTTTACCCCAGGTTTTAAAGGTAACTTGGGGTAAAGCTATTTTTGGCTGAATATGGTACAATGTTAGATGAAATGCACAATTAAGTATAGGGTAAAATAGACATATATAGTAAATTATTTGGAATATATAGGTGATAGAATGAATAATGACGATAAAAAAGACATAAGGGCGTCTCGAAAGGATGAGCATATAAAGATGTTTCTTCAACATTCTAATGCAAACTATAATTTTTTTCAGGATGTTGTATTACAGAATAATGCTTTGCCGGAGATTGACTTTGATGATATAAGTATCAACTATACATTTTTAGATAAATTAATAGACCTGCCTATTATGATTAATGCAGTTACAGGAGGCACAGATTATACAGCGGAGATAAACGAGAAGCTAGCTATTCTAGCCCGGGATTTTAATATACCTATTGCAGTAGGTTCACAGGCTATAGCAATTCAGAATAAGCAAGCTGAGCATAGCTTTAAAATCGTGAGAGAAATAAACAAAGAAGGAATAGTCATAGCCAATATCAGTGCCAACAATAGTTATGAAGATGCTATCAGAGCTATAGAGATGATACAAGCAGATGCACTGCAGCTTCATCTAAATACTCCACAAGAGATATGTATGCAGGAAGGCGAAAGGCACTTTAAGGGTACTTTGGCGAACATAACTAGAATAGTCAATCAAACGAAGCTTCCTGTAATCGTAAAAGAGGTAGGCTTTGGGATTTCCTATGAAGTTGCCATGAGGTTACATCAGGTCGGCGTGAAATATATTGATGTCGGAGGTAGAGGTGGAACAAATTTTATAGCCATTGAAGCTGGACGCAACAAGGAAATTGACCATTCGTTTTTGAAACAATGGGGTATACCTACTGCACTTAGCCTTTTAGAGTGTAGAAAAGCCTCTTCGGATCTGAAAATAATTTGCAGCGGAGGAATAACAAAGGCAGAGGAAGTTGTTAAGGCAATGTGCATGGGTGCAGCTATATCAGGTATAAGTGGTTTAATTTTGAGAGAGCTGCTTGATAATGGACTTGAAGCTGCGAGAGCTTCCATTATCAAGTTAAAATATGAAATTAAGGTTTTTATGTTACTGCTAGGAGCACAAAATATAGAAAAGCTTACAAAAACGCCTTATCTTTTGAAAGGTGAGCTATACCAGCTCTATAAACAGAAATTTTTGTAAAGTTTATCAAAGGGAATATATCACACATATGTTCCTTTTTAGATTGTTTTTATATAAGCAATACTATATATATCGCATTAAACAATTTACATTTATAAAATAGTGCGATATGTTTTCCGCTGTTTATAGAACACACAAATTTCATTGATTTGCGTAAAATACATGAAAATAGGTCATGTATTTTGTTGCTAATTAATTTGTGTGTTCTATATAATAACATTATGTAGGAAATCTAATATCTAATTTCTTTGACAGCCAGTCCATATTCATAGCATAATATATATATGTATACAGATGTATTTTTCGCAACATATGAATTCAATGAAAATGCTTAACACAAAATATATAGCAAATGATAAAGGGGGATTTATGATGAACAATAAAAAATGTTTAGTGGTCGGGAATAACTGCAGAGAAGCAACTATGGCATATAGTCTTATGCAGAATGGTTGTATAGTATATGCTGTTTTATCCCATGAGAATCCAACTATAACCTCGATTGTTAATCGCACAGGAGGTAAATATATTGTAGGAAATCAAAAGGATGGGCTGTTAGTTAGCAGATTTGCAGTTGAACAGAAAATCGATATTGCTATAGTAAGCAGTGATGCGATACTTGAAGCAGGTGTGGTAGATTATTTACGTGAAGCTTCTATACCAACCTTTGGTGCGACAAAGGAAGGTGCGAAGATTGAGTGGAGTAAGATTTATGCACGAAATTTGGTAAACGAAGTTGATTCCTCATTTAACCCCAAACATTCTGTTATCAATTCAGTTGATGAACTTGAACAAGGCTTTGATAAATTTGTTGGGCAAGAAATGGTGGTTAAGCCGGATGGACTAACCGGAGGTAAGGGCGTAAAGGTGATGGGAGAACATCTTAAGAGTGTGGATGAAGCATTTGAATATGCAAAAGCTATACTAAAGGATGGTGGAAATGTCTTACTGGAAGAAAAGATTGAGGGATTTGAATTTACTATAATGGGTATTACTGATGGACATAAAATCGTAGTAGCACCTGTTACATATGATTATTCTTATCGATTTGATGGAGATGAAGGACCTGGTACAGGAGGTATGGGCTGCTTCACTTTAGATACAGGGCTGTTACCTTGCCTGACACAGAATGAACTAAATGTTTGCCAGGAATTGATGCAGAAAATATTAAATGAACTGAACAAAAAGGGTATTATATTTAACGGTGTACTAAATGGAGGGTTCTTCAAGTTAAAAGACGGTTCTCTAAGGTTAATGGAATTTAATGCTAGGTTTGGAGATCCAGAGGTTATGAATGTACTAGCAGTACTAGAAACACCATTTATAGATTTAATTGAAGCTTGTATTAATGGAAATCTATCGCAAGAAGTATGTAAATTTAAGAGGGAAGCATCAATTGTTGTTTATGCAGTTTCCAAAGATTATCCTTCAAGTACATCTAAAGCTCAGGTGGAATTTAGTGCAAATATTGATGAAATACAAAATCATGGAGCTAACATATTTTTTGGCTCATGTATAAAATCAGAAAATGGCAAATATTTATCTGTAGGCACCTCAAGGTTAGCGGCGGTAGTAATGGCAGGTAATAGCTTAGAAGATATTAGAAATAAAACTTATGAGATTATAAATAAATATATTATAGGAAATTTAGACTGGAGAAACGATATAGGAAGTAAAGATAAACTAATTGAAATGGGAAAGTATATATAATAGTTATTTAAAGGGTAATACCTCGGTATTACCCTTTATCACTTTTAATACAGTCAATAAAGAAAATTGTTTATATAAGCATCTCTAAGAACTTAACTGCTGCAATAGATAGAGGAAAGTTTTTGTGAGTCACTACCCCCATAAATCTTTCTGGTACGTTTTCCTTTAAATTTAGTATGTGAACTTCACCTCTAGAAGCAGCTGCTTCTATACATACATTAGGCACAAAGGCTACACCCAGACCGATTTTTGCCATATCAATTAATACATCTATACTTCCTAACTCAACATCAGGAGTTATATCTATTCCATAGCTACTCATTATATTATCAAAGTACTCTCTGGTTATTGTATTTTTTTCAAGTACCAACAAAGGTAAATGCTCTAAGTCTTTAAGAGATAAGAGCTTATCCTTCAGGTGTGAATAATTATTGCCTACAACAAAAACATCCTTTACTGCTCTGCTTTTTTTAAATTCTAATTGAGGAAGATCAGTGTTTTCTGGGATATTAATTACGCTAAAATCCACGCTGCCGTTTTTGAGCAGCTCAATGCATTTAGGAGAGGTTCTGTTTGTCACTTTTATTTTAATGCCCGGATATTTTTCGTTGAAACGCTTAAAATATGACATAAGATAATATTTGCATATAGTA
>JBAVGO010000010.1:0-5181 GCA_049684915.1 Lutisporaceae bacterium | reverse complement strand
GAATATATTGTACCCCCTGACCTCTTATCAGAGGGATATATGGTTTGAGCAAGAGCTGTATGCAAAAAAACCAATATATAATATTGGAGGATATGCGGAGGTTAAAGGATATGTCCACTATGAAACTCTGCAAAAAGCTCTAGCTCTTTTTATAAATGAAAATGATGCAATGAGAATAAGTATTGTTGAAAAAGAAGGTGAGCCTTATCAAAGGATATTGCCAATGCTAGAATATAAAATTCCTTTTATTGATTTTTCTAAAGAAGAAAATCCCTATGAATTATCTATAAAATGGATGGAAACTGAATTTGCAAAGCTCTTTTCATATAGTGAAATCAGTGCTTTGTTTCAATGTACATTGGTCAAAGCCAACGATGACCTGTTTTTTGTCTTTTTTAAAGCACACCATATAATTACCGATGGATGGGGATATTCCCTTTTGTATAATCGAATTCTTAATAACTACAATGAACTGGTAAAAGATAGCTATCCTCAAGAAAAAACTACATATTCTTATATAGACTTTATAACTGACGATGCAAGCTATATGAAATCAGAAGCTTTTTCTGATAGCATAAACTTCTGGAAGCAGAAATACCTTACACCTCCAGAACCTTTGTTCAACAAGGAAAGTAAAATATCCCACCTTTCGGATGAGGCACTTTCAAGTGGTAGAGAGTCTTTAAATATAGAAAGGCATTTTTATAATAAAATAATAAAATTTTCTGAAGAAAATGGCTGTTCGACCTTCCACTTTTTCCTAGGAATGCTATTTCTTTATTTTAGTAAGATTTATTCAAGGGATGAAATAGTGATAGGGGTGCCTATTTTAAACAGGGGAAAAGCAAAATACAAGCAAACTATCGGACACTTTTCCAATATAATACCTCTAAAGCTTACTGTATGTGGAGAATCAACGTTTGTTGGGTTAATGGATGATATTAAAAGAGAATTAAAAGCCTGCTACAGACATCATAGAAGCCCTGCTGGAGAAATATATAAAGCTGTATTTGGGACTAATTTATATGAGGATAATCTTTATGACATATCCTTATCCTATGAGAAGAATGACTATTTTGAGAACTTTATAAATACCGAAAGTCGTGCATTAACAATATTTAGCTATAGTGAAAGAAATCCTTTGACTATATTTGTAAGAGAATTTAGCGAGGATAAAGATGTTCAAATTAATTTTGATTATCAGTTGAGAATATTTGATAAGAATTTTCAAATTAAAAATGTGGTATCGCATTTTAAGCATTTAATGTACCAGATTATTGAGAAGGAAAATAAAAAAATATCTAATATAGAAGTAATAACTACCCAGGAAAGGCAAAAAATATTATACAGCTATAATAATACAGATGCTGACTATGCAAGAAGTAAGACTATCCATGAATTATTTGAAGAACAGGTAGAAAAAACCCCTGATAATACGGCTGTGGTTTTTAAGGGTACACATTTAACCTATGACCAGCTAAACAAAAAAGCAAACCAGCTTGCAAGACTGCTTATAGAAAAAGGGGTGAAGCGGAACAGCATAGTGGGTATAATGATAGAACGTTCAGTTGAGATGATGGTGGGTGTAATGGGCATACTTAAGGCAGGGGCTGCGTATTTGCCTATATCCCCTCAGTATCCTGATAGAAGGATAGAGTACCTGATAAAAGACAGCGGTTTACGTCTGCTTATTACTAATAGACAAGCGGAACAAGACAATTTGGAACCCATTTTGGATACAGAAATCATATATATTGATGACGAGGGATTGTATCAGGGTGATTACATCAATATCCAAAAGGCATCTGCCCCAACAGACCTTGCCTATGTCATATATACATCTGGCTCTACAGGAGAGCCAAAAGGAGTAATGCTAGAACATCATTCGGTAATAAATAGAATAAGCTGGATGCAAAAAGCTTATCCAATAGGTCAGCACGATACTATACTGCAAAAAACTTCTTTTACCTTTGATGTATCTGTATGGGAATTGCTATGGTGGTCATTTACAGGAGCAAAAACCTGTTTCCTTGCTCCAGGGGATGAGAAAGATCCCAGTGCAATTGTGAATGCAATTTTGGAAAACAATATAACAGTAATCCATTTTGTCCCTTCTATGTTGAATGTATTTCTTGAGTATGTGGAAGACGGAATATGCATAGAAAAATTACAGTCACTTAAGTATGTATTCTCAAGCGGTGAAGCTTTAACCTTGCCGCAGGTAGAAAAATTCAACAGCCTTCTGCACAGAAAGTGCGGCACACAGTTAATAAACTTATATGGCCCAACCGAAGCTGCAATTGATGTGTCATACTTCGAGTGTTCTACAGATGAAGAGCTTGACATAATACCTATAGGAAAGCCCATAGATAACATAAGACTATACATAGTGGATAAGTACAATAAGCTTCAGCCTCCTGGAGTCCCTGGTGAATTGTACATATCTGGTGTCGGGCTGGCAAGGGGATACTTGAATAAACCTGAACTAACGGCACAAAGATTTATAACACTTGAAGATGAACAGCTTAGTAATCAATTAGTTTACAAGACTGGTGATAGAGCCCGATGGCTACCAGATGGAAATATTGAATTCATGGGAAGACTGGATTGTCAGGTTAAGGTCAGGGGATACAGGGTAGAGTTAGGTGAGATAGAAAGCCACATTTTAAAGCATGAATCAGTAAAAGAAGCAGTGGTAATAGACAGGGAAAGCTCACATGGAGACAGGCAGCTTTGTGCATATTTTACTTCGGATAAAAAAGTTTCACCAGAGGAGTTAAGTGAATACCTGCAAAAAGAGCTGCCAAACTACATGGTGCCTTCATATTTTGTACAGCTTGAGGAAATGCCCCTTACAATTAACGGCAAGATAAGCAGGAAAGCACTTCCAGAGTCATGGGAAAGCATAAGTACAGAGATAGAGTATATTGCACCTTCGGATATAGTGGAGGAACATCTTGTCTTATTGTGCCAGAATATTCTTAAGGTAAATAGGATAGGTATGAAGGATGATTTCTTCAAACTGGGGGGAACTTCCCTTGATGCAGCAGTACTTATCTCAAGGATAGCCAAAGTTTTTGACGTAGAAATACAGCTTATAGATATATTTAAAAATTCCATTATAGGTGATATAGCAAAACTTATTAAACAATGACTTTTTCAGTGGTTTCAGACGCAGAATTTAGGAAATATATTCATCTAATTTATGGTAATATGGTTATGAATATGGTATTATATAACATGTTTCCTAAATTATTCATAGGTTAAGTTTAAATTGAAGGTTAAATTAATTTGATGTGGACTTTAGGTAACATATAAGCAACACAAAAAAGAAAGGAGATTAAATTTATGAATAATAAGAAGCTTTTAGGTCTTATGATTTTATCAATGGGGATTTTAATGTTGTGTGGGTGTTCATCAGCACAACCAACATCTGTGAATGATGTTACAAAGGTAATGACTGTAGAACCAAACATTTTTATGTCGAATGAAGCAGGTAATCCCCCTGTTAATAATTCCATACAAACAATAACCTTTAAGTTCAGTGAACCGCTGGATTCGAATACTATTTCGGACAAAGTAAAACTATACAAAATGGATTCTAGTGGAAATTCTATAGAAGAACCGTGTATAGTGAGGATTGACACAGACATACCTACACTCATGTATATTAACAACAAGAAAGTTGAAAAGTTTACTGAGGGCGAAGAATATAAAATTGTAATAGGTAGTAGTATAAAATCAACAACAGGCTTAGCCTTGGAAAAAGATTTTACAGGGTATTTTGCTACAAACTATACATTAAATCTTTCAGGTGTTGCTGAATTAAACAACACTAAGTCACAAATAGTTGTTATAAGTGATTTACATTTAGGCATAAATGATGATTTTGCAGAACTAAATGATAACAGACAAGCACTTGTAGATTTCCTTAATCAAATTAAAAATTCACCAAATGTAAAAGAACTTGTTATAGCAGGGGATTTGTTTGATGAGTGGTTTTTGCCCATGGAATATGTAATGCCACAGTCACAATCGACTTTTTTTGATTCAGTAGCTTCAAACAATCAAACTGTAGTAGATGCCTTTAATGCTATAATTAGTGCTGGTGACATTAAAGTAACTTATGTACCAGGAAATCACGATCTCTTGATGACTGAGGCAGACATGATGAGAATTTTTCCGGGTATAAACCAGGCAAGAGATAAGGTTCAAGGATTAGGCTCATATATTACAGGAGCAAATTCAGAAATAGTCATTGAACATGGACATAAATACAATTTTTTCTGTGCACCTGATCAAATTTCAAACAGGGATATAACAAAAAATAATTCTTCTATATTACCGCCAGGATATTTTTTCACAAGAATAGCGACATCTTCAGTGATTGAAGGTCATCCATCATCAAGCAATATATTTCCTGATGTAACAGCTAATCCAAATGATGAGAGCCAATATCAGTATTTTTTGTATCAGCAGGTTTGGAAATCTATGATGACTACGTTACCTGTAAAAGAAAACCAAAAGGACAAGGTCATAAAAACAAATATTGACGGATATACATTGGATTATGCGATAAATGATTTAATTCCTTATCAAAATTCAAAGAATGGAATTATAGATGTGAATCTGTACAAAGGAATACAAGATACTTGGGAAGAAAGGCAAAATCTTAATGGCGTGAAAGTTAAAATCCAGACAAACGAAGCAATTATAAAAGCATCAGACATAGGTTTTACAGATATCCAGTCAAAAAATCAATTCTTTGATTGTGATGCATCTAAGAGAATAGTCGTATTTGGACATACTCATGCTGCTCGTATATTGCCATTTTCTAATCTTAAAGACAAAAAAACTATATATGCGAATTCTGGGACTTGGATAGATGATGCACAGGGTTATCCAACAAGGACTTTTCTTGTAATAACTCCAGCAAAATCTGGTTCAGCTGTTCAATTTGTAAACCTTTATCAATATTCATCAGATAAAACAATAACACAATGGGAAGAAGCCCAAGCAATTACAAACTAGTTAGAAGCAATGTAGAAGCAATGGGGACGGTTAATGTGAAAACAACCACCCTTGTATAAACTAAATACTCAATAAATACACAACACAAATAAACCTGTGAATATTGCTTTATTTACAGGCAATAGATATTATATAGATATTGGCTATTAT
>JBAVGO010000009.1:0-23135 GCA_049684915.1 Lutisporaceae bacterium | reverse complement strand
AATCCAAGAAAGTATACACTGCCTATTGAATTGTTTGATGAGCTAAAAGGGTTAAGTAAAGAGAACTTGAGTAGTGTGTTTAAGTATTTCAAACAAAAAATATAGAATAATGCAGAATGAAATAATATATGGAATATCCAATATACTAAATTAATAAGATGAACATATTCAGGTTTAAATCTAAATCTTCTATTTGTCTACTTAATGATTATTAGTAATTCAGTTAATCTCAATAATAAAGCAAAACTGGAAAAAGGAGCTGATTTTATCAAGGGACAAAGGGGACAGGCACCGCGTCCCACAATAGGGTTGGAAGATAAGCTAAAAAGTTGGTCTCTTTTTAGTCACTTAAAAAGTACAATGTTTTGTATAATATGCCTAGAAATGCGAACATAAGATTGATAAGAAATACTTAATAATGAAAGGTTTTGCAGGAATAGAAGAGAAAGTATTATTTATAAAACAGAAATGGATGGATGAATGGGGACGAGGTACCTGTCCCCATTGTCCCTTTATAGCAGATAGTTGGGAACCAAAATGTTGAAGAGGCTGTTTATAAGAAATTTAGAATTGCTTTAACATAACATGTTATTGCAATTAAAGCCACTTTGCAATAACTAAGAATATAAGCTTGGAGGATTACAAATGAAATCTGAATATATTTTAAATATGGATGAATTAAAAAACATTTTAAAACCTTGTTGCATAAGACAAGGAGAATTTAATAATATTAAAAACATTTGTATAAATTATTTTGATGTAACTCAAGATAGTATGTTTATTGCATTAAATAGTAACAAGTATTCAAATGTTGATGGTTCTTTAGGGTTTTCTGGTGATGAAGATAGTGTATTTGGCTTAGGTGGAGTTGATGATGGACATCAGAAATTAGAAAGAGCTTATGAGATGGGTGCCCGATTTTTTGTTATAGATCAAGATATGCAATGTGATTATTTGAGTGGTGCTTCGGTTTTTAGAGTAAATGATTCTTTAGAAGCAATAAAACAGATAGCAAGATATTACATTGATAAAATTGGAATAAAAGTAATAGCGGTAACTGGTAGTGTTGGGAAAACAAGTTGTACACATGCAATTTTCAATTGTTTAAAACAAAAATTTAAAGTTGCAATTTTTGATAGGGTAAGAGCAACCCAATTAGGGTTGGCTTATGATATATTATCTAAATTATCAAAAGAATTTGACTACCTTATTGTTGAAATGCAAATGGATGGTGTTGGGCAAATTGAAGCATTCTGCAATATCGTTAACCCGTTTATTTCAGTTATAAATACTGTAAGTAATTCACATGTGGCTAGATTTGATGGTAGCTTGGAACAAATATTACATGAAAAATTAGCAGTTTATAGAAATCTGAGGGCAGATGGGAAAATAATCGTAAATGTTGATAGTGAAAATGTTAGAAAGTATTTTAAAGATATATCTGATGATAGAATTGTAACAATTGGGACAACAGATAATGTAAATTTTAGAGCAACAAATTTAAGTACATATGGAGAATATAATCAATGTAAATTTGAACTGAAAATTGAGGATTTATTATATGATATTAAACTGTTGACAATCGGAAACCAATCTGTTTACTGGGCGTTAGTAGTCTTTTCGATTTTATCGTTTTTGAAAGTAAATACTGATGAATCAATTAAAATAATTTCCGAATTTTCACTTATTCCTGGCCGAATGCAATTATTTAGAGGTATAAATAATTCTTTAGTAATTTCTGATTCGTACAATGCAAATTCTTTGTCTATGTCTCATGGAATAGAATATGTGTTATCACTAGGGAACAAAAATAAGATATTGATTTTAGGATCAATGCTTGAATTAGCTGATTACACTGAGGAAGAACATAGAAAAATTGGTAGATTAATTTATGATAAAGAATGCAAATTAATTACAATTGGTGAGGCAGCTACTTATATTGCTGACGAAGCAATAAAACTTGGGATGCCTAAAAATAACATAAAAGTATTTTTTTCTTTCGAACAAATTGTAAATTATCTTCAAGGCGTTGAAATATCTGATGAGGATGTCTTTTATATTAAAGGGTCAGGAAAAATGAGATTAGAACTTATAACTGTCTACCTACTTGGTAATAAAGTGTTCTGACAGTTATTGCAAAAGACGACTAGATTATTGAGGGAGTGAATTGTATGGAAAGATGGGGGTTTAGTAATAAGCTTGCGTTGTTTAGCATTATATTTGGTGCGGTATTGACAGCTTTCTTTGCATTATTAACGAAGGAAAGTAGGGAAACGTTAGTATTATTGATAAATAGTTCATTGTTACTCTACATAGTAATTTTATGCTTATTAGTATATATTCTGTATCTTGTCAGAAAAAATGAAAAGTTAAAAAATAATTACCCACTAATAGAATCTCTTCTCGGAATACCTCTTGACAAGGTAGTAAGATACCTTTTTGTATCTGATAAAAAACCTAAAAATAAGTGCCATATAAATAAATTCACACTTAATATGAATATAATTGATGGACAATTATCTAGGCATGATGTTGAATATACTTGGGAATTTGAAGGATACAATGACAAGAAAGAAGTGTTGAACTATTTGTATTTAGCTATCGGCGGGGATAATTCAATCAGTGACTATAACGATATAAAGCTAGAAGTTTTTGATTTAAAGAGCGATTCTAATACACCTTACAAGCCAAGATTTAAACAATCAAGTATAACTCCAACATCGGCTATACTTGAAATACCTTTTATAGATAATAATATAACATCTGGAAAGGAATTCCATATTAAAGTTAAGTATACATGGCCATTAAATTATAATCATCATATGGATTATTTTTTTGTAGATATTGTAAATTTTGCAACAAGAGTTAAAAGTGTTGATATAAAAATAAACTTTGAAAATAATTTAATTAGCCAATCAGAGTTGGTTTTTCTAAAAAGCGATTCAAGTGGAAAATATGATATAAATGAACGATACATTAAGTTACCAACTCAAAATGGTAATAAAAGTTGTATAGAGTATAAAATTGATAATATTGATGACGATGGGATATATTTAGTACAAACAAAAAAATAAAATTATTGAAATGTGCAAAAAAGTGGGGTCATTAAGGTGAATAAAATAACACGAGAGACAATTCTCAAGAAAATTGTCGAAATTGGACTACGCCCGAATCTTCCAAAAGATAGTTTAATTGAGGATTGTAAAAATTATAAGTATAAAATTGATAGAAATATATATGAATACTTAAAATTCATGCCTGAATTGGGCAAGTGCTTAAAGAAGGATTCTATTGTGCTAGAGATAGGAGTTGGCTCTGGCATTGCGGCGCAACAAATTCAAAAAAAATACGGATGTAAATTGACGGGTACTGGCTTGCAGAAACCTCAACACTGCAATTTTGACTTTGAAATAGCCACTGCTAATGAACTTCCTTTTCAATCTAATACCTTTGATATTGTAATAAGTATGCATGGTATATCGTGGGAGCCAAATCAAAAAGAAGCCTTAAAAGAAGTAATACGGGTTTTAAAGCCTAATGGCATCGCTCATATTTATTTAATACGGTTTAGCCATAGTATAGCACTTTTTTATGGTAATGATTTTTGGAAGGACTTAGAGATTGAACCCAAAGATATACACCTCAATGAGTTTAATTCTTTGGCAGAGTTTGACGGCGTTCAAATGGAATTATATGAGAATGAATTTCCTGATGAAATTTGTGAGGGGCATTACAAAGAATGGTATTTAATAATTAGGAAACCAAGTGATTCATTAGCCAAGGATATTTGATTTGATACGTTCCCTTGTACGAGCAAAAGCAAAAAGCACAAGTAACATCCTCACTGTTTTCTCACGGCACGTGGAGTGCGTAATAGGAATGCAAAGGGGACAGGCACCGCGTCCCACGGATTCCTTTATATGTGAGCTGAGTAAAAGATTTAAAAAATTAAAAAGTATAACTGCATCAAAATTAATTAGTATTTGCATACAAAGGAAATATGTATATATTGTCGAATGAATAAGGAAAAACTGATTGCCGATTAGGAGTATGCATATGACTAATGAGAATCTAATGAAAAACATAAAAGTTTTCTCTGGTAAGGTGAAAGCAGCGTCAAACATAGCAACTTTACTCTTTCTGGCGGTCATTGGCTACACCATTAACCAATGGCATAAGGTAAGCGGTTTTGATAGCTTGATTAATGTTTTATTGAGCATTATGGTTTTGGTAATAAATATTAAGTTTTATAACATACATTTGGACTTGAGTCGTATAGAAGAATTATCCGATGAATCACGGATTCAATCTAAATATAAGCTTCAAAAGAAGGAGTATAGGCAATTGTTGCTTGTGTCATTTGCAATGCTTGTTACCATATTTATATTAAAATTATTGCTATGAATTTGACTGGTAATATACACTCTTTACTCCTTATTCATTAACTTAAAATTTCTTATTAGCAGAGCTTTTCCTCTCCAACTGAAAGCTCTGCTTTTATATCTTCTTAAAAATTCCTTATTAGAGATTTCTAGCAGTTCTTCATATTCAATATTACTTTTTATGTTTTCTCTAAATTCCTGTATGGGTGCATATTGTACATCCTTATTGTGGGGGCATACATCCTGGCAGATGTCACAGCCATATACCAAGTGCGACTTTTTTAGAATACTTATATCCTGCTCTGACAATTCATCTTTCTTCTGAGTTATGTATGAGCGACAACGCAGAGGGTTGATATCAAAGCTTCCGATTATTGCATTGCCCGGGCAATGTTCTACACATCGACCGCACTTAATGCAGGTTTTATCTTGCGGCTTGTCAGCTTCAAAGGCATAATTATTTATAATATATCCTATGAAAATATAGGAACCATATTTGTCTGTAATAATATGAGAATTTATGCCGAAGTAGCCTAGACCGGCTAAGTAAGCCATATATCTGTCTGCAAGGGGACCATTGTCAACATAAGCTTCATATTGAAAATCGGGTATTTTAGCTTCTAAAAACTCCCCAATTTGCATAAGCTTATCCTTTACTATTATATGATAGTCTGGTGAATAGCTTGATTTAGTAAGATTTGTATTATCATTTTGACCTATATAGTATGGAAAAAGACAGACAATCACTGACTCTGCATTTGGCATAGTCAGCTTTGGGTCTATTCTTTTTGCAAAATCCTTTTCTTCAAAGCCAGTAATATGTCCCTGACTTAATCTCTTGTTCCACCTCTCGCCTAGCTCATAGTAGGGGCCAACAGGGGCTATTCCTACATATTCTATGTCTAGGGAATGACAGAATTCTTTAAGAATGTCTTTCAATACATCTCTCTCCCTCAAGGTTACTTACAATATATCTACTATTATATCATTAATAGCAATAAATATTGATTTATATAGAATGCACTAAACATTTTATATTTATTGTTTAGTGCGATATATATAGTAACCATCTTAAGCTTTTTGCATATTATGTATTAGTATTTTTAAGGGAGAGGTTGATAAAATGAATTCTTTCGATAATGATAGACCATACCCTACTATGCCAAACTATGGTCAGTCTTTTGAATGTCCAATGAATCCAGGGTATATGTGTCCATACAATAGACAAATGGATATGCTACAATATGCTGATCTATTTGAAGATGGCGATGAAGATGATAACGAAGATTATCAAGAGTATAATGAGTCTGATATGAGACAAAGACCACAAGATATAAATAGGATAATGGCTTTGATTAACAGAGACTTTGCAAATCTTTATACAGAACTGCAACGTTATGGCGTTCAACGAGTTGTAACTCGTAATATTTTCAGAAACATAGTAACCTATGTACTTAGAAATGAGAATAATTATTCGGGAAATATTGTACAGAAAACAAACGCATTGTTTAATGCTTATGCGAGAGATAATGCAAGAATCTTTACTATTCTGAGGGGGTATAGAGTTCCAGAAAATCGAATAAATCAAATAATAAGGAATATTATAAGATTTACTCTACAAAATATTCAAGATGTAACAACACCAGGCTGGAGTCAATGGGAGGATCTTGGTGGCATTTTAACCTCTGGACCAGCGGTAGCCTCTTGGCAGCCAAATCGTCTGGATGTGTTTGGAAGAGGACAAAACAATGCTCTATGGCATAAATGGTGGAATGGCACTCGTTGGAGCGAGTGGGAGGACTTAGGTGGAGTGTTGACTTCTTCACCTGCGGCGGTATCCTGGGGAGTAAATCGTATAGATGTATTTGGACGAGGACAAAACAATGCTTTATGGCATAAGTGGTGGAACGGTTCAAGCTGGAGTCAATGGGAAGATTTGGGCGGTGTATTGACCTCTGATCCTGCAGTTGCATCATGGGCTGCAAATCGACTTGATGTGTTTGGCAGAGGACAGAATAATCATCTGTGGCACAAATGGTGGGATGGAGCAGGATGGAGTGCTTGGGAAGACTTAGGCGGAGTTTTAACCTCAGCACCAGAAGCTGTATCATGGGGAGTAAATCGACTTGATGTATTTGGACGAGGACAGAACCAATCACTATGGCATATATGGTGGGATGGAACACGTTGGAGTGCTTGGGAAGATCTTGGCGGAGGTGCTATAAGCTCAGCTCCTGCAGCTGCATCAACTGCTGTAAATCGTTTAGAGGTTTTTGCAAGAGGTCAAAACAACCAGCTGCTTTTTAGAACTTGGAACGGAACAAGATGGAGTGGTTGGCAATCTCTTGATGGAGTATTGACCTCCGAGCCTGCGGCTGTTTCCTGGGGTGGAAATAGGCTTGATGTATTCGCTAGAGGACAGAACAATAATCTTTGGCATATCTGGAGACCATAAAAACAAAAGGGCTGTGAGCAATCACAGTCCTAAATATTTTATGGGATGACATATAGGTCATCCCATGCATTTGGGTTTATTCAGCTTCAACTATTATATTACATATATTAATTTCATCATGTAAAAAAAGTAAACGTATATGATAAGTCAAAAAAGCTCCTGCTCAAAATATGCTATTGGAAGCTGTGCAGTGCTGCTCCTAGGAACTATAATTTATAAAAACAAAAGTTATGAATATTAAGAAAGAACTTGCTATATCTACAGAAATAGTAAGTTCTTTCTTAATATAAAAAAAACATACAACTTACTTGACTGAGACAAGTTGTATGTGATAAAATAAAAGCACAAACAACTTAATGAGACTATAAGAGTTGTCGGTTGATGGCGAAAAATCTTGTTATTTGTAATTAGAATAAATGAAAGGAGGACAACAGATGATTACATTAAAGACAGGTCAACTTATAAAGCATAATAATGAAGGATCAAAGCAGGACGAATACGTTATGAGACTTTTAACTACGAAGGAACTTGGAGCTGTTGTTAATCTACAAGAATATGTATATGATCAACTTCCTAACAAGCAAGTTCTATATGTAGATACTTACAAAGAAATGATGGAAGATATGAAGCAAGGTGCTCAAATAATAGGAGTATACAATAACAGCGAGGATTTAATAGCTTACCGTTATGTGGGATTTCCAGGAGAATCCGATAAAAATCTTGGCATAGATGTAAAGCTTCCTGCAAAAGAGCTGTGCAGAGTAGCTCACCTGGAGACTACAGTTGTCCGTCCTGATTATAGAGGAAATTCACTACAGAGCTTGACATTGCAGCAAGCTGTACCGTTGATAAAAAGTTTAGGCTACAAGCATTTATTATGTACAGTTTCACCACAAAATTTCTTCAGCTTATTCAATGTAATGAGAAATGGTTTAAAGGTTAAGGCTTTGAAGAAAAAATATGGTTCAGATCAAGATGGAAAAGATGGTTTATGGAGATTTATTCTTCATAGAGATATGGAGCCAAATACATTATTTAAGCCTAATCAATTTATAAATACAAAGCTGAACAATATAGATGAGCAACTTAAGCTAATAAATGACGGCTTTGTTGGTTTTTGGCTGGATAAGGACAATAAAGAATTGAATTATATCCAATTTAATGATTCTTTAGCTTACTAAGCAAAACAGGTTAAGGATATTCCATAGTATTATGTTATAATTAAATTTGTATTAAATTTAATATTTGAAGTAAACTATCAAATAATAACGTATATATACTAGTAAGTAAAATGAAATTCTCTAATATTAGAGATTTCAAGACAAAAAGGAGAATGCTATGGAATATATTACGAAGTTGTTAATTTTAATCGCTTATATTAATAAAATAATTGAAAACGTTGTTATTAGCGGTGGAGCTTGGGCATATGTGGTTATGTTTATAATGATTTATGTTGGTGCGTCATTCACTTTATTTGCACCAGTGCTTCCGAGTGTTTCACTTATTTTTTTGGTTACTTCTCTTTCTGCCACAGGTTTAATTAACCCTTATTTATCTTATATAATACTAATCCTTGCTATCTGTTTAGGGGACATTACAGCTTATTATATAGGCTGTATTACTCGTAGCAAACTAATAGACAGTAAGTTTATACGCTTTATAAAAGCAGAGCATATTATAAAAACAAAAGTCATGTATGACAAGGCAAACTTTTTAACCTTTCTATTTGCCAGATTTACCCCAGTAATAGGGTCTCTAGCACAATTTATTGCAGGCACTATAGAATACAATTTTGTTTCCTTTGTTTTAAATAATGTAGTTGCAGGAATACTGTGGATGACATTTCATTTTGTGGCAGGTTGGATATTTGCCACTATACCAACCTTAGAGGACAACTTCGTGTTAATGTTCTTCATGGTTCCCATTATCTCAAGCATAATCGGAATTGTTTATTATGTAGCAAAGAATACTAATATATTTCGATATTTAAGACAAAAGCGCTGCAGCCTGCTATGTAAAGGTGATGAAGTATAATAAATCTATAATTTTGTAATAAGCTACCTCTTATGATAATATTATTGTGAAAATAATGTTCTCATAAGAGGTTTTTTAAAAGAGAGATATATATAATAGTTGCACGGGATAGGTTCAGAAATGAAATGATCCTCAATTCATTGTTGGTAATAAAGGCATATAAGCATAAGGTGTGCAAAAACTTCTTGTTGTATTTCGTTATACAACCTAGTATAATAACATCTGTAGCAGACATATAAACATACTGAAATACTCGTCAAGCTTTTATTTTGAACCTACATTACTTAAACGGGAGTTTAACATCTAGTGAAATATATCAGGCCCATAGTAAGTCCAAGTGTGGCAGGGGAAGATAGAAAATTACTGTGAGGACACCCACCTATCGAGAGATAGGTGTCAAAATCAAAGCAACGACTTTTCGGTATTAATAAGGTCTATTTTGCTTAAATACTTATGTATTTAAGCTTTTTTTGTATTTAAAATATTCTACATAAAGTGTTCTTTACAGCAAATAATATATAAATCAAATTAAATTTCATAATGTTTATAGTTTTGCTTAATATAAACATAAAAATACTAAGATAGAAGGTGTTAAAATAGATACTACAAAAGAATTTAAAAAAATTGGGACACACAATGGTAGATTTCATGCAGATGAGGTAATGGCAACAGCGATTCTAAAAGAAATATTTGACATAGAGCTTGTGAGAACTAGGGATATTGATATGCTTAAGAGCTTAGATATAATATATGATGTAGGAGATGGAGAATTTGACCATCATCAGGTGGAAAAGGAATATCGTGAAAATGGAATACCCTATGCAGCTTGCGGATTAATCTGGAGAAAGTTTGGCAGGGATGTTATACAAGTCAATGAGCCTTCGTTATCAGAAGATGAGATTGATGGAGTATTTAGATATATCAATAGAAATCTGATTGAGGCTATTGATGCTGTAGATAATGGAATAAGGTCTACTGTTACAATAATCCCAACTTTGAATATATCGACTCTTATTGCGAATTTTAATCCACCTTGGGATGCAAGCATAGAGAATGAGGATAAATACTTCGACGAAGCTGTTAAATTTGCTGACTTAATTCTTGGCAATACCTTGGCACAGCAAATCTCGATAGTAAAAGCAAAAACAAACGTTATAAAAGCATATGAAAAGAGACCAAGACAAGAGCTGCTTGTACTGGATAGATCCTATCCTTGGCCTCGAGTATTAAATAGCATAGATAAAAACAAAGAAGTGCTATTTGTGATTTTTCCCAGAGAAGAAGAATATCTTTTACAGACTGTAAGAGGTAGTGAAGGTTCATTGGGCAACAGAAAGAGTCTGCCCGCTTCTTGGGCTGGTAAGAGAGATGATGAGTTAAACAAGATAATAGGTATAGATGATTCCATATTTTGTCACACAGGTAGGTTTATTGCAGGGGCAAAATCCTTTGAGAGCATAATGAAAATGGCTGAGCTGGCTATAGAAGAACCTGTAGAGGTAGCAGAACGTAAATTTTTACATGTACTTAGAAAATTTATTGTAAAGCAGCTAAAATCAGTAGGAATATAGTTGGTTAAAGCATTTTAATAAGTCGGTGACATTTCACCGGCTTTATTTTCAACAAAAATGATTGCCATAATTGAGTGATTGATCTAAAATTTAGCTATGTTTAACTAAAAATCAGTTTGTTAATTTTGATAAAGTGAGGTCTTAATCAATGAAAAACTTTCTTATAGGGCAACATGGTGAATTTGATCAAAGTAAACAAAACAGAGATTTTAGACAAGGTTTTTTTGGGGTAGAGGCCTGTTTGCTAAAAAGTGAAGAGGATATAAAAAGACTGCAAAGTGAGGCTTTGGAGCATAAATTTCAGATTGCTGTGCATTTTCCCTTGAGAGCTGGCAGGTCAAAGCTAAGAGATGCACTGTTTATGTCCTTAGACAAAGATATAAGGGAAGGCGCATTTCTACTTATAGAAGAGGAATTGAAATATTTAAGACAGATAAACCCAAAATATGTGTTGTTTCACTATCCAAAGCCTGTTGTACTTGATGATACTGTAGACTGGAGTCATTGGCGTTTTGCTGATAGCAGCGAATATATATATCAATCAAGCTATTCTTATGATGAGTTTAAGGAAAAAAGTGAATATCTATTTGATTGGCTTACAAACAAAAGTGAGGAGTATAACTTTACGCCTGTGTTGGAGTTTGATGCACTAAATAAGTACATATATAAGACCACTTTGCTAGAGGAACTTTTGGCGAGATATCCAAAGCTCAAGCTATGTCTTGATACAGGACGATTACATACACAAAGCAAGCTGGACAGCAATTTTGATGTTGAGGATATAATTAGGAGATTTGCAAAGTATACAGAGGTTGTACATCTTTCAAATAATAGAGTAACAGATAAGGTTGAGTATAATCATTACCCAGTGCTGCCAAAGCTAAATCCAAAGGACGGATGGGCATCTATAGACAGATACTTGCAGATTATCCATGAAGAAAATAAGAACTGTCTATTTTTGTTTGAACACCGTTCTGATTTAATTACGGATGATGAGCTTAATGAGTGCTATGAGTGGGTAGAAAGTTTAGTAAGCAAATAGCTAGAGGAGATAATATACCTGTCTCTTTTATAGAAATTGAGCATTTACATTCTTGACTAGTCTGTTGACACAAAACTACACTAATACTATATATTGACATGTAATTAGATATGACATATATTTAATATATAAGTCAATCATATTAATTAGGAGGTAATGATTATGAAAAGACTAAGAAGGAAGAATGTTATTCATACTTTAATTGTTGTAATTACAATTGCTATTGTATTTGCAGCAATGCCATTAAACACATTTGCAGCAACAGTTACAATTGGAAGCGATGCAACGGCAAATTTCACTAATGCTCTGTTTTATGTATTAGGTTCATCGAACGTTACTACTTATACTACTTCTTCAGGTACAACAGTAGCTGGGGCGATATATCCTGATGACCTTTGCACAGTATTAGATGCAACAGGTACATATTGGAAGGTTAGTTATCCAACATCAAGCGGCACAAAAATAGCTTATTGTAATAAAGCAAATATACTTAGCAATACAACTTATTGTAAAAGAATTAGTATAGATGCAAATGCAACTGTATATCGCAAATCAGATATGAGTATTGCATTCGGTAGTGTTTATACAACCGATACCATATATATGTTATCTCCAATATTAAATGGAAAGGCACAGATAATATATAACATAAGCGGTGGTTATAAAATAGGTTGGATTTATGCTACAGAAAGTTCTCCAGCAACATCTTGGAGATATCCAATGGACAATGCGTACTGTACATGGACCTCTTCCACAAATATGAGTTGGGCAAACTATAATGACAATATCGGAGATCGTGACTATCACGTCGGTATTGATATTTATGGAACAGACGGAAAGGTTTATGCAGCAGCAGCAGGTAGTGTAGCAGCAGTTGGCTACAACACTGCAAACGGTAATTTTGTAGTCATCCAACATGTAGTAAGTGGAACAACTGTATACAGCTTTTATGCACACCTTGCTTCATACTCAGTATATTCAGGAAGTGTTGTAGAAGGTCAACAAATAGGTATAGCAGGTAACACTGGTTCAGCCTCTGCAGGAGTCCACCTCCATTTTGCGGTTGCTAATACACTTAATTCATATGGAGGATACTACGGTTATGTAACATATTTTACTGGTAATAAGGTTACATACAGTGGTACTACATTCTACAATCCCAATTATCTAGTCAACTACGATGCATTGCCTTAATTATATCTGTTAATAAGTTAGGGACAAGGTGATATACGCCTTGTCCCTTTTCAGTGCTTTATACCTATTTATTTTTCCTGCATAGCCTTCCATTTTGCTAAGGCATCTGCCATCGCATCATTTATTGGCTCTTCTTTTTTCTGTTCCTGCATATATTTTGCAACCGTTCGTTTGTCGCTACTATCGCCTTTTTCATCCATCCTTTTGCTAAAGCTGGATAGTTTTTCACGATAACCGCAGCCACAGGTGAATATCTTGCCTTCCCCTTGACCCTTAAGCTCCATTTTTTTATGGCACTGAGGGCAGCGGGCATTGGATACTTGGGAAACACCCTTGCGATAACCACATTCTCTATCAGCACATACCAGCATTTTACCTTTTTTACCGTTGACCTCCAATAAGAATTTCTGACACTGAGGACAACGCTCTCTTGTCATATTATCATGCTTATAGGCTTCGCTGCTGGCTATTACAGCTGAAACCAGCTTTGATGCATGGGTTCTAATGTTATTCATAAAGGAGCCTGCATCAGCCTTTCCCTTACTTATCGCATATAGCGTCTGTTCCCATTTTGCTGTTAGCTCTGCTGATCTTAATTCCGCAGGAGCTAAACCTATAAGCTGTATTCCTTTTGCTGTAGGAAAAATCTCTTTACCTCTTCTCTCAAGATAAAAGGTATTAAATAGCTTCTCAATAATATCTGCTCTTGTTGCAGGTGTGCCAAGTCCGCTAGTTCTATCCAAGGCTTCTCTTAAAGCTTCGTCTTCTATAGATTTGCCTGGATGCTCCATTGCAGAAAGCAAAGTAGCTTCTGTGTACCTTGCAGGAGGTTTAGTCTTTCTATTTATAGAGTTTACAGCTAGAAATTTTAGTTTATCACCCTTTTTGATAGAGGGAAGTGCTTGTTCTCTATCCTCATCATTATTTCCTTCTGAGCTGTCTTTATCATTGTAAACAGCCTTCCAGCCCATAGCAGTCGTTACCTTACCTCGAGCATATAGCTGCTCTCCTGCTGAATCTACCTTTATTGTTGTTTGTTCATATTGATAAGCAGGGCTAAGAACTGCAAGGAAACGTTTAGCAACCAGATCAAATATATTTCGTTCCTCACCACTTAAAGCTGATAGATTTACATGTTGTTCTGTTGGTATTATGGCATGATGGTCGCTGACCTTGCTGTTATCTACTAAGCGACTGCTGGTAGTTATCTTGCTGCGCAACAGCACTTGAGCCATTGCTGCGTAGGGACCTACAGCCATACTTTTTAATCTATCGGGTAGTGTTGGCACTATATCTGTTGTAATATGTCTTGAATCAGTTCTTGGATATGTAAGTATTTTATGTCTTTCATATAAAGTCTGCATAATCGACAACGTCTGTTTAGCAGAGTAGCCATAACGTTTATTTGCATCCCTTTGCAGCTCTGTTAAATCATATGCTAGTGGATGTGGTTCGTTTTTAGCTTCCTTTTTAACATCTACTACATCACCAGCTTGACCAGTCAGCTTCTTGGTAATAGTCTCTGCTTTTACTCTGTCAAATAGCTGGCTGTTGCTGCTGTTTTTATCTCTCCAGAATAAAGTAAAGCCATTGACTTTAGCCTCGATAGTCCAATAGTCTTTGGGTACAAAGCTTCTAATATCATTTTCTCTTTGCACTATTAATGCTAGAGTAGGGGTTTGCACTCTGCCTGCCGATAATTGCGCATTATATTTGCAGGTGAGAGCACGAGTTACGTTAAGACCGATAAGCCAATCTGCTTCAGCTCTGCATTGAGCTGCTTTGTATAGGTTTTCATAATCTCTACCCGGCTTTAGCTGATTAAAGCCATCGCGTATAGCCTTATCAGTTTGAGATGAAATCCAAAGCCTTTTTATAGGTTTTCTAAAAGAAGCTTTTTCTACAATCCATCGAGCTACCAGCTCACCTTCACGTCCGGCATCTGTTGCAATTATAAGACTGTCTACGTCAGGCTGCTTTAAGAGGTTACGCACTGCTGAATATTGTTTTGAAGTTTCTTTAATTACAGTCAACTCCATCTTGCTTGGCAGCATTGGCAAGTCTTCCAGGTTCCATGCTTTGTATTTATTATCATAGACCTCGGGATCTGCCAAGGTCACTAAATGCCCTAATGCCCAGGTTACTATGTACTTTTGTCCAATCAAACAGCCATTACCGCCTTGATTGCAGTTCAATACTTTTGCTAATTCTCTGCCTACAGAGGGTTTTTCGGCTAATACTAGAGTTTTTCCCATTTTATAATCTCCTTGAATAAAATTATATTGCTTACTTAGTTTATCATTAGAGAATATTATTTACACTATTTTTTTAATATATAGTAAAATATGTTATACTAATTCTATATTTTATAAATTAATTGGCAAACTAAATAGAACGCAAAAGATAAAGAGGAGATAGATATGACAGCGACTTTTAACGAATTAGGATTAATTCCAAGTCTAATAGAAGGCTTGAAAAAGCAAAACATTGAGCAGCCGACTACTATTCAGATTCAGGCAATCCCATGGGCATTGCAGAATAGGGACGTTATCGGACAGTCACAGACAGGAAGCGGTAAAACCCTTGCCTATCTACTACCGATATTTCAAAAGATAGACAGTAGTAAAAGAGAAATGCAAGCCTTTATACTTGCACCTACCCATGAGTTAGCCATGCAGATTGATAAGCAAATAAAAACCCTGGCAGAAAACTCAGAAATGCCTGTAAAATCAATTGCAATAATCGGACAGGTGAACATAGAAAGACAAATTGAGAAGCTTAGAGAAAAACCACATATAATTGTAGGCTCAACAGGCAGAATACTTGAGCTTATTAAACGGAAGAAGATTAATGCTCAGACTGTAAAGACAATTGTTATAGATGAGGGTGACAGGCTGTTAGATGAAAACAATATTAGCGTTGTAAAGGATATTATAAAGACAACTATGAGAGACAGACAGCTTATGCTGTTTTCGGCTACTGTAAATGAAAAAACTTTAAGTATATCAAAGGATTTGATGAAGGAGCCGGAGGTTATAAAGGTTCAAGCACAGCAAATGCTTAATCCTCAGGTTGAACATTTATATCTGGTTACTGAGCAGAGAGATAAGCTAGAAGTTCTAAGAAAGCTGATAGCTGCTGAGAAGCCTGAACGAGGTATAGTTTTTATAAACAAAAGCGATGAGGTAGAAATTACTACTTCCAAGCTTAAGTATCATCAGATTAACGCTTTTGGTATATTTGGTAGCGCTGATAAGGAAGACAGAAAAAAGGCTTTAGAAGGCTTTAGAAATGGAAAAATACAGCTGCTAGTTGCATCTGATATTGCCGCTCGAGGCTTGGATATTTTAGATGTAACTCATATATTTAATTTGGATATGCCTGAGGATCCACAGGATTACCTACATAGAGCAGGTAGAACGGGACGGGTAGGTAAGTTTGGTACAGTGATTTCTATCGTGACCTTGAGGGAAGTTGAGTTAATTAAAAAATATCAGAACACCTTTAAAATAAATATAGAAGAAAAGCAAGTATATAAAGGAGCCATAGCTGAGCCTGGAACAAAGAAAGCTTCAACTGACTTCAAAAAAAGAACTGTAAAAGTAAAAAAAGCATAATCAAAAATGTCCCAGATTATTATAATCTGGGACATTTTTGTTGATATTATGTATCTTATCAGATAGCTTCTGTAAGCATGTTCTTTTTTATAATTACTTTTAACTCATCCAAAGGTACAGGTCTACTAAACATGTATCCTTGCATATCGAAGCAGCCTTGCGATTTTAAGAAGTCAAATTCAAGCATTTCTTCTACTCCCTCGGCTATTACTTTAAGCTTTAAGTTCTGGGCTACTGCAATAATTGAAGCAATTATTGCTTTGTTAGTGGTATCATTTTTTATCTGTCTTACAAACTGTTGGGCTATTTTTAAAGTGTCCACAGGAAGCTTATTTAAATAGCTTAAGGAAGAGTAACCAGTTCCAAAGTCGTCTATTGAGATTGTTACTCCCAGCTTTTTTAACTCATCTAATTTTTTTATTATATCAGATTCATACTGGAAGGCTGCACTTTCTGTAATCTCCAGATCCAGCAGCTGTGGATTTATTCCTGTCTTCTTAATTACATTAGTTACCTGTAATACGAAGTTATCATGCTGTATCTGCTTTGGAGATATATTAACACCTATTTTCAGATGCTTAAAGCCATCTAAATGCATTTTCTTTGCTTCTATACAAGCTGTTTCTAATACCCAAAGTCCTATTTCATTAATCATGCCTGTTTCTTCCGCAATAGGAATGAAGTCGATAGGAGATATTATACCATAAACAGGGTGAATCCATCTAATTAGGGCTTCAACGCCTGTAATTGAGCCGTTTATTATATTAATCTGAGGTTGATAGAATAAACAAAATTCGCTATTTACTATAGCTTTGCCTAGCTCTGTTTCAAGCTCTAGCTTCTTTGAAACAGATTTATTAAGCTCTTTTGTATAAAATTGATAAGTGTTTTTTCCTCGTTCCTTTGAATAATACATAGCTGCATCAACATATCGCATAAGTGTTTCTGAATCAGCACAGTTTGGAGAGTATAGTGATATTCCAATGCTGCAAGTGGTGTAAATGTTATTACTATGTAATTTTATAGGCTTTGCAATTTTAGTCAATATATTTTCGGCTATTTGAGCTATTTCCTGCGTATGTATATAGTTTTCAAAAATAATGGCAAATTCATCGCCGCCTTGTCTAGAGATTGTGCATATTGAGCCAACTGAATTTTTGATGCGGAGGGCAATTTCCTTTAACATCAAATCTCCGTAAGAGTGACCAAAGGTATCATTTACAGTCTTAAACCTATCTAAGTCCAAAAGAAGAAGTGCCAGTGTGCCATTATTTTGCTTAGCCATGAGAACTGCTTTTTTTAGAATATCTTCAAACATTCTTCTGTTTGGAAGACCTGTCAGTTGGTCGTAAAAGGCAAATTCATAAAGGTCTTGGGTTCTTTCTGAAACCTTGTCCTCAAGAGAGTTATTAAGCTGCTCAAGCTTGACAATTAGCTGTTTGTTTTGAGATATAATTAAAGCATGGCGAAAGGTAATCAAAATTACACTTATAGATGTACACATCCCAATAAAGTGACTTTGAAAAATAATCAATAGACCAAAAAGGACTATCACACTGAGTATAGGCAATATCAATGAAACCTTTGATTGTGATAGCTTATTATACTTCTTCTTTGTTACATCAACTCTTATGTCTGATAATTGTATATAATAAAAACCAGCTAATCCAAGCAACAAAATATAAAGTGACCATAATGGATCTATCAGATTACCAGATTGATATCCATCTAATATTGCTAAATGCATAAATCGAGAGTTAGCTATAAACATTACAAGAAATGAAATACAAACAAAATAAAGCGGTTGCCTCTCAATATCGTCGTGCTTTATTGATAGAAAAAGATTTGTAGTAACAAAGAGACATATTAGATTCATGACTGGATAGGCTATATAAAAAAGCTTTGATATAAAATCAGAGCCTTTAAAAAAAGCAAAACCTGGTTGTATTGTATAAATCCATGTTATAGCTATAGCAACGCAAGCGAAGGTCATTGTATCTATTATAAACAGCTTTGTCCAGTTACTGTCTCTCTTCTCTTTAATTTTATCTGAAACCGCAATAATATAACATAGGATAGTTATGGCCCAACAAAATGCTGTCCCTATAAATATTGGATTATAGATGCCGAGAATTATCTCATAATAGTTCCAAATAAGCTGAGAAATGAGATAACTGCCACAGCCTATAGTGAGAAGTAGCCACAAGCGATCTCCGTAAATTCGTACTTTTGTATGTGCTTTTATCAAGATAAAAATCACAAAAATTGATGGAATTATTTGTAAGATATCGGAAATTATAATTCGATTTGTATCGTTGCCATTATACAACAGAATCCATAAAAAGTATGTTAGTGTATAGATAAGTACAAAAAGTGCAGCAATGTTTTTATTCTTGTTATACAAATTCTTTCCCCCTATCAAATCATAAGATAAAATAATCACAATTATATTTCTATATCTGTATATATATTCTACTTTATAAATGTAATAAAAGAAATAATAATTTGCATATAATTCATTCGCCTATATAGGTAGAAGTCTTGTCAAAGAAGGGAAAATGCTATATTCTATCAAAAAAAGTATATGTTTTATTTAAATGTTATGTATTGGATTATATACATAAGTATACCAATAATACACAAATTATACATAAGGATTGATATAATGAGCAATAGAAAGTTTATTGCTTGTATAAGCTTATGGAAAACTTATACAAGTAATTACTGGCAGTAATCTTTATAGAAGCATTAACTAAAGTAGTTTAAAATATTATTGTTGACATAATCAGTTTAATTTGATAAACTGTGATTTAATATTTAAAAGTCAAAGTAATAATGCTAAATAAGCCATTTATGAAAAATGAATAAATAACGATATGGTATAGAGGCCGCGGGTGTCATAAGTATTATGGAATTATCCATAAGAAAGGGTTATTCGCCGAAATATATAGCTCAGGTTATATATTGGGGCTATGCTTAACAGGCATAGCACTGTCTTGAAGAAATTGCCCAATTTTTTCAAGGAGCGCTTATCATATTGGGGCAAGAGGATTTGTTTTTTTTGAAACAGTTATGAGTTCCTTTTGCTCGTAACTGTTTTTTGTTTACATAAAATTATAACTTAGGGGAGAGGGAGAAAAATATGAGGTTATTTGGAACGATGAAGATAGATGAAAAAGGAATTTTATCCATTGGTGGCTGTGATACTTTGAAATTGGCAGAGGAATTTCATACTCCTTTGTATGTAATGGATGAGGAATTGATAAGACAAAATTGCAAATTGTTTAGAGAGGCTTTTTTAAAGAATGGGATAGATACAGAAGTAATCTATGCTTCTAAGGCATTTCTGAATTTGGCTATATGCAAGATTATTTCCGAGGAGGGTTTAGCCTTGGATGTTGTTTCTGGAGGAGAACTCTTTACTGCAATGAAGGCAGGTTTTCCTATGCAAAAAATATATTTTCATGGGAATAATAAAACTGCTTACGAGCTAGAGATGGCAATTGTCGCAGGAGTTGGAAGGATAGTTGTGGATAATAAGCAAGAGTTGGAGCTTATAGAAGAAATATGTAAAAGCTTGAATAAATCAGTAGAAATATTATTAAGAGTAAATCCATGTATTGAAGCTCATACTCATGCTTTTATACAAACCTCTAACAATGATTCAAAATTTGGAGAATCTATTTTTAGTCAGAGTCTTGGCCTTACAATTGAAGGGTTAATGCATAGCAAGCATATTAAGCTTAAAGGGCTGCACTGTCACATCGGTTCACAAATTTTCGAGGAAGAGTCATTTTATAAGGTTGCAAATGTTATGCTGGAGTTTATTAAAAAGTTAAAAGCAAAGCATGGATTTATCACTGAAGAGCTTAATTTGGGAGGTGGCTTTGGAGTATATTATTCGCATGATGATAAGTCTTTAGATATACAAAATTGTCTAAAAAATGTTTTAGGGCTAATTAGAGATCAAGCCGCATATTTAAATATAAAAATTCCAAAGCTTATGATTGAACCAGGAAGAGCTATTATAGCTAATGCAGGAACCACCTTGTATGAGGTCGGGGCTATAAAGAAAACCCAGGGTGGAAGAGACTATATATTTGTAGATGGGGGAATGTCCGACAACCCAAGGACTGCACTGTATGACGCCAAATATGAAGCAATTATTGCTAATAAGGCTGGAGCTGAGGGAAATATGCTTTATACCATAGCTGGTAAATGCTGTGAATCAGGAGATATAATAATTAAAGATATTGAACTTCCAGAGACAAAGAGGGGTGATATTCTGGCGGTACTAAGTACAGGGGCATACAATTACAGCATGTCCAGCAATTATAACAGAATACCTCGCCCGGCAGTAGTATTTGTAAACGATGGTAAAGCAAGGCTAACGGTAAAACGAGAAAGCTATGATGATATTTTAAGAAACGATATGCTTGTATAAAGCTTTATCGCAATATATAGGAGGAAATAAAGATGGCAGTTGTTGTACAAAAGTTTGGGGGAACATCCGTAGGAACTATTGAAAGGATAAAAGCAGTTGCAAAAAAGGTAATACAGAGAAAAGAACAGGGTAATGACATGGTAATTGTTGTATCTGCTATGGGAAAAACCACTGATAGCCTGATAGCTATGGCAAAGGAGATTTCGCAAAATCCAGACAAAAGAGAGCTTGATATGCTTGTGTCCACAGGGGAGCAAATTTCGATTTCTTTACTTTCAATGGCTTTTCATGAATATGGACATGATTCAATATCCTTGACAGGCTTTCAAGCAGGTATAAAGACAGATGGCTTGCATACAAAAAATCACATAACAGATATAGATCTTAAAAATGTGAAAAAACATTTGGGTGAAGGTAAGATCGTAGTAGTTGCTGGCTTTCAAGGTATAAATGAAAATGGAGATATAACAACACTGGGAAGAGGAGGATCTGACACCACAGCAGTGGCTTTGGCAGCTAAGTTAAAATGCACTTGTGAAATATATACTGATGTTGAGGGTATATATAGTGTTGATCCTAGAATATACAAAAATGCAAAGAAGCTGGATGCTATAAGCTATGAGGAAATGATGGAAATGGCAAGCCTTGGAGCAGGGGTAATGGAAACAAGAGCAGTTGAGCTAGGCTTTAAATATAACATACCTATATATGTAGCAATGACACATGGCGACAAAATAGGGACAATGATAAAGGAGTTTGATGAGACCATGGAAGGTAAAGTAATAACAGGTTTAACTATAAATGATAATATATTGATGATAACGGTTAATAATGTTTTGTATAAATCAAAAAACATAGCTGCAATTTTTGATAAAGTGGCAAAGCACAACATAAATATCGATATGATAAGCCAAACGGCGCCTTTTGAAGGTTATGTTAATGTATCCTTTACCTGCTCTACTGATGATAGCTACTTAATGGAAGCGGCAGAAAAAGAGCTGCATACAGAAATGCCTGAAATTGAAGTCAGTATGGAAAGCAATATCACAAAGCTCTCAGTTGTTGGTATAGGCATGATGAGGCAATCTGGTGTAGCGGCTAAGGTATTCAACATTTTTTCTGACTACAATATTGAGTTTAAGCAAGTAACTACCTCAGAAATAAGCATAAGCTGTACTATAAATTCAGCAGACAAGCAAAACGCAGTGAATGCTTTGGCAGAAGCATTGAATTTATAGAAGGTGTTTTTATTCTTTTATGTAAAAATTTTTCAATTATCATAAATAAGTATAGATATTGTCACAGTTTCACGATAAAATACTCTATATGTAGAAATATTTCCATTCTTTATTTTACTTGTGGAGGTGCCAATTTATGAATGCTTTAAATGATAAAGAAATTATGCAGGAGCCATATATATGTATACATCAAGACTTAACTGTTGATATAAACTACAGCTTTTCGGTATTAACAGGCTACAATAGGGAGGAAATAATTGGGAAAGATGTTTTGTATATATTAAACGATAAGCTAAAGATTAATAAAAAAGTAACATGTATAGATGAATTTATGCTCATAGAAAGTTTTTTCTTTTTCAACAAACTCCTTGATTTTAAAGAAGGCAGTATAGATTTACAAAAGGATTTGGAAAATGAATTAACTTATTTATTTTTTGTTCAAAGACCACTTTTAAGTATTAATAATCCACTTAGTTATACTCACCAACTTATATCTGATAATTTTACGGGTATTGCCATATATAGTGCGGAGGATTTTACACTTCTTAAAGCAAGTAAGGAATATAAAAAAATTATATATGACCTTTATTATCAAACAGATATAATTGGTAAGAAAGTATATGAATTTATTCAGGGTTGGCTAGAAAGTCCTACTAGAATAGAATGTGAATTGGTAATTCAAAATAAAAAGGCAGTTGTAAATATGGAGTATCCGATTTTAAATCCTATTACTGAGAAACTGGAGTATTTTGATTTAAGCATAGCTCCAATGCTTGATTATAATAAGGTTAAATATCTTGTTATTGCTCAAAATAATGTAACAGAAAAGGTAAATTATAGACAACGACTTGTAAGTCAAAATAAACAGTTAGAAGCTATTATAGATAATATGTCAGATATAATGTATATACTTGACCAAGATGAAAGATACATAATGCAAAATAAGGCGGCTATAGAGTATTTTAATTTGGATTTAGAGAATTTATATGATGTGGAAGCTCCTTTCAGGTATTATGAACTTGATGGTACAATGATTCCTTTTGAAGAGATGCCAATTGCATACATGAAGAGAGGCATTAAGGTTTTAGATAGAGTAGTACGCATAAAAACACATGACAGAGACTTATACTCCAGTCTAAGTGCAACTCCGATTTTTGA
>JBAVGO010000008.1:0-21567 GCA_049684915.1 Lutisporaceae bacterium | reverse complement strand
ACCTTAGAGGATATGTCAGGAACGGTATTTAATACAAAAAATGAATGGGGAGAAGTAAAAAAATCCCACATTTTGCTTTATGATTTATATCCAGGTGGGTTAGGTTTTACAGAGAAGGCCTATGATTTAAGCAGAGAGATTATAAATGATGCAGTTATACTTGTACAAAACTGTCGTTGTGAAAGTGGCTGTCCTGCTTGTGTAGGTGATTATCATCTTGATAAGAAGCTTGTAAATTGGGGCTTGAAGTGTATGCTGGAGCAGTCAGATGCTCCAATAGATATAAAGAAGCCTGAAAAAGCACCAAAGATAGTAATCGATTATATGTGCAAGTTAAATGAGCTTCCGGCAAGATGGCAGGAGTTTGTTAACTATCTACGTGCTCAAGGAGAGTATCTCAACAGCTTTTTGAGCACTATACAAAGTGTTGAGGTTCAAGGCTTTGTGTTGGTGTTTATGACAGATTTTAAATTCTATGAGGATTGGATGCTAGACAGCTCAAACAAGAATAGATTAGTTAATGTGATTAAGAGATATGTAGAGGCTCCAAAGGGCTTTGATATAGCTGTTAAAACAATAGGAAATGTCAATAGCGATGTCAAAGAAAAGCTTATGAGGAGATATGATGACTTGGTAAAGTAGGTGAAGTACATGCTAGAGAACTTATACTACAAACTGAAAAATAGCTGTGATGATAGTCAAAAGCTTACTTATGAAGAGCTGGACAAGGAATTTGAAAGGCTAAATGAGTATCAGAAGGCGGCGGTAATAGATCACAGCAATGCACTGCTGGTTAATGCTCATGTAGGAAGCGGAAAGACTACAGTGCTTATTAACAAAATAATGTATCTTCGCTTTGTAAAGGGTGTAGCACTACAAAGCATGGCAGTGCTTACCTTTACAAACAAGGCAGCTTTGGAAATAAAAGAACGGTTAAAGAGACTGGACAGTAATGTGAAGGATGAGGATATGAAATTTTTTGGCACCTTTCACAGTGTTGCCAGAACCTTGCTAGCTAGTGTACTTCCTGTTCATAAACTGGGCTTTACAAGTAATTTCTCTGTAGTTGATACAGATGATGCATTAGAGTTATATGACCGTGTCATAAATGAAAACAAATTTTCTGTCAAGTACAGAAACAAGCTTCATAAGAGGTTGGATAAGCTTAAGCAGGGTAGTATGCTGTATGGAAATATGAAGAATGATGACGACCTTAGGGAGTTCTATAATGTGTTAAAAGGTGAGAAGGTCAAATCCAATGTCATGGAGTTTGACGATCTTATGGAGTATTCAATAGCTTTACTAACAGAAGCACCCTTCCATTCGGAATGGATAATAATAGATGAGTATCAGGATTGCGACAGTATACAGCTTGATTTTATTGAAGTGCTGGGGAAGAACAAAGCAAAGCTTTTTGCTGTAGGTGATCCAAACCAGATAATATACTCTTGGAGAGGGAGCAATGCAAGCTCTTTTGAGGTTTTTAAGGATAAATATAATGCCAGAGAGCTGACCCTACCCATAAACTATAGATCAACCTCAAACATTCTAAGCGCAGCAAAAGCTTTGTTGGAGAACAGTCAAGGTCTTGAGGGCATTAGGGGAGCGGGAAAGCCTATAGTAATAAAAAAACACTATAACACCTTTAACGAAGCCATATATCTTTGCGAAGCTATAAACAAGCTTGCGACTGCTGGCATAAGGTTTAGTGATATAGCAGTATTCTACCGTAAGCAAAAGAATGCTGAGGTATTTAGAGATGTATTTACGCAGCAAGGTATTCCTCATGAGATATCAATTAGAAAGACCCTAAAGGATATACCTGTGCTTTATTGGCTTGTACGTTTGCTAAAGGCGGCAGTGAATAATAATGATAGTGACAGCTTAAGCTTTGTACTTAAGGAAAATAGGTATGGCTTAGGCATGACAGATAAACAGATAAGTAAACCAAACCTAAGCAGTGAAGCTTCAAAGCTTATAATTAGCATAACAAGCTTCGGAGAGTGGTGCGGTAGCAAAGAGGCTATTTTACCAGAAGAGCTTTTTGATTATTTTGACTTAAGCTTATATCTTATGCCCACCTCTATTACCTTTAAAGAGGATGCGGAGCTAATTATATCATACCTTAAGGAAATCTGGAAATATATTGAGTTTCGAGGTTCAAGGATTTTTGAAGGTATAAGAGATTTTGTGAATACTTCTTCTCTATATGGCAGTCAGATACTCAGGGATACTGTGAATAAGGAAGAAAACTCTGTAAAGCTTATGACTCTGCACGCCTCCAAGGGCTTAGAATTTAGTCATGTATTTATTTCTGGTGCCAATCTTGGGAACATTCCACTAGCAAGAAACGAAGAGGAACAAAAGGAAGAGCAGAGGTTATTCTTTGTAGGAGTAACAAGGGCAAAGGATTATTTGGAGATATCCTATCATACTTCACCTGAGGACTTTGGAGTCTATGGAGTGCCCAGTCCCTTTTTAAGACTGATACCAAATGAATTGATACAAAGTGAGGATTATGGAAGCCGTGCTTCGGGACTGACAGCTCTTAGAAAAGAAATTAAGCAGAATATAGATAATAAGAAACAGGAATTGATTGAAGTATCGCAGAATATTAAAAAGGATATAGAAAGCCAAGGGGTATTAGTGCAGCATAATAAATATGGGGTAGGAAGAGTAGTTAGAGAGGACGATGATAATATAACTGTCTGTTTTGAGACTTATGGAGAAAAAACCTTCTCAAAGCTTTTTAGTCAGTTGAAATACAACTAAGGCTTATAATATAAATCAAGGAATATGTTTAATGCAAAACATATAAGTGGGGGTAAATATGAACGATAGGATAAGAGTATTCAAAAATAGAAACTTCTTAAAGCTATGGGCTGGTCATGGAATCAGTACCTTTGGAGATATGGTAACCTTTCTGGCAATACCGATGATTGTATATAATTTGACTGGAAGCAAGTCAGCTCTTAGCTTGTCAGTACTGGTTAGAGTAATACCTGTTTTACTTATAGGACCCTTTGCAGGGGCTTTAGTGGATCGCTTGAACAGAAAAAATATAATGATTTTCTCAGATTTGTTAAGAGCAGTGCTTACATTAGTACTTATACTTTCACCAGACAAATATCTATTAACTATGATTTATATAGTAGTCTTTCTTAAGTCCTTAATAGGAATCTTTTTTGGACCGGCATTTAACTCCTCTATTCCAGCTATAATTAAAAAGGGAGACTTGATGTCGGCAAACTCTATATTTGGAGTAAGTGGTAACATTCTACAATTTGCATCACCCTTAGTTGGAGGAGCATTGATAACAGCTTTTGGTGCTAGGTCTGTATTGCTGGTGGATATGGTTTCTTTTATAGTCTCAGCAATGGCATTGTATTTTATAAATATACCAAAGAGACAAGAAGATGCAAGAAAGCTTATTACACCCAGACTATTACTTAGTGATATCGGAGAAGGTCTAAAGTTCATGGTTAACTCTAAGTATTTGAAAATAATTATGATTACCACTATGATAACGCAGTTTGGGCAGGGCTTTATTAGTCCGCTTTGGCTGCCATATGTAATAGAAGGACTCCAAAGACCGGCAGCGGATTTTAGTAGGCTTGTTGCAATGCAAGGGCTTGGCAGCGTTATTGGTACTACTGTGATTTTACTGATTGGAGTAAAGAAATCAAAGTCATATAAGCTTCTTTACAGTATATTTACGCTTATGACAGGTATTACAATATTTATGCAAATAACAACACTGAATTTTAGTATATTTATAATATGGGGCACATTAGTTGGAGTGTTTATATCAGGAATGGGTATAAGTACACAAACAATAACCCAGCATGTAGCGAAGCACGAGATGTTGGGAAGAGTAAGCAGTACCATGAACATAATAAACCAAGTGTTTATGGCAGCGGCAGTAGCTATAGCAGGTATTATGGGAAATCAATGGTCCACGAGGATACTTTTCATTATGGCTTGCAGTATTTGGTTGGTAGGCTGTGTTATAGGCTCGGGGCTTATGATATCTAATAAAGAAGAAGTTTTAGATGATGAAGAGCCGCCGCAGGAAGCTATATAAATGTAAAGGGATATGGGAGGGGAGCTTATGCAAAATAAATATATATTAGCCTTAGATCAAGGTACTACAAGCTCTAGGGCTATACTTTTCAACCATGAGGGATGCATAGTAAATGTAGCACAAAAAGAAATAACCCAGATTTATCCCAAGGCAGGCTGGGTGGAGCATGATGCAATGGAGATATGGGGTACCCAGATAGGTGTTGCCAGGGAGGTTATGGAGACAGTAGGAGTAAGACCAGAGGAAATCGCAGCAATAGGCATAACCAATCAGAGGGAGACTACTGTTGTTTGGGATAAAAACACAGGTAAGCCAATATGTAATGCTATAGTATGGCAATGCAAAAGGACTGCCGACATATGCCGAGAGCTGAAGGACAGAGGGCTAGAGGACTATGTGAAAACTAATACAGGACTTGTAATAGATGCATATTTCTCAGCCACAAAGATAAGGTGGATTTTGGATAATGTAGAAGGAGCAAGGCAGAAGGCAGAAGCTGGTGAGCTGTTGTTTGGGAATATTGATACTTGGTTGATTTGGAATCTTACAAGAGGTAAGGTGCATGTGACAGACTACTCAAACGCTTCAAGGACTATGCTTTTCAACATAAAGGCTTTGACATGGGATGAATATCTCTTGAAGGAGCTTTGTATTCCATCGTCTATACTGCCTGAGGTAATGCCCTCCAGTAAGGTCTATGGATACACAGATGCCAATGTATTTGGGGGAACCCTCATACCTATTGCAGGAGTCGCAGGAGACCAGCAAGCAGCACTATTCGGACAGGCGTGCTATCAACCTGGCATGGCAAAGAATACCTATGGAACAGGCTGTTTCATGCTTATGAACACTGGAGCGGACATGATTGTATCAAATAATGGCTTGCTTACGACTATAGCGTGGAATGTGGATAACAAGCTGGAATATGCACTTGAAGGCAGTATCTTTATGGGAGGTGCAACAATACAGTGGCTTCGGGATGAGCTTAAGCTAATAGATGAAGCGGCAGATAGTGAATATTATGCTACAAAGGTGAAGGACAGCAATGGAGTATTTGTAGTACCTGCTTTTGTAGGCTTAGGGGCTCCTTACTGGGATATGTATGCAAGAGGAACTATAACAGGACTAACAAGGGGAGCGAATAGATATCATATAATAAGAGCTGCACTGGAATCAATTGCATTTCAAACTAGAGATGTATTGCAAGCGATGCAGCAGGACTCTGGAATATCCCTAAAGGAGCTAAAGGTAGACGGTGGAGCAGTAGCAAACAATTTCCTTATGCAGTTTCAGTCGGATATATTGGGAGTGCCTGTAAGCAGACCTCAGGTAACGGAGACAACAGCCTTGGGAGCTGCCTTCCTTGCAGGCTTGGCAGTGGGCTACTGGAGCAGTAAACAGGAGCTTTCTGATAAATGGAGTATTAACAGGAGCTTTTCACCAAATATGCAGGAATCAGAACGAGAAGTGTTATGTAAGGGTTGGAAAAAGGCAGTTTCCAGAGCTTTGACTTGGGAGGATGAGGAGAAAACATGTTTGGATATATAATGCCAGAAAAGCAAGAGCTTAAGATGAAGGAATATGAGCTGTTTAGAGCATATTACTGTGGAGTATGCAAATCTATGGGCAGAAGCTTCGGCTTTATGTCTAGGTTTGCACTAAACTATGAGGCGGTGTTCTTAGGACTTTTACTTGCGGCAGTAAATAAGGAAAAACCAACACTAAAAAAAGAAACGTGCATAGCAAATCCACTAAAAAAGAAATGGGTTGTGAAGAATAACAAGTATGTGGATTTTGCGGCAGACATAAATGTTATTTTAACGTATTATAAGTTGATTGATAATTGGAATGACGAGAGAAATGTATTATCACTTGGGGCTAAGCTCTTGCTTAATGGAGGCTACAAAAAGGCTTCCAGCAGGAATCCTAAGATAGACATAGCGATAAAAACATCATTAGAGAAGCTTAGTAAGCTGGAAAAGGATAAATGCAGTAAAGTAGATGCAGCTGCAGAGCCTTTTGCGGAAATGATAAGAGAAATACTACTTGTTGGCAGTCAGGATTGCGACAAGGACACAGCACGTGCAATGGAATGGCTGGGGTATAATATTGGTAAGTGGGTCTATACGATTGATGCTTATGACGATATAGAAAAAGATATAAATAGTGGCAGCTATAATCCTTTACTGCTCCAATACAAGCATAAAAATGAGTCAGCGGAGGAATTTAAGATAAGTATAAAATCTGACATAGAAAGAGACTTAATATATACTCTGGGTCAGTCAGCTGGCTCAATAGAGCTTTTGGATATGTATCATAAGGGTATAATAGAAAATATAGTTTATTTGGGTATGAACAGTAAAACAAATAATATATTATGCAATCAGTGCGAACAACACAATTGTAAGGGAGTGGAGATAAGTGAAAAATCCATATGAGGTATTAGGGGTACACGAAGGAAGTAGTATTGAGGAGATAAAAAGGGCATACAAGGAGCTGGTACGCAAGTATCATCCAGATCAATATCAAAATCATCCTCTTTCTGACTTAGCAGAGGAAAAGCTAAAGGAAATTAACGAAGCTTATGATCACTTGATGAAAAGCTATGAAAACGGTAATGGAAGAAACGATAACTACAATAATGGATATCAAGGTGGCGACAGCTCGCTTTCTCAGGTAAGAACCTATGTAAATACAGGCAACATAATTGCAGCGGAGCAGCTTTTGGACAGAATAGGAAGCAGGAATGCAGAATGGTTTTATCTGAAGGGTATAATCAGCATGAGAAAGGGTTGGTATAACGAAGCCTATACTCATCTTCAAACTGCGGTCAATATGGAACCAAGAAATCTTGAGTATAAAAATGCATTTAACTCAATGAATAATGCAAACAGAGGATATCAAGCCTCATCTAATAATAGAAGGGGCTATGGCAATGACCCTGATATGTGTCAATTATGCACCTGTCTTTATTGTACAGATTGCTGCTGCGAGTGTGGTGGTGGAGACTTTATAGGCTGCTGTTAAAGGAAGGGATAATATGAGCAGGAAAGTAGCTTTTGGAGGTATTTTGACAGCCTTGTGCGTGGTTATAGTATATATAGCTGCTTATTTACCTACGGGTAAGCTGGGTATGTATGCCATATCCTCATTAATTATAGCCTGTGCTGTTATCGAGCTAGGGGTTAAATGGGGAACAGTGACCTATGTAGCATCGGCAGCTTTAATATTTTTACTTACCGGTAGCATAAATGCGTTTTTATTATTTGTCCTATTTTTCGGTGGTTATCCAATTATAAAGTATCATATAGAAAAGCTGAGCAGTGTCAAATCAGAGATTGTGCTTAAGCTTGTGGCAATCAATGTGCTGGCAATAACGGGTTATTTTATTTATATTAGGTTGCTTGGAATTTCCCCAATAAATATACCTGAAATTTCGACTTTGATTACTGGAGCATTGATTATTGCAGCTCAAGCGGTATTTCTTATATACGATTATGTTTTATCCAGACTAATATCCTATTATATGGACAGAATACGGTTGTTAAGACCTTGATATATAATAAGGGAGGTTCTAATATGCAAGAAGCAAAAATTAACTCAACCTATGTTCGGGAATGGGTAAGTGATGAAAGTAAGGCTAACCTGATAATTATTCATGGAGCGGGAGAACACTCGGGAAGGTATATAAAGACAGCGGAGTATTTTGTAGAGAATGGCTATAACGTATATACAGGAGATTTAGTTGGGCATGGTTTAAGTGATGGTACAAGGATGTTTATTAATTCCATAAAGGATTATATAAAGGATGTGGAGTTCTTCTTGAATCGCATTGACAATAAGAAGCCTACATATCTCCTTGGACACAGTATGGGAGGACTTATAGTGCTATACTATATGTTAAGTGGAGGAAGCAGAGAGATTAATGGGGTAATTGCTTCTTCTCCTTATATAAAGGATAAAATTGATATACCGAAGGTAAAATATCTAATAGGGAAGGTGGCTGCATCAATATGCCCTAAGCTTAAGATAGATTCTGGGCTAAAGGGTGAAATGGTATGCAGAGATAAGGATATTGCAGAGTTTTATAATAGAGACACACTTAATTGCAGCAAGGTAACAGCCAAGTGGTTTGTTGAGCTTGAGAAAGCAAGGAATTTACTAGTGGAAATGCAAAAAGAGTTTACAGTCCCTTGTCTCATATTGCAAGCAGGCGGTGATATAGTGGTGGATTCGGAAGTCGTGAGACAATTTTATCAAGGTATAAGCTCAAAGGATAAGGAGTTTATCTCATATGATGACTTCTATCATGAAATATTAAATGATCCCGAAAGAGAGCAGGTATTAGATAAGATAAATAGCTGGATGGATACTAGATTATAGAATTAGGAGGGGTAACATGGGAGAACGATTTGTAGAGGTACAAAACAAAGCAGAGGATTATTTCAACAGTGGCTATAACTGCTGTGAGTCCGTTGTTTTGGCGGTATGTGATTATATGGGTGTTGATAAAGAAATGCCACTTAAAATTGCTACTCCATTTGGAAGTGGAATGAGCAAAAATGGAAGTAACTGTGGTGCATTGTCAGCTGCGTTTATAGCCTCGGGAATGATAAAGGGAAGAAATAATAATGAGGAACCAAGAGACCCTTCCTATATTTCTGCTGATGTAATCTTCAATAAATTTAAGGAAAAGTATAATTCTGTTGCTTGTCGAGACATTACAGAGCTTGATTTGAAGAACTCTGAGGTAATGGCACAGAACAAAGAAAGAATGCATAAAGAAATTTGTGGTCCTATAGTGAGACAGGTTACACAATGGATACTTGAAGAACTGAAAAAATAGAAAAAGCAACTTTATAATATAGGATATTTATATTTAGAAAAGAAGGGGTGCAAGCTATGATACAGGGTAAAAATATAAATTTGAGACCAGTAGAACAAGATGATTTAGATAAAATAATAATGTTACAAAGTGATGTAGCGCAAAGGGGAGAGTTTTTATCTCCACATATGATGAATGAAGTAATGTACAAGAAGGATTATCAAGAGACAGGCTTCTGGAAGGAAGACTTTGGTGTCTTATTAATTACTAATAAAGAAGGAAGACTTCTAGGAGATATATCATACTTCAAAGGAGTAAGATATATGCCAGGCTTTGAAATAGGATATAATATATTTAAAAGTGAGGATAGAGGCAAAGGTTATACCTCTGAGGCTCTCAAGCTTTTCTCAGCATATTTATTTGAACTTAAGATTATTCATAGGCTAGAGGTGCATGCTGACATGAAAAATATCGGCAGTCGAAGAGTAGCAGAGAAGTGCGGCTTTACCTTTGAGGGAACTAAACGCGAAGCTGTTTTCTCAAGAGGAAAATATTGTGATTTAGCAATATATTCTATGCTTAGTCATGAATGCCCAAGCTTTACTGAGATGATTAAAGGATAATTAAAAAAATGGCATATAACCTTTGCGGTTATATGCCATTTTTTTATATTCTACAGCTTATTACTGCTGCCCAATACGTTTTTCATCTTATGAGCAACCATGTTCTTTATTGCTTGCCTAGCAGGCTTTAGGAATTGTCTAGGGTCAAAATCTCCTGGGTTCTCATACAAATGCTTTCTTACAGAAGCTGTCATTGCAAGTCTTAAGTCTGTGTCAATATTAATTTTGCATACACCCAGCTGAGTGGCTTGTCTAAGCAGGTTCTCAGGAACACCCTGAGCTCCTGGAACATTTCCACCGTACTTATTGCATAGCTCAACAAATTCAGGTATAACTGTTGAAGCTCCATGAAGAACAAGTGGGAAGTTTGGAAGCAGGTTTGTTATTTTTTCAAGCCTTTCAAAATCGAGCTTTGGCTCGCCCTTAAACTTGTATGCACCATGGCTGGTACCTATTGCTATAGCAAGGGAGTCAACCCCTGTTCTTTCCACAAACTCAACTGCTTGGTCAGGGTCTGTGTATATAGCATCCTTATCATCAACCACTATAGCATCTTCTATTCCTGCAAGCTTACCCAGCTCTGCTTCTACTACTACGCCTCTTTGGTGAGCGTACTCTACAACTTTTTTGGTTATAGCTATGTTTTCTTCAAAGGAATACCTAGAGCCGTCAATCATAACTGAAGAGAAACCGCCATCGATACAGGATTTGCAGATTTCAAAATCTTCGCCATGATCCAAGTGAAGAGCTATTGGGAGACCAGTGTCTTCAATTGCTGCTTCTACAAGCTTCATCAGATAAACATGCTTTGCATATTTTCTAGCTCCTGCTGATACTTGAAGTATCAAAGGTGATTTTTCTTCCTTAGCAGCGTCAACAATACCTTGAATTATTTCCATATTGTTAACGTTGAATGCACCAATTGCATAATTGCCTTCATAGGCTTTTTTGAACATTTCTGTAGTTGTTACTAATGGCATTTCAATACCTCCTGATGATTATAAATTACAGCATAGCTGTATATGAAACATTATGTACTATAGTTATTATACCAAAAAATTAGCAACAGATGACACTTGAAAAAATAAAAAGATATATTTGAGTTTCTCTTATCTTGTGGATAACTTAATTATCATACGTTGTAAAAAATGAAAAAATATTAGATAACAAATATTGCCATATAAATATTCATATGGTATGCTTACAAGGATATGTTATTTATTGCTATTATCTGTACAGGGTATAAATATAATCTAGAAAATCATATATTATTAATATATATGAATTATTAGAGTATTAACAAATTATATTATGGAGATATAGGAATAAATTGATAGGTACTGCATATGAATCATGCAAAATATCTAATAATATTTTGAAAGATATGCTATTGAATAAAAAAGATAGAACTCACTTAATCTAATAGTCTTATTTAGCAAATAGTAATTTATAGCATTGAGATGAAATAGAAATTTAATTATTAAAGAAGGGGGTGTTTATATGAAACATAGCTTAATACTTTTATTATTAATAATTGCATTACTTGGATGTGGCGGCTGTAAGGGAACTGAGGAAAGTAAAAATACAGATAATATTGATCATCAGTTAAAGGTAACTGCCGGTAAAGAAAGTATTAAAAGTGTTGTTTTGGTTAAGTCTGGAGATACTAAATTTTATGATGAAATGAATGCTTTCAAATATGCTTTTGAGAATAATACATCGACAGATATTAAATATATAAAAAAGGGTGAAAAAGTAACTCTTAATTTTGGAAATATAGCACCTGACGATGTTTCTGTCAAAGACATATTGTTGAATTCAGATGGAGGAAATTTGTATTCTGACAAATGGGATATTGATATTCCACTTGTAAATGAAGGCAGTAACTTTAGTTTCTATTTGGAAGGAAACCCCAGTACGGGACTGAGTTCAGAAATGGCTCCAAATAAGAAACAGTCTAGAGGGTTTAAGGTAACAGCAATATGGGGCGATAAAGAATATATTTATGCTTTTGTGATAAAATCAGATAAGTAGTTGACTTATAGAAAATGTTAGATATAGAAAACGTGATGCAGTATATTTAAATATAATATAAAAAAACTCCTTTCTAGTAAAAGTGAAATAAAAACTAGATAGGAGTTTTTTATATGATTAGTTATAAAAATTTAGTTTATTGTCCACAAATTATTCCGCACACAAGGTTTAAGTATAATTTGTTTGTGAGATACTTGAGTTACTTAAAAAATCTAATCTTTGATAGTAAAGTTTTTATAGATTATTTAATTTTATATATACAAGTAGATAACTCTATTAAACAAACTTAGAAGGAACATTGTACTTTCCAATCTATAGAATTATCTAATATACTGATTCATATTTCTTATCCAATAAGATATATTATAACTTCCCTCAGTATATGGACAATCAAGAAGGTCATGTTCAAACACTGCATTCGGTCCCCACTTTGATCTAACGCGTATAGTCCAACTTGCAGCATCAACTACGATAGCTGAATGATTTCCTGCACCATAATACACCCTATTTCCATTTATGCAGGTAGAACTTATATAACTACCATCTGTCATATATGCACTTGGGTTATCCATCCAATGCAGATTACTTGAACTTGTTGAATACCATGCATATGAATGACAATTATATGCAGGACTCACAGGACTTACTTCTACTGTACTAGGATATCTACTTAAAAAAGCATCTCGATTTGCAATTGCAATTTGTAATGTTATTCCAAGATCAGCCCAAGTGGAATTATAATAAGTAGAGACTGTCGTACCTCTAGGCGTATATACAGAACTATAGGTAAGTGATGGATAAACAATACTACTTTTATTACTACTATCTATATCAAGATTAATACACTCAAGTAAAATTTTAATACAATATTTTTGAACAATTATTTCAGAGTCTTCTGTTTTAAAAGAATCTACCTTATTCTGGTACTGTTTTAACTCATAAATTGCATCAGACCTTTTTGTTAATTCCTGTAAGCCATTAAAAACACGGTAGACTGCATCGAATCCTTCTTGATTACTGTTTCTTGCAACAATATCTATCAGTAATGGATAGTTCATTACTGATTCTACCAATGCTTTTGTTGTCATATTATTCAAAATGGATTCTGGAATTTGACATACATCAATCTTTTCCATTCTTGTCTTAAGCTTTTTCCATTCTTCAGTTTTCGGTTTTACAGGATAATCATATGCTTTAGTGATCTTTTTATCATTTTTTAAATCAATAGATGAATCAGCAAAAGTTGTTAAAAATGAGAAACAGAATATTAAAGCTAAACATATTGCAAATAATGATTTATAATTCTTTTTCATATTTATCTTCCTTTCGACTACATAGGTTATTTATACTATAGTTATCTTATTTATTACCCCTCTTTTTATACCAAATAAGTAACTCGATGGTTATTATAATATAAAATTCAACAAATGTAAATATATATTAAGTTTCCGCATTTAAAGATTTTGAAGCTTTATAAAGTCACTAGTACCTCTTTAACAAGGGCAAGGTGCAATATACATTTTTTTAGCTTGTGGATACCTAATTAACATTTATTAAAAAATGGAGAAACTTAAAAAATATATAATATTGCCTTTCCTAAACTACTGTGTTAAAATTGAGAAAACTGAATAACTGTTTAGGTGTGCGCTATAAATAAAAGCGCCTTAATAGGGAAATGGGTGTAAATCCCATGCGGTCCCGCCACTGTAAAGGTGAGCAGTCTAGAAATACCACTGAGGAAGCAAAGATGAAAGTCTTGTCCTTGGGAAGGTTTAGACATGCAATGAACCCCAGCCAGGAGACCTGCCTGAACAAGTACGATGCAAACCTACGGGAGATGGGGAGGTGTATTTGCTGAAACACGGCAGAGCTTTTATGATTCCTTCTATTTGTAGTAGAAGGAATTTTTTATTTGGACAAAGTGCTATCAGAATACCAAATGTTAAGCTTAAGATGCAATACGTAGAAGGTTTGTATAAACTGACAGTTAAAAATGAAGCATAATTTGAGGGGAGAATAAGAATTGAAGAAAATATTAGCATTAATCTTATCAATAGTATTAATAGTGGGTTTATCAGCTTGTCAGGCACAGCAGCCTGCAAATTCTGAATCAACAGAAACACAGGCAGCAGATACAAAAATTGAAATTACTGATATTAAGGGTAGACAAATAACTTTTGATAAGGTACCTGAGAGAATAATATCACTGTCACCAGCAAACACTGAAATACTTTATGCAGTGGGTGCAGGAGATAAAGTTGTTGGCGTCACAAGCTATTGTGACTATCCAGCTGAGGTTTTGGAGGTTGAAAAAATAGGCACCTTTGAAGGACCAAATCTGGAGCTTATACAAAAGTTAAAGCCTGATGTGGTTTTGGCAGGTGGATACATACAAGAAGATTTGATTACAAGCTTAGAGCAATTAAATATACCTGTAGTTTCTACAGAAGCAACTGATTTTAACAGTATTTTTGATTCAATTGCACTTGTGGGCAAGGTTAGCGGCAATGATGAAAAAGCAGCGGAAGTTGTAAAGGGTATGAAAGATAAAATAGCAGAAATTCAATACAAGGTTAAGGGGAAGACTCCAAAATCAGTTTTCTATGTAGTATGGACTGACCCTCTTTCAACAGCTGGATCAGGTACCTTTATAAATGATGTTATAAAGGCAGCAGGAGGGATTAATACAGCAGAGAAGGTTCAATATTGGGCAAAGTATAGTATAGAAGAGCTGGTAAAGGATAATCCGGAATATTTGTTTTCATCAAAACACGCAACAAACGAAGGAGTTACAGCAGATTTTTACAGGGATAGTCCGCTATTTAAGAATCTTGACAGTGTTAAGAACAACAAGATATACTTAATGAGCGACGATAACATCGTGTCCAGACCTGGCCCAAGAATAGTACAGGCAATTGAAGAAATCGCAAAGGTACTACACGGGATAGAATAGATATTTAATAATAGTGCCAGCTGAATGGATTCGGCTGGCACATATAATATGCATTGCAATAGAGGGGCCTGATATATATGAATTATCAAATCGACATAGAAAATTTAAGCTTTGGATATAACAACAAGGATGTTCTTAGGGATATAAGTCTTATGCTTCCGCAGGGTGAATTTACCAGCATCATCGGGTCAAACGGGTCAGGGAAAAGCACCTTGCTAAAGACTATAAGTGCAGTGCTTAAGCCTAGGCAGGGCAGGATTCTTGTCAATAGTACAGTCCTTGCTTCCATGCACAAGAAAGAAATAGCACGGCTTATGTCAGTAGTGCCCCAAAATACAGCTTTGGAATTTGACTATAAGGTAATTGATGTGGTACTTATGGGCAGATACCCCTATATAAGCAGATTTAAGGGAGAGACTGCTAAGGATAAAGAAATAGCGATTCAAAATATGGAATATACCAATACATACCACTTAAGAGATAGAAGTTTCAATGAGCTTAGTGGAGGAGAACGACAAAGAGTGATTCTCGCACAAGCACTTACACAACAACCCAAAATACTCTTGCTGGATGAACCAATAGCCCATTTGGATTTGCAACATCAAATAGAGATATTAACCTTGATTAAGAAGCTGTCTATGGATCAGAGCTTGACAGTTATAGCTGTGCTCCATGACTTAAATATGGCTGCTAATTACAGTGACCATATTGTAATGCTGAAGGATGGGGAAGTAGCATACGAGGGAACTCCTAAAGAAGCTTTGACAGTAGAAAATATAAAAAGTATTTTCAACATAAATGTTCATGTTGAGGTTTCAGCCTTGACTAATAAGCCTTACATTTATTCAATTGCGGCACCTGAGATAAAGAAGAATAACATCAAGGTTCATGTTATTAGCGGTGGGGGCAGCGGCAACGAAATTATATCGAAGCTTCATAATTCAGGCTTTGAGGTTAGCAGCGGTGTACTAAGCATTGGTGATCTGGACTGGAAGATATCAAAGGATTTGGATTTAGAAACAGCTGAGGATATACCCTTTAGTAGTATATCTGATGCGGCATATAAGACTAATAAAAAGCTCTGTGAGAGTGCGGATTACATTCTTCTGACAGATTTTTATATAGGCAAGGCAAATGTATGCAACCTTCAAGTGTTATTAGAGAAAGAGCTTTGCCAAAAAAATATACTTATTCTAGGCGATGAAAGCTTTGAACAAAGAGATATTACAGAGGGTATTGCAGCAGGACTTTATAATCAAATCAAGGATAGACAAGCTTCAATAATTGTATCTATGGAAGAAATGTACAACTTATTGAACAAGGCAGGAGAGAGTTATGACTAATAGACTTAAGGAAAACACTATTTTGATAGCATTATTTGCTGGTCTTGCTTTAGCAGTTGTTGCGGCAGTGGGAGTAGGAGCAGTAAATATATCCTTTAGAGAATTCATTGATGTGCTTCTCTTAGGTAAGGAGACTGAGCATAGCACTATATTGATGCAAATAAGGCTGCCTAGGGTACTTATGTGCCTCGTAATAGGAGCAGGACTGGCAGCAGTGGGTGGAGTAATGCAAGGGATTTTTAAGAACCCCTTAGTGGATTCCTATACCTTAGGCATGTCCTCAGGGGCGGCATTAGGAGCTGTAATATCAATTGTAACAGGAGTAAGCTTTAGTATTGCAGGAATATCGACAACGGGAGTATTCGCTTTTATAGGAGCGGTGGCAACCTTAATACTGGTTTACAGCCTAGCTCATAAGAAGCATAAAATATCTGTAAATTCCTTGTTGTTAGCAGGGGTAGCAGTGAGCTACTTCCTTAGTTCTGTCATAGCATTTATGATGCTGCTTAGCAACGACAATATACAACACATTGTATTTTGGACTATGGGCAGCTTATCCTTGACATCCTGGAACAAGGTAGCTATTTCATATATTACTATTATTCCTGGTATATTGGTTTTGATGTTATATGCAAGAGAGCTGAACATATTAACAATGGGTGATGAATCTGCACAATACCTTGGAATAGATGTTGAGAAATTAAAAAGGATACTACTGTTAATATCTTGTATTATAGTTGGAAGTGTTGTATCTGTATCTGGCACTATTGGTTTTCTTGGATTGGTTGCACCTCATATAGTAAGATTGATTGTTGGTTCAAATAATAAAAAGGTAATTCCCTACTCAGCGATTTTGGGGGCTATACTGCTTATATTAGCTGATACTCTAGGCAGAACTCTGATACAGCCAGTTGAGATACCAGTTGGAGTTATGACCTCCATAATAGGAGGACCCTTCTTCATATTCTTACTTAGAAAACAGAAATAGTGCTCTCGTTTTTTTACTTTGCCAATGCAAATCATGGTATACTTTATATGTTAATAAGCTAAGCAGCTATTTAGGGGAGGAAGAAATTTGAGGGCTATTGAAGATATAATAATAAACAAGGTATATTTCAGTGCATTAGACAAGGAAAACAATAATCTAATGCTTTCGGATAATGAAATGGAGCTAAATGAAGAAACCTATCAATACGTTGAAAAGCACATATTAAGATGTATTAAGGATGACGAAGCTAAGACTGGTAAATTTGATGGAGCTGTAAATATAACAAGAGAGCTGTGTAAGGAAATATTTGAGGACAATGATAACTTCGTAATAAATGCAAAGAAGCTTTCACAGTATATATTTAAATGTATGGGAAACGAAGATAAGGAACCCTCGGGGGACTTTGCAGTATGTCTTTGTGATAGTCAGCAAGGTACATTAATTGCACTTCTAAAGCTAAATTATTCAAATTCTTATATCCACTATATAAAGCAAGAGGGAGAGAACTTGACCATTGATATAGGCATAAACAAGACAGGGCTTCCCGGAATTGGACAAAAACTGTTCAAAGCAGCCTTTGTAAGAAATTCTGCTCTTGAAGATGAATATGACTTTCTTGTTTTTGATAAGCAGTCGGAGGCATATTTTTCCCAAGCCTTCTTGAAGGTAAGTCCTGTGAGGGATAAAAGAGAAAACACCAGAATAATCCAAAAAACCTCAGAGAGCTTTGCACGCAAAGCCTTCAAGGACAATGCACAGGAAGCCGAGACCTTCCGCAAGAAGCTTTCTGAAAGCTTGACTCAAGAGGACAGATTTAATGTTGATAGGCTGGCAGAAAATGTACTAAGTACGACAGAAAGAAAAGCTGAGTACAAAGCCGCTCTTATAAATCAAGGCATCAGCGAAACTGATATTCCTATTGATAGAGAGTGGGCAGAGAAAAAGCTTAAGAGGAAGAGGCTTAAGGTAGATAAGTCGATAGAGCTATATATAGATGAAGAAGCCTATAATGATAAGGATAAATTTCAGATAAAGAGAAATGGTGATGGGACTATTGATATAATACTAAAGAATGTGAAGAATTATATAGAGAAGTAGTAATGGAACAGAAAACCGGAATAAGCAATCTTGTATTTATCAAATGATAAGATGTGCTTTTTCCGGTTTTTATATTAATAACTCTATTTTAATTTGGATATCTTTTGAAATCCGTCATCTCTGGTTACTATAAAATCACCTTTAAATTTATTAAGATATTACTTTTTTGATATCTTGCTTTGTTACACTTACAACATTGATAATAAATGAATATTGCATTTATAAATATTCATTTATTGACTAAGAATGTGGCAAGACGGTGATGAAGATGATATAATTATAAATGTAATTTGAATACTTGATGAATTATGGTCAAATTGAAGATAATAAAATTCATCATGAAATTTTAGTTTTAGAAATATTTAAATTATAATAATATATTTAGATTGGGGGGAGATTTTTGAAAATTAAGTTTAGAGGTTTGGGTTATAAAATATTTTCATTGACCAGTTTAATAGTTCTTATCACAATTTTATTATTTATAGGAAATGTAGTTTTTGCCTTTAGTAGCCTAATGAGTGAAAGAAAAGCTGAGGTATTAGAGATGGTAATACAGGCTGCTGATACAATAGATGGGGACAAGCATGTTAAGGCAGTTGCTTCGGGAAGTATGTCGAGCACTGAATACATAGATTTGAAGCAGGAAATGGTTAATTTTAAGACGGATAAAAATGTAACTTATTTCTATACAGTATATATGAAGGATAACGAGACTTATTTTGGAGTGGATGCAGCCTTTACTGATTTTGAAGAGCTAGGGGCTGAAGGCTTTATGGATGAGCACTTGCCTTCAGCATTTAAGGGTGAAGCTGTTGTAACAGCATCTCTTGATGAAGACAACCTATTGTCAGCCTATGCACCCATAAAGGACAGCAAGGGTAATGTAGTAGGTGTGGCAGGACTGGATATGGATTTTAGCAGTTTTGTAGAGGTTAATAATAGGATTATAAGAGATTCAATCGTTTTGGCAGTTGTAATAATGCTACTATCTATGATCTCAAGCTTCTTATTTTCTCAAGGAATTACAAAAAGAGTGAGAAAAATACGAAACAGCCTCAACAAAATGTCAGAAGGAGATTTGACTGAAGAACTAGTAATGAAGGGCAGAGACGAATTTAAACAAATCTCAGATGATTTGAATAGACTTACAACAAGAACTTCAGAGGTACTAAATGATGTAAAAAGTACGTCTAGTCATGTAAGTGAATATTCACAAACCTTGTCAGCGGTATCTCAGGAGATGGCTGCTGCATCAGAGGATGTGGCACAAACCATAAATAATATGGCAGATGGCATAAATTCACAGTCTGAAGAGATTATTGCAGCACTTGACATACTGAAGGAGTTTGGAGGCAGCATTGAAAATGCTCAGCAATCCATACAAAATATAAATGGTGAGGTTGACAATGTAAATCAAAAAGCGGATCAAAGCTCAGCTCAGCTTTATCAACTGGAAAGCTCAATCAAGGATGTGAATATCTCCTTTGAACAGGTAAGAAATAGAATTGGCAGCTTAGAAGGAAATATATCTCGTATCAGTGAGATTACAGATCTGATTAATTCCATAGCGGATCAAACTAACCTTTTGGCTCTTAATGCAGCCATTGAAGCGGCAAGAGCAGGGGAGGCAGGTAAAGGCTTCTCGGTAGTAGCTGATGAGATTAGGAAGCTGGCAGAGCAGTCAAAGCAATCTTCCTTTAGCATAAACGGAATATTAGACAATATCATAGTTGACAGCAGTCAGGTTCTTAAGACTTCTGACAGTATGAATGTCAAGCTGAACAATCAAATAGGAACAGTAAGAGAATCTATAGAATCCTTCAGAAGCATAATTAACAGTATTGAAGCAATGCTGCCAAAGTTTTATGCAGTAAACAGCGATATGCTCAATGTAGACAGACAGAAGGATATCATAATCAAAAAAATTGATACAGTATCTAGTGTAGCAAAAGGACTATCTTCCTCTGCAGAAGATATCTCAGCCTCCATGGAAGAAATGAGTGCCTCGTCACAAAATGTAGCAGAGACAGCACAGGATCTCAATAACATAACAATTACCTTAGTTCAGGCAGTTGAACAATTTCACATAAAGTAAATAGGTTGGAAGACGCTGTGATGGAACTATTGATATAATACTTAAGAATGTGAAGAATTATATAGAGAAGTAGATGTTGGCTAGATAAATAAACAAAGTAGAGAAGAAGCATGATTTTGTCACTTGGCATATTGTGCTTCTTTTTGTTGTGCAGAATATGTCGAATTATGCGAACGAAATATAGGGAAGGATGGAAAATTGTAGAGTATAATATGTTTTGGGGACAGGCTTATATGGATACTAAATTAGATACATAGAACGATAAAATCAAATGATGTAAGTCATTTTTGGAGTAGGTAAATAAGCAAAAAGAACCGTCCTTTTTGCTTATTATAGATTAGTATCTCTGAAAGCTTGGAAAAGAGAAGTTTCCGAAGAAGTATTATTAGGATACCGAGAGTAGCGATGAATGGGAAGGATGCAATAGCGATGTCGAAAAGAAGTTTTGAAGAAGTTGCTCAATACGTTGAATGGCAGAGTCAAGATAAATGTAAAGTTTTAAGTGCCAAACCCGAACATACTTTTAATGATTTGGGTATAGAAGTACGAGTTTGGAATGTTAAAACTGATTCGGATGGTGCTTGGTGGGTTGTAGAAGGCGACTCTGTCCCTATGAATTTATATCCACAAAAGGCTTATTATTTTTCTTCAGATGAAGTTTATTCCTTTCACATGGGATTAATGGGAAGAATGAATGCCTCGATTGATTATAAGCCAGAGGAATTTGTTGAAGCTATCACATTAAATAGTAACATTGCTCCTCAATTATTTAGGAAGCTAAAAAGCATAGCGGCATTAATCGATTCTGCCGTTGAAATTGAAGATTTTCAGTCAATAGGAGTTCAATGTCGAGAGATTCTAATAGAATTAGGAAATTCTATTTATTTTGCTGATATGGTTGGCGATGGTGAACAACCGCAAGCATCCAATTTCAAAAGAAAGGCAGAGTTGTTTGTCCAATTTTATTTGGCTGGTTCAGAAAATAGTGATTATAGGATCATTATAAAAAAACTAACTGAAGCTACATGGGAATATGCATGTAAAATTACTCATTCCAACAATGCGACCTTTTATGAAGCATCTACGTGTGTTACTCTTTGTACTTCATTAGTAGGTGTTTACGAAAATATTCGGCAAAAAGTCTTTGATCCAATTTCTCAATATAAATGTAGGGTATGTAAGAGTAAAAAGCTAAAGATAGTCAACGACGAAACAAACGAAGATGGTATAGTAAAAAAGTGGTTTTTGCAATGTAAAGAATGTGATGAAATTACTGAGGTTGTTTTCGAGGAAAATAATACTGGTAATGCTCAATACATAAAAGGAATTGAGCAACAATAAGATTTTCTAAAGCAGGTGAACAAAATGGGATGGGCAAAAAATTATTAGAATCAGCAGGGACGGTTAATGTGAAAACAACCACCCTTGTATAAACTAAATACTCAATAAATACACAACACAAATAAACCTGTGAATATTGCTTTATTTACAGGCAATAGATATTATATAGATATTGGCTATTAT
>JBAVGO010000007.1:0-2570 GCA_049684915.1 Lutisporaceae bacterium | reverse complement strand
GAAATTTATTTACGGAAGTGATTTTATGAAGACAACTAAATTCAATTTTAAAAGATTATTAATTACTGCTTTTGTTTTATATGCCGGAATTACGCTTATTAACCAGCAAGTTACTATAGGCAAACTTATTAATGTTCAAAAAGAAAAAACACAAAAAGTAGAGAATATAAAGCTTGAAAATGCAAAGCTATCTAAAGAGATAGAAAGTGCCGATACAGATGCATACAAGGAGAAAATGGCTAGGGAACAGTTGGGCTTGGTAAAACCGGGAGAGGTGATTTATATTAATCAATCAGAGGTTGAAGAGAAATTACCAAGTGAAGATAATTAGATATTATATTGACAGGTTAGTATAATTTGATATATTATATCACTGTTAGTTTTATTGCAAATTAAGGGAGGAGTTTTTTTAGTATGCCTATAGAGGAAGGTAAGGTAGTTGAAGGTACAGTTGCAAGTATAACGAGCTTTGGTGCCTTTATACAGCTACCTGAAGGGAAAACTGGTCTGGTTCATATTTCTGAGATTGCCGATACTTATGTAAAGGATATTAAAAACTATATTAAAGAGAAAGACATAGTAAAGGTAAAGATTTTATCAGTAGAAAAAGACGGCAAGATCAATCTGTCAATAAAGCAGGCTCAAGAACGCAAAAAAATCAATAAACCTGTTGAGGTAGATTGGAATAATGAATTCAGAAAGAATCAAGGAGACTCCTTTGAGGATAGAATATCAAAATTTTTAAAGGACAGCGATGAAAAGCTACAGCAGCTCAAGAAGAGCACTGATTCTAAGAGAAGCGGCGGATATAGAAAAGGCGATGGATTATCAAAGTTTTAGACTTTGAGGTTTAAAATGTTATAATAGAAAATAATAATACTGTCGCTTAATTGACAGTATTGTTTTTTTGTATGGAGGATATTATGAGAAAAATTGCGGCTATAGATATTGGCACAATTTCTATGAGGCTATTGCTGTGTGATTATGATGGAACCACCATTAAGAATAAGCAAAAGCAGCTTATTCTTACAAGAATGGGACAAAACTTGTCTGCTAAAGGTATTATTTCACTCGAAGCCATAGAGCGAAATATAAATGCTTTAGAAATTTTTTACAAAAAAGCACTGGATTTTGGTGCTGAAAAAATCATAGCAATTGCAACTAGTGCAATGAGAGATGCAAAAAATCGAAATATGTTTTTAGACGCAGCCAAAGCAAGAACAGGAATTGAGATAGAGGTCATAAGTGGAGAAGCTGAAGCAGAGCTTGGAATTACCGGTGTACTTAGTGAATTTAATGAGTTCAGCGAGGAAATACTTGTGATAGATATTGGAGGCGGAAGTACTGAGCTTGTATATGGAAGCTTATCCGGAATCAAATATTCTATCAGCATAAATGCAGGAACGGTCAGAATGACAGAAGGTTTTCTTACGGAAAATCCAATAAAACAAAATGAAATCCAAAATTTAAGAAACAATTTGAATAGCTTATTTCAAGATCCTATAAGCAGATTGAAGACTTTAAAAATTGGGAAAGTATTAGCTATCGGTGGCACAGCTACATCTATAGCGGCAATTTATCACAGCCTTGGTATATATGATTCTCAAAAGGTACATAATACTGTAATAGATATAGACTACTTAAACGATATATTTGATAAACTAAAAAATATGACAATAGAACAACGCTATGAAGTTAAAGGACTGCAAAGAGAAAGAGCCGATGTCATACCAGCAGGAATATATATTTTGCTCTTTTTACTTCAAAATTTTGATATAAATAGCTTCATAGTAAGTGAAAATGATAATCTGGAGGGCGCTGTAATAAAATATATATAGTGAAGCATAATAGAGTATCAAGCAGGATAGTTAACATAAGACGGTATAATCCAAAAAAAATAAGTAAAATAGTTGTTGACGTATCACTATAAAGGAGATATAATAATATTTGTCGCTGAGACAATGAATGCCGAAGTGGCGGAACTGGCAGACGCACAGGACTTAAAATCCTGCGGTCCTTACCGACCGTACCGGTTCGATTCCGGTCTTCGGCACCATATTTATCGCGGGGTAGAGCAGTTGGTAGCTCGTCGGGCTCATAACCCGGAGGTCGTGGGTTCAAGTCCCTCCCCCGCAACCAAATTGCAATCATCATAGCCTGGAGTTAGTTAATAGCCATGGCTGTTAAATAGCAGACGCTTGCATAGTAGTACGCTCTTAGAGTGGCAAATTGCAACAGGACAGGCATTAAATATAATATAGACGTCAGATGCGAGTCAGATGAGGAAAGCAAATCCGAAATATTGCAAAGCAGATTACGTTTTATATGGCGGTGTAGCTCAGCTGGCTAGAGCACTCGGTTCATACCCGATAGGTCGAGAGTTCAAATCTCCCCGCCGCTACCAAATGAATTTTTATCTCAAGTTGAAAAACTTGAGATTTTTTTTCTTGTTTTAAGAATACCACGGGCTATGCCCGTGGTTCAAAAAAGCTTTTAGCTATGAGTAGAAAAAGATAACCTCCTTTGTTAGAATTAATACTGGTTCGCCAACCGCATTAAAACAAAGGAGG
>JBAVGO010000006.1:0-17499 GCA_049684915.1 Lutisporaceae bacterium | reverse complement strand
GTAGTTATTATAGAAGTCATAAGTTCTTCCAACATAGTAATGAGCATCTACTGCTGCATATTGATATGTATTATTGAATATTGAGTCAGTATCTGACATAAGTGTTCCTGGCAATTTTGTTGAATATGCTGCATCATATGTTATTATGCCGCCTACAGGTCTTGTATAATCTAGCAAATAATATAATCCATTTGATAGAAGAAGATTTAAAGTTTTAGTATCGCCTATAACGCCTGTACCTGTGCCTGTTACATTTGTTCCAACTGGAAGAGGAGTTATAGGTGTAGGTCTTCCTGTTCTTATTTCGTCATATTTGTTTACTACATTTCCGTTAACTGCGTCAATAATTACTTTCCAACCGCCAAATGAATCTTCATGTAACCAATTAACTTCTACAACATAAACAGGTATGAATTCTTCTGCTACTTTGTATAAGTTTAACTCAGTTGTGAATGTATCTTCTTGATTCACATTTGCGCCTTCTGTGTATCCTACATCATTCTTTGCGATTTCAATAGCTGCATTAGCTTTTATAAAATCACCTTTTTTATAATCCATTGCTTTTTTGTCAAAAGTTCCGTTTGTAGCGTATACATCATTATTTGCGTCGAAGTGAACAATGTATTCATTACCGAATACTGGCATTCCGTCAACAACTTGTTGCATCTTAACGTGAGTATATCCCAACTCGTCTGTCTTTACTTTCATTGTCTTGAAGTTTTGTTCTGCACTCTCTAGATTGAATTTTCCCTTTAGGAATTTGTTTGCATTGTTAACATCCATATTAGGATCTGCGCTTACCACTGGAGCTAGGATTAGTGCGCTTACCATGCTAACAACTAGTAATAGTAACAATAACTTTTTCATTTTTTATCCCCCTTTTTTTTGCTTCGTCATTCGACACATTTTCCATTCTTTTTAGTTTGCTTAACAAATGAGCAATAATTCACATTTTTAATTACTCTTTTGATATATAAACTTATTTTTATGGTTAATGCATTGGTGCGAAGACTTTTTTTAGTAACTGTTTGTTACATTCTTATAATACCGCTTATATTTATAAATTTCAACGCATAAATATACTTAAATATTCGCAAATAATGCCATTTTTTTATATTATATTAAAATAACAAAGTATTCCTAAATATTTCTTTATATTCTATATATAGATATTATTTGATATTATTCCCTATTTAGATACAAAAAAGCCTTTTGCTGTCGCAAAAGGCAATTATCCAAAAAATAAAAATGGTGGGAGTGCGGGGGCTCGAACCCCGGACCCATTGATTAAGAGTCAATTGCTCTACCAGCTGAGCTACACACCCATCTATATTTTGTCGAGCTCGTCACCCGACTTATTTATTATATAAAAGTATTAACATAAAGTCAATATCAATTTATAAGTTTTTTGGTAAATTTATACCTCAAAATTATTAACCAGCATAAAACCCTGTTGAAGTGCTTTCTGCTTATCAAAGCCTTCATCATAATGCATACAGAACACTCTATTTCTGTTTTCTTTACTGAAAAAGGTGCAAAGCTTTTCAATATACATATGTAAATTATCAGTATATTCATAGCTGCAGACATCATGATAAATGTAGTCAATCTTCTTTTCAGAAAACTCCCTAAGCACTGTTTTGGGTATATCATTCGCATCTCCACTGTAGTATATCTTTATATTGTTATAATCTAAAATATATCCATAACATTCTAAATATGCAACATGTGAAACCTGGACGAATCTGATTCCTATTTCAAAGTCCTCATTTTTTAATTGATATTGATTTGAAAGCTGTACAATATTATATAAATCTCGTTCTACTCCCATATATTTCAAAAGCTTAGTGACATTATTCTCCTCAGGAGTGAGTATAGTAATACTGGTTTTTAATGTATAATGTGCATAGAATATAAGATCTCCCAGCGAAGATATATGGTCTGGGTGACGATGAGTAATTAGCACATATATATTATTTATATCATCCAGTAAGCTTAAATCCTGCATTCTTGAAAAGGTTGTGCTGCCACAGTCAATAAGTAGTAAGGATTTACCTTCTTTTATGAAAGCACTGTTGTTGCCTAGTGAAGTATTGAGAGCACTTCCACTGCCGATAAATTTAAGAAACATAGTAATCCTCCGTTGATTGTAGATAAATCTATTTTACACTAGTTTAAAAGATATAAACATATGTTTTAAGCATATAATATCAAAAACTTGTTATAATTTAAATATAATGTTTTTAATTTATTGTAATTTGTTAGATGTTAGATTAATATATAATTATTAGACGGAGGTGGAAAAATGATAAATCAAGAAAATATTCAAAGCTTTATTAAATGGACAAATATAGTAGGTATTTTTAGTATTATTTTAGGAGCTCTAGCTGCTCTAGCTGGAGTAATCGCATTCTTAGTTGGTGCTATTCCCGGTGTATTAATGATAATAGCAGGTGTAAAGCTTTTAAATGCCAAAAAGGCAGCAATAGAACTTGTTGGTATTGAAGATCCTGTAATATTCAATGAACGATTAAATAGTCTAATAAGCGAATCAACAGGTTTCTTTAAGTTCCAAGGCATATACTACATAATAAGCATTATTATGGGTATAATCGGTACAATACTTTATATAGCATTAATTGCTACATTTATGAGCAATATGTCATTTTATTAATTTAAAATTATCTAAAAATAACCGTGTATTCGGTTATTTTTTTTTTGCATAAATTATACACTTTTAAGACTTTAAAAATTTCTTTCTTTATACATATATACTCATTTGCTGTGGAAAATAAAGCTATTAAGGTTAAGAAAGGATTTTTATTATGCTAGGATTTGCTTGTATTTGCAATACACTAAAGGATAATGGAAGCTTTAGAACTGTTACAGTAAAAACACTATCAAAGCTTAATGAGGAAGAAAAACTTAAGAAGCTCATATCGTTAGCTGTTGATAATCTATACAACACCCTGCAAATACTTAAATGGTGCAAGGAAAATAACATACTTATGTATCGATTTAGCTCCGACTTGATACCCTTAGCAACTTATAAAGAGGATTGGAATTGGTGGGAAAACAGTGACATACTGAATATGTGTTCAAAAATAAATGCTTTCGTCACAGAAAGCGGCATAAGGATTAGCTTACATCCTGATCAGTTCTGCGTACTAAATTCCCACCGCCCCGAGGTTGTGCAAAACAGCATCAGAATTCTTGAGCATCTAAACAGATTGTCAAACCTAGTAGGCAACAAAATCCTGATTATCCATATCGGCAGTACAGTAGGAGGTAAAGAGAATGCCCTACAAAGGTTCTTGGAGAATTTCAAACTATTGTCCTCTGATATTCAAAACAAGTTAGCTTTAGAAAATGATGACAAAAGCTTTAATGCTAAAGAAGTTCTTTTGATTTGTGAAGCTCTAAGCATTCCTATGCTTCTTGATATTCATCATTACAACTGTTTAAACGAAGGTGAGAACTTGTTTGAGCTAAGAGATAGAATTATAACTACCTGGAAGGGTAAGAGACCTAAAATGCATTTAAGCAGCGGTAAGACTAATTCTATTGATCGACATCATGCTGATTATATTAAGCAGGTCGATTATGAAACAGCCTTAGATTTTGCAAAGAGTGATTTTGACATAATGCTGGAGTGCAAGCAAAAGGAACTGGCTTTACTGAGACTTAGAGAATGTGAGAATAAAAGCAATTAAATAGGTCCAATATGAAGCACTATTACTTGCTTCATATTGGACCTTCTTTAATTGCTTTTAGCTACTGTTTGAATGCTTTTAAAGGTTATAGCTATCAACACTATTATACCACCTAGTACAGCCCAACCTCCCGGTATCTCGCCCATAAATAAAAACACCCATACCGGATTTAATATAGGCTCAATAGCCGCTATCATCACTGCGTCCAAGGCACATATATGCTTGATTGCAATACCATATAGTACATAGGGTATTCCAAACTGTACTATCCCTAGCAGTATTATGCCAGTAATACTGCCAAGGTCATATCGTACTCCCACTATAAAGGGTATACATACTATAGCTGTAAATAAATTACCCAGTAAGATCGTCTCCATTGGTGAGGCTTCCTTTTGTTGCCTGGTACATACTATGAAAAGTGCAAAACAAAAACCACTTACTATGGCTAATATATTGCCCCCAAGTCTGCCTGCTGTAAAAGAATCTGCAAAAAACATTATAATCCCAACAAAGGTGATTACTATAGCAATTATATCCTTAGTACCTACTTTCTCTTTTAAAATCAGACTTCCCAATATTGCAACGTAAATCGGGGCTGTATATTGCAGCATAACAGCATTGGCTGCTGTTGTAAGACGTGTTGCCACTACAAAGGATACTGCCATACTGGCATATGCTACACCGCCTAATACTTGATATAAACTCCAAGTAAATTTAGGTTTTCTTAGATAAATATATATTATTGTCGCAGCAATCAAACTCCTCAAACCTGACACCGCAAGAGGGCCTACCTTGACCAGCTTTATAAGAATACCTCCACTACTCCAAAGTATGCTCGTGAGTACCATTATCAATATATATTTCGTCCCACTACTTGTCAACTTTTCTCTTATAGCTTTAACCATATATTTAACCCCTAAAAAATCATAATTTACTATTAATCTTTACCATAATAGTTACGTAAATCCTCAGCATCTACTCCCTCTGTCTCGTAAAGATACAAACTGCCTTTTATGCTTTGAAATATTATATTTTCATTTACATCAATAAACATTTTAATTATGTTCTCTTGCTCATGCTCTCCATTATAAGGAACTCCATCAAACAAACTCATACAAACTACATGGTTTTCTACGATTATAGAATTAGCAATACTCCCGTACTCCACTTTCTCCTGAAAAATCAGATTTATAAATTCTACTGCTCCGTGACATTCTAGTTCTGACCATTTAGTTTTAATGTTTCCCTTTTCAATAAGTTGTTCAATTGTAGTTTCAAGCTTATTCATTATGTATACCTCCAAATATTGAATAATCATCCTATGTGATATATATATTATAAACTTTTATCTAGTGATAATGTAATCAAAATATAAATTCACACTAGGTAACTTTTTTCTAATCCAATGTTTATCCGTCTTTTACTCTATATCCATATCATTTAGAATATCTCTAAGCTTCTTCAGCTCTTCCTTAGATAAGGTTACTCCCTTTCCCATGCTTTCATCCTCAGGAGCCCATTCTCTTATATCATACTTTGGCTCACGACCGTTCCAGCTTATGCTTCTTAATTCTTTCGACCAACCTTTAGCTGACTCCGATAGAATACCCAGCTTTTCTTTCACATCATATTTTATGTCTGCCATAATTTCACCTTCTTAAAAAATATATGTATATTATAGCATATCTCTCATGCTATCTCATAAACAGATCTATCAATAATCAAGTAACCTTGCTATTTGGCCTATGCAAAAAACTGCAGAGCATTTGCTCTACAGCTTACAGTTCAAAGTGGTGCGCCCTGAGGGATTCGAACCCACGACCAACTGATTCGAAGTCAGCTACTCTATCCAGCTGAGCTAAGAGCGCATATTTACTTTCAAGCTTTATTATATGAAAGCTCGACTCACAAGTCAATAATTATCACAAAAAAATAAATGGTGCGCCTGAAGGGAATCGAACCCCTGGCACACGGATTAGAAGTCCGTTGCTCTATCCGACTGAGCTACAGGCGCATTTATCATATATTATTGTCATAAAAAACAATAAAATGTATATCTGATTAAAAAAAAGAAAAATCCAAATTACATTTGGATATATCTCAAATATTGGAGCGGAAGACGAGATTCGAACTCGCGACTTTCACCTTGGCAAGGTGACACTCTACCACTGAGTTACATCCGCATTTAATTTTTTCTAAAAAAAATGGTGCGGAGTAAGGGACTTGAACCCCCACGTCGTTGACACTAGATCCTAAGTCTAGCGCGTCTGCCAATTCCGCCAACTCCGCATGTATAATGGTGATCCACCGGAGGATCGAACTCCGGACACCATGATTAAAAGTCATGTGCTCTACCTACTGAGCTAGTGGATCATGTTTAATGGCAGGGGTAGCTGGATTTGAACCAACGAATGCCAGAGTCAAAGTCTGGTGCCTTACCGCTTGGCGATACCCCTTCTTATTGTTAATTTCGCATCATGATTATGGGGTGGATAATCGGTCTCGAACCGATGGCCTCCAGAGCCACAATCTGGCGCTCTAACCAACTGAGCTATACCCACCATAATTTATTATGGTGCGCCTGAAGGGAATTGAACCCCTGGCACACGGATTAGAAGTCCGTTGCTCTATCCAACTGAGCTACAGGCGCGTTTTTGGAGCGGGTGAAGGGGATCGAACCCTCGCGATCAGCTTGGAAGGCTGAAGTTCTACCATTGAACTACACCCGCATGTCTTATCACAACCGCCGACTTTATAAATTATATCAAACACAGCTTCTTTTGTCAACATGTTTTTATTTGCTTCTATCAGCGTTTTGTGACTAGCATTGTCTCAAAGAGACAATTAATAGTATAATAAAAATTTGTAATTATGTCAACACCAAATACTATTATTTCTCTTTCTAATTTCAAACTAGCACTTGATAACTCGTGTATGCTTTACTTTATTTATTATTCCAATTTTATATAATTTTTATTTATACAAAAACAAAGTGCGTAAAAGAATAGCTTCACTCACTTTGTAATCATTTACCTTATTATATAAAATAATAATAGGATTATATTTTTTTTAATTTTTCTACTAAGCTTTTTAATGCATTTGCTCTATGACTTATTTTGTTCTTAGCCTCCGACTCCATTTGTGCCATAGTAATATTATAATCCTCTACAACAAAAAGTGGATCATATCCAAATCCATATTTTCCTTTTTCTTCATAACCTATTCTGCCATAAACAAAGCCTTCGGCAGTTATTTCATTACCGTTAGGGAAAACTGCTGAAATTACAGAACAAAAACGTGCTCCTCTTTGATCCTCAGGCACATTTCTGAGATTTTTTAATAGTTTCTCATTATTTTTTTTATCTTTTTGATCGCCTTCTACTCCTGAGTATCTGGCTGACCTTACTCCAGGCTGACCCTCAAGTGCAAATACTTCAAGCCCTGAGTCATCCGCAATTACAGGTAAGGTTGTATATTTACTTATTTCTCTTGCCTTTATTAATGAGTTTTCAATAAAGGTTTCTCCAGTTTCCTCTACATCTATATCAATACCTGCATCCTGCAAGGATATTACCTCAATATTTATCTCTTTTAGTATATCCCTTATTTCCTCTAGCTTATGCTTATTATTGGTTGCTACCAGCATTTTTATCATTTGTAACACCTACTTTTTCTCCCAGCTCTCCAAGTACCTGTCTCTGTATGCTTATTAACTCCTTTATACCTAGTTCTCCAAGCTCTAGCATTTCAAGCAGCTGCTCCTTGGTGAAGGGGCTTTCTTCTCCTGTCCCTTGGATTTCAACAAGCTGTCCATTTTCTGTCATTATAATGTTCATATCCACTTGACAGGTTGAGTCTTCAGCATAATTAAGATCTAAAATTGCCTCTCCATCTTTAATTCCGACACTTACAGCTGCAACATAATCTATAACTGGTATACTGTTTATCTTACCTGACTTTAAGCTCTTACCCAAAGCATCAATTAAAGCTACATAAGCACCTGTTATAGAAGCTGTTCTTGTGCCTCCATCAGCTTGTATTACATCGCAATCTATATAAATCGTCTGCTCACCCAACTTCTTCAAATCAACTACAGAGCGCAAGGCTCTACCTATGAGCCTTTGAATCTCCATGGTCCTACCGTCAACCTTACCCCTTGTTGAGTCTCTCGGTTTTCTTACTTCTGTAGATCTAGGCAGCATTCCGTATTCGCTAGTTATCCAACCTTTACCTAAACCTTTTAGAAAGGGTGGTACCCTTTCCTCTAAGGAAGCTGTACAAATTACCTTAGTGTCTCCCATTTCGATAAGCACTGAGCCCTCTGCATGCTTCAGATAGTCTCTTGTTATTTTTACAGGTCTTATTTGATGCTTTTGCCTTCCGTCAATTCTTTTCATGTTATCATCCTTTCTTCTTTTGCCTGACTTTTTTCTTTAGTTTATAGGCCTGTCAGCTTATTAAGATTAATATAACATAAGGAAGTATACCTCCTTATGTTATACATGTTGTTATGTAAATTATTCGTAGAAATTTACAAATACCGGAACATTTATATATTCATTTGCACCGACGCCATCAGAGTTGTCTACCACTGTTCCATTTACAAACAGCTTTATCTTGGATATCGTCGGAAATTCCCTTAGTGTCAAGGAAACGGCCTTTATCATTGCTCTTTCTGCAGATTTATTACCTTGAAGCTTTAGGACGTCTTCAGTAAAGTTTACAAATGCGACTCCATTATTAACCTTTACTTCTATTAATTTAGTTCCTTCTGGGAAAGGATTTACAAGTCCATGCTCGGCTGTAGGAGCTTCTAGCAATGCCATTAAAGCTGCTTCTACACTATTATTTGTACCAGACACAAGTTTTGTTACTGGCACAAAATAGGAATAATTGGCTTTTCCTTTCTTTTGATAGTATACCATAACTTTTGAAAGTTTATCATCTTTATTTTCAGAAGGTTGGAGATTAATTTCAGTTCTTTTCATTGCTGCATTTAGCTTTGTGCCCTGTGGAAGTTCTGTTATTGTTTTACCGTCTACTCTTATTTCAACGGTTTTGACATTTGCAAACTCTGTAAGAGTATATATAACTGACTTTACTCCAATTTCTTCAGCTTCTTTAGTTGTAAAATTTTGAAATTCCTTTGAAAAGTCTACAATAGCATGACCATTCTCTTTTATAACAGCACCATTAATTTTAGTTCCTGTAGGTAATGTGAGTTTTAAACCTGTTTGTTTTAAATCTTCCGCTTTTTCCGGACTATAGATTAATGCCGAAAGTGTTGACTTTGCTATGCCTAGTTCACTTTTAGATACATATCTCATTACAGGCACAAGTAGATTATCAGAATCCTTATAATACATTACTGTCGGTCTTGCATTTTCAGGTTGTACTGCAATTACCTCGCTTAAGCTTTGCTGTTCATTTACTGTAGCATCTGTATTTTCTGCAGTTTCTGTTTCTTTGTTAAAAAATTCTCTAATAGATGCAAGAGGATTACTACAACTGGTAAGAACTATAGTGCAACATAATAAAAGTGCAAAAAATATTGCATACTTTCTCTTCATTAATTTCACCCCTCAATAATTAATATCAATATATTATATTAGAAGGGTTTCAACTATATTCATAAAAAGACTACGAATAGGACATTATGGAAACAACAGAAATCTTTTGGAAAATGCAGTAGAGATTAAAATAAGAGTCGAAACTAGATGTCTCGACTCAATTTATATTTACCTTAGTTTTATGGTTGTACAGCTGCGTCCAGTACTGGTGCCTGTGACTGCTCTTCTGATACTACAGGTTGATCTAGTGTTTGCTCCAGTGGTGTCTGTTGCACTAATTGTTCCGGATATGGCCATGTGTATATTGAGTTTATATCAATATCTATGTTCACACCTTGAATATCTCTGTAGTATTTCAATATTGATACTGCCAGTGCTCTTGAAGCCTTTTCTCTATAAGCCTCTGTTTTAGCTAATGCAAGCTCTTCCGGATTTGTTATAAAGCCTAGTTCTGCAAGTATTGCCGGCATTTTTGTTTTATTTAGCACATATAGGTTTGGTCTTGCATTTATCCCTCTTGAGGATCTGTTAAGAGCATTCACTACCTCTGCGTGGAAGATATCTGCAATCTTTTTATTACTTATATTATAGTCTTCATTTATTAAGTTTGGATAATACAATGTCTCTATCCCATTGCTTGACATATTGAAGGCATTAAAGTGTATGCTCATAAAGAAGTCAGCATAGTTCTTGTTAGCTATATCCGTTCTTCCACCAAGCTCTACAAAGGTATCATTATTTCTGGTCATTATTGTATTGAAGCCTAGTGCCTTCAAATGCTTCTCAAGTCTTATTGCGACATCTAGGTTAAGATCCTTTTCTCTAGTTCCATCTCTTGCCACCGCTCCTGGGTCCTTTCCACCATGACCTGCGTCAATAACTATAGTCAGTTGATTTAAACTAGTTATTTTACGTTTGAATCTTATCTTTATAAGCTTTGCAGCGGCAGGAGAAATAACTTCACTTTCTATAGAGTCCTGCATGTTTATAGCAGCAATAGTTACTTTACTGCCATTCTGATATACAGTGTCTATATCAATATATTTGATAAGATTGTCGTTTATATCTATTCTATTTCTTTCAAGCTTTAAATCATGGGGAATCACAACATTTACACTGTTAGTTACAGAATCAACTGTGACATTATAGTTTCCTTCCTTGCCCGGACTAAGATTTATGACGCCTGTATTATAGTATGTTTTGTATTCTACAAACTCAAAGGGATAGCTGGATATATAGATTTTTGTGGTGTCTCCTGTTGTTTTCACATTATAATATATGTCTGGTACTACATCTAAAACTACCCTAGCTATACCTGCCTCATATTGACCAATTCTAACACTTTTCAGCAGCTCAGAAGAAGCTGGAATTTCTTGAAGCAGGTTGTTAAAAACCGCTCTGTTTACATCCAATACTATACGATTTGGGTTCTCCAATTGCATGTGACTAGCATCAATAGCTGTAGAGCCCTTAATAGTAATAACATCTAAGTCTCCCTCTTTACTATAAGTCACAGGAGCTATTATATTTGCATATAGAATGGATATTGTCTTCTTATCCTCAGACTGTACTATTTTATATGTCTTTTGTGACTTCATATCCACAACAATCCTTACCAGTTCTGGTCCCAATTGACCCGTCCTTACTCTGTCAATGCCCTCATTTCCTATTTCTTTGGTTCCAACCTCACTGCCAAGTAACGCCTTAGGTATATCGATTACAAGTCTGTCTGGTTTTAAGGCAATAAAATTGTTAAAGGAAGCTATAGGTTTATCGGCTGATATATTTATCTGTGGAAATCCACCGTTATCATCATAAGAAATATTAATGATATTAGTTAAGTCAGGTCTCGGTTTTGTTTCGGGTATACTTGGCTGCCCAGGATTAGTGTCAGTTTTCCTGCTAATCGTTACACTGTTGTTACTCTTATTATAGTTTGTGACATATCCAAAGCTCTTACTAATCATGCTTAAGGGAGCATACAATCTTCCTCCTGAAAGATATGGTATGCCGTCCAGCTTTATAGCTTGCTTATTAACATTGGCAGTTATTTTGCCCGATGCAACAGATACACTGGCACTTGCTTTTGCCAGTGACATAGTTTGCAACGCCGAGCTCCAGTTAACCTTATACCCCAACCCCTCACCTACAAGCCTAAGAGGTATATAAACTATGCCATTCTTAGTCAGTGCTTTTTCTTGATTATTTACCTTCTTATTCAAAACATAAATACCATTGGATGCAGCAGAGGGGGCTTGCACAGCAGGAGGAGTAGGAGTTTGCGTAGCAGGAGGAACTTTTACCGAAGTATTGCCTGTGCCCGCCTTGTCAATTATAACCATGTTTTTATCAGAATTAAAATTAACGTCATATTTAAAGTTTTTTTGTAAAAATGTCAACGGTACATAAATACTGTCATTACTTAGTACAGGTGATGAATCGAGCTTCACTGAGGCTCCGTTCACCCTTGCATATGTATAACCTACCGTAACAGTAACCTTATGGGTTTTTGATATCAAGTCCATGGTTTTTATCTTTTCACTATAATTGACTTGATAGCCCAAGGCTTTTCCTACGGCTCTAAGTGGTACAAATACCTTATCCTTATATAGAATAGGTGCTGGTGTTACCTTCTTACCAAATATCTGAATTGATATTGGAGGCTTTGTTGTGATGTAGCTAGCTGCTGCTATTGTATCTGCAAACATAGTCATTAGTATGCAGAACATGGTTATAAATACTAGTACCTTTTTCATAGAATTCCTCCTGATTTGCGTGATATTAAATAGATTCGACTAATACCACCAAATCCCTCCATATTTTTATTATATAAGTTTGACATTTGTGTTACAGTTTTGTTTCAAAGATAGAACGCACAAATTAATTGTCAACAAATTTATCTATAAATTTTCTATGTTTATACACTTTGCATGTTATGTTATTTTGTGCCATAGGATATTATTTAAAGTACAAAAAAGCAAGTGAACCGTTTCACTTGCTTTTTTGTACTTTAAATAATTCGTCTATGTCGGGTGGCATAAGATGAGTTTTCTTTCCCTTATCCTCCAAATACCTACCTTCTACTGTAATCTTCCCTATAATTGCAGCTTGAACTCCAATGTCTTTTAGCTTATTTACCAATTCTGCCCCCTTGCAGCAGGTAATAATCATACTTCCACTGGATATTAGTCTATAGGGGTTAATATTATAAAACTTACATATTTTTTTGGTTTCTTCAAGTATAGGCACTTTTTCTATATTTATATCTATACCCGTATTCGAACTTTCGGCTACTTCCCAAGCAGCACCTAATATTCCACCTTCAGTTGCGTCATGCATACTATTAACACCAAATTCTCCTGCCAGCACGCCTTCTTTTACAACAGATATATGCTTATATAGTGCCTTAGCCCTCTCTAGTTCTTCCATAGTTAACTGTGATCGAAGCTCTGTCTCTCTATCGTTAGCAAGTATTGCTGTACCCTCTAATCCAACCCATTTTGTCATTATAACATCATCCCCGACTTTTGCACCTGCAGTTTTTACAAGCTTATGCTTCAAAACCTTGCCAATTGCCGTAGTTGATACAATCATTTTGTTGACAGCAGAAGTTATTTCGGTATGACCGCCTGCTATCTCTACACCTAACTCGGCTGCAGCATCCCCTGCTTCCTTCATAACTGTTCTTATATCTTCCTTTGTAGTTCCTATTGGTGCCATTATGGTCATTAAAAGTGCTATAGGTCTGACTCCACTAGAGGCTACATCATTGCAGGATATGTGTACAGCAAGGGATCCCATACCTTTTTCCGCTCCAGTTATAGGATCAGTAGATAGCACGCAAGCATAATCTCCATATTCTATAGCTGTACAGTCTTCACCTATCTCAGGTCTTAAAATTACATCCGCATTTCTGACTTTTATATTATCAAAAACCAATTCCCTAAGTAATTCAGAGGGAAGCTTACCTTCTTCCATATTCAACACCCTTTCCATGCAAACAATTTATCATGTAATATTATAGCACATGCTTAAAACTTTTACTTAATAATGCCTTAGGCTTGTAAAACACTAATAATGTGTGCTCCTATGTCATATATATAGAATAGCCTCCCTATTAAGGGCTATTTTATTAAATGGTGGTGTTTATAATGATTACTACAGTTAAAGATATAATTAGGCAGCTTGATATAATGTTATACTTTAATATTATATCCTTCTCCGTATTATCAGGCAGCGGGACCGTTGTTTCCCCAAGTCTTCATGATTTAGATATAATTGAGGAGCTTTGTAAGGATATGCCCCCAAACCAAAAACCTTATAATGTGATGTTTATGAATAGCTTATATAAAAGAAATATCCCTTTATATGCAAAGGACATTAAGAATCCCTATGACTTTGAAAGTTATCAGTGGTTAGATATGAAAAGGAAGAAAAACATAGATATTGAAGTAATGGCTTCTTCTATCATTAGCTGTTGCAGCATTATCGAAAGACTTATCACAAACCAACTCCAGTTAGAAAATAATCAATTTATTGCTTTTATATTATTTAAGACTGCACTTCATCAAGCAAAATTTATAAAAAAGCATCTTAAAATAGGCGATGTTTATTACTGTGGAGAAGATGTCTCACTGGATGCTGCAAAAGAGCTTCATATACAAATAACATCAAAGAAGCCTAACAGTATATCTCAACTATATGTGCTACAGGCATTTACAGCTCTAAATCGTCTTAATACTTACAATCTTCCATTTATGCAGTATAATGAAAATGAATTTAACGAAGATATGTCTCTTCTAGGTCCTATTTATGATATTGTACTAGAGAATATTAAAGAAATTAAATCTAGAGCGCTGACAAGTATAGGTTTATGTATAACAGGAATCTATGTAAATTGTGAAGCTCCATCCAAGACTACTTATAAAGTCTTAGATAGAATAGGCACAGAGCTGCAAGAACGAATAAATGAGAACGGTGAGATAGCAAGAACCGAGTCAGACGTTGAAAAAAGCTCAACTGGCACCTTATGTAATTGTCTAAATTTACTGTCACAGCTTTTCTATATGTTTGGTGACAAAGCTTACTACAATGCTTGTACAAAAATCTACCGTAGGCTTGATTTTACATGGAATAGGGAACACTGTATTTTCATGCTTAAGGATTCTAATAAGCAATTATTTTCAATTAAGGATATTTCTGCAATCATAGCAGCATTGTTGTCCTTCTATTGCATAACTGAAGATTCAAAACTAACGAAGCAAATAGAAGAGCAAATAAAGGGTTTTTATGAAAAAACTTTAATAAAGTCGAAAATATTTGTAAATCAAGTCCATCCTATTATTCAGCAAAATATAATGGAGTCTTTTTCTTCCATAGAAGCAGCTAAAGATACGGCTCCTGTTTTTAATAAATCCTTTGAATATAAAGTAAGTAAAGCTAAATTTTATTATGATGCAGATGTATTCAGAGCAGATTATGTACTTCCTTCATGCTGTCTACTGTTAAACACTATTAACAGTTACTGTATTTAATATTATTGTCACCGAAGAACTCTTTCCACTCTTTTACCTCCATGTATCTATGGTCAGATACAATATATAAAACCTTTATATCTTCAGGTGGGATATGATGCATTATTAAAATTTCTGCATCGTATCCCTCTTCTTTATCTTTTCTAACAATTAAATTATCTTTAAAGCTACATGAACTTGTCCAATAATCCTGAGCTATTGTTTTCCCATTACTTTTTATAAGTTTTGTAGCAGCTTCAAAGCCTTTAATATTTTGTAATATCAGAGGTTCATATAGAAAGTTTGCTATATTTTCATTGCAAACCCAGCACATGTCTTCATCAATTTTTATACTTAATATAGCACTATGAGAGTGCCATATATGATTATGCTTAAAATTCATGCTGCTAAAAATAGCCTTATTTCTTATTACCCAATCTGGAATGCTTTCATGCTTATATTCATCAATGAATTTATGAAAGTTGTAATATTTGCTCTTGTAAGTTTTTTTATCATCAAAGCTTAGCCCATTTATTAATGTTTTTTCTAAGTCAGTAAGAGTCACAACATGATACACACGCTTTGTCTCCATATAATCTCTAAATAACATTGTAATCACCTCAAAATTATTAATATTCAACATATGAATCAAGAAAAATGCTTAGTGCAAAACATATACATTAGTTTTATGGTTTTTGTACAAAATATATACGGAGGTGTATTATTCTGATATTAATTAGCTGTACTGATAATTGTTTATATCAAAAGGATGGAATGTGCACTCTAAATAATGTTTCATATTTATCCAACACCACTAATAGAGGTTGCGAGTTTTACAAAGAAAAACCTGCAAAAATAAAAGGGGATAATGAAGTTTAAAATCATTATCCCCTTCGACATTATTTTATTTCCTAGGAAATATTCCGACTTTCTACACTAAATATGTAGCAAAAAGTAAGTTTGTTATCTGAATATCAATCAGTGCAAATATAATATACTCTAGTATAAGATTTATTTCAGGATCATGCTTCTTCAAAAGCTTCTGTATGAGCACAGCTAAAAAGGCAATACCTACTGCATAGATGTATTTAGCTCCAGTAAAATTCAATATGATCGGCATTTGAGATATTGATAATGGAGTATAGTAAGTGCCAAAAGAAATCATTTTTACTGCTAAATATATAAGAAAGCCTATAGAATAGCTTAGTCTTGGTCTCTCTCTTAGACTCCTGATTTCAAAAAACTCAATCATCATAAACCATAATATAGCAGGAAAATATATAGTGAATTTTATTATTATTAATATAAACGTACTTACATAGCCAGGTATTGTATTCATTAGTGCAACTTGGTAATCGTCTCTTGTTGGTTTTGCAGCATTGAGTACGTAGTCTTTACCAGTTTCAGTGTAGAATGCTTCGTAGTTAAATCCACCGGCAGCATCTAAGTAAACAAGTATGTCATCCCCTTGGTAATCTGCATATGCTGTATGAGTTACAAGTCTTTGGTTGAGGGTAGCTCTTGTAAAATCCTTAATTTGACCATTATCCATAGTTACGATATAACTAGAGAATCCATTAGAATACTTTTTATCGTAGGAATCTTTTACTACTGATAATTTCAACTCATTACTTTGTGTTTTTATAGTGTTAGGCTCATTAAGGAAGAACATTTGATTGAATTCATCTTCCTTTGTTAGAAACATTCTATTAAAGCTTATATCTACATTTCCAGAGTACAAGGGTGCAACTGAATAATATGTCTTTGTAGATAAACCGTATTGATCCCACTTTACCATTTCATAAAAAATATAAACATCTGTATCATCTATTCCTATATCAATATTATTAATTCCCCATGATGCAGATAAAGATTTTTCTATCTTGGTTCCAAGCATTGCCCACTTGTCTTGAGTAAAAGTCAAATAGTATATGGGGAATTCTACACTATTGGTCTCGGCATAAGCAGCTACATGTATTATACCTTTATTGTCTAGGACAGATGATATGCTGTCTAAATTACTTATATTATATATTTCTCCCGCTTGTACAAAAGTTGCTTTATCCTGTCTATATAGAGCTATTCCATTCTTTGTAGAAGCTGTAATAGCCGCCATCCCTTCCATTTCTAATATATCAAAATCATTTACATCGTCTGCAATTTTTACTTTTGCAGAATAGCCTCCCGAGGGATTCTTAGTTGCAAAATATAAGTTATTATCTTCAATAAAATAAATATTTTTAGTATCCCATTCAAATTGCTGAACCTTATAAGATTCAACACCCTTAATATTAAGAATTTCATATGAGACTTCTCTTGTTTGCCTATCTATTTTTATCGTAGTAAAATTGCTCTTATTTGCAGTTAGAATATCTGTATATTTATCATTTACTAGAATTGAAGGTTGCTTCTTATACAGTTCTGTAGTTACTAAGGATGTTGTGCGACCCCAATTTTCTGAAGGAGCCATCGTTAAATCATTTAAATTATAATAGCTATGTAATAAAATAATTACCATAAAAACTAAGCATAAGGACATTATGAACATAATTAAATATTTATTATTTTTGATTCTATTCATTATTTGCCTCCCAAAATTATGTACTATAGAAATTATTATATAGTAATTTTTAGAATATTCGTACTGTTTTTTTGTGAAATATTTGTGAATTTCATACTAATTATTATTAACAAAAAAATAAA
>JBAVGO010000005.1:0-17220 GCA_049684915.1 Lutisporaceae bacterium | reverse complement strand
TGCTAATCCCCCCTATATTTTTCATTATAGTCCATCAAATGACATGCAACCTTATGTTGACTTTTTATGTCTTTTAAGAAGGGTGTTTTACTTTTACATATCTCCATTGCAAACTCGCATCTCGGGTGAAATGCACAGCCTGATGGGATATTAATGGGACTTGGTACTTCACCCTTTACCAGATGCTTGTCCCTATCATTGAAAGGGTCGGGAATTGGTGCTGAAGATAGTAAAATCTTTGTGTAAGGATGAGTAGGATTATTATAAATATCCTCAACATCACCAAACTCAACAATTTTTCCTAGATACATAACTCCAACCTTATTGGACATATGTCTGATTACGTTGAGTCCATGAGCTATAAACAAGTATGAGACATTTAATTCACTCTGAAGCTCTGTCAAAAGGTTTAGTATTTGAGATTGAACAGATACATCTAGAGCTGAAACAGGTTCATCACATATAATAAACTTAGGTTTTGTGGCTATCGCTCTTGCTATCCCAATTCTTTGTCTTTGTCCACCACTAAACTCATGAGGAAACTTCGTCATATCTTTTTCGCTTAAACCAACTAAATGCAAAAGTCGCTTTACTTCCTTATCATATTGATATTTATGAACAATTTTATGGATACTTAAGGGTTCTGATAAAATATCAAAAATAGTCATCTTAGGATCTAAGGCGGAATATGGATTTTGGAAAACGACTTGAATATCTTTTCTGATTTTCCTTAGTTCCTTATCTGTAATCTGGTTTATATTCTTACCATCAAGAAAGATATCTCCTGAGGTTGGCTTTATAAGTTTAAGTATTAGCCTCCCGGTAGTAGATTTGCCGCATCCACTCTCTCCAACTAAACCAAGGGTTTCACCTTCAAGCACATCAAAGGATATTCCGTTAACAGCTTTAACCGTTTCAATCTTAGCACCTAGCTTCGATGTAACCGTAAAATTCTTGGTCAAGTCCTTTACCTCAATAATCTTGTTCATTTTTTCACCCCCATGAAAAGATATTATCAGAAAATATTGAATTTTGCATGATGTTTAATATTGGGATTATGTTTTTTTTGTGAATAAACTATGAATAAATATTCGTTTATAAAATGATATGTAAAAAGCGGCTTTCGCCGCTTTAAGGTTATTGTCTTAAAATTGCTCCAACTTGGCTTGCAAGAGAGTTGAGTATCTTATTGTGAACCTTTGATACATCTTCCTCTGTTAGGGTTTTCTCATCAGAACGATAGGTTATAGCATAAGCCATGCTCTTGTAGCCTTTCTCTATTTGACTTCCTCTATATAGGTCAAATAGTCTCACGTCCTCTATTGTCTTGCCACCCTTATTTCTTATTATTTCTTCTATTTGTCCTGCTGTAATCTCTTCATTAACTACAATAGCAATATCTCTGCTTACCGAAGGATACTTTGGCAATTGCATATATTTTATTTCCGCATTGCTTTGATTTGCAATTTCATCAAAGTTTAACTCTGCTATATATACATTCACCGGGATATTATAATTATCAAGAACATCCGGATGAACCTCACCAAGCCAGCCAATCCTCTTATTATTTATTATTAGCTCCGCTGTACGTCCTGGATGTAAGCTGTCATGATTTGATGAAAATATTCTATAGTTCTGAATATTCATTTCTTCCATCAAATTCTCTACTACACCCTTCAAATCAAAGAAATCAACATTTCCGTACATTCCTATAGTGAGTACCTCACGTTCATCTGCCATATCCTTTAGCGGCAATGTTTCTGCAAGGTATACCTTAGAAAGCTCAAAGAATTTTCCTGCTTCTATCTTTCTATTGTAATTCCTTGCAATAACCTCCATTACATTTGGTATTATGGTTGTTCTCATAATACTTTGCTCTTCACCTAGTGGATTAATAAGCTTTATAGCATTTCTTAGAGAGCTTTCCGCTTTAAGATTAATCTTGTTGAATACACCTGGACTTACAAAGGAATATGTGTAAATTTCATAAAGCCCCTGAGCAACTATATTGTTTTTTGCTTTGTCTATCAGCTTTTGTTTATAGCTTTTTCCACCTTGAGTAAAGGTTGTATCCATCAGCTTTGATGGGATATTCTCGTAGCCATATATTCTTGTTATTTCTTCAATAACATCCGCTTCTCTTTCTACATCATCTCTAAAGGTTGGTACTGTTACATAGAAACTGCTGTCAACACCAAACTCCAAAGACTCAAGGTACTCTTTCATAGCATCACCACTGATATCAGCTCCAACAAATCTTCTTACTCTATCTGGGTCTATTTGAAGCTTTCTGTTTTGTTTTGGCTTGCTATATAAATCTATTTTATCTCCTACTATCTCTCCAGCTCCTAGCAGCTGAACTAAGTGACACGCTCTTTCTAAAGCTTTGATAGTAAGCTCAGTGTCAACACCCTTCTCAAATCTACCGGAAGCCTCGCTTCTTAAGCCTAATTTCTTAGAGGACATTCTTATGTTGATTCTCTCAAAGGTAGCACTTTCAAAAATTATATTCTTTGTATTTTCATCTATCTCACTGTTACTGCTGCCCATTATACCAGCGATTGAAATAGCTCTATCCTTGTCAGCTATAACCAGCATAGATGCACTTAAAGTTCTTTCAACCTCATCTAAGGTAGTTATTTTTTCACCTTCAACAGCATTTCTTACAATTATCTTTCTTCCACCTAGCTTATCTAAATCATAAGCATGCATCGGTTGACCCATTTCAAGCATTACATAGTTAGTTATGTCTACTATATTATTAATGGGTCTAACCCCTGCTTTTAAAAGCCTATCTTGCATCCAGCTTGGTGAAGGCTGAATCTTTACATTCTTCACAGCTCTTGCAGAAAATCTTTGACAGAGTTCTCCATTATTTACATCTATTGCTACATAGCTTGATATACTTTCGTCGTTTTCCTTAACATCTATTTCAGGATAGTTAAGCTTTTCTTTAAGGGTTGCCGCAGCTTCTCTTGCTATTCCTATAATACTTAAGCAGTCTGGTCTATTGTTTGTTATTTCAAACTCAATAACTGCATCATTAAGTCCTAGCACTTCCTTAATATCCTTGCCTAGTGGATATTCTCTGTCTAATATATATATACCATGTAAAAGCTCCTCTGATAAGCCTTCCAATGGTATTCCCAGCTCTTGTGCTGAGCAAAGCATTCCGTTTGATTCTATGCCCCTTAGCTTTCCCTTCTTTATCTTTATGCCTCCAGGAAGAGAAGAACCGCTAATTGCTACAGGTATATAGTCACCCTCTTTTATATTGTTGGCTCCTGTAACAATCTGAATAACCTCACTACCTATATCTATCTGTGTAATTACAAGCTTGTCAGCATCGGGGTGCTTCTCCACTTTTAATATCTTTCCTACTAAGACGTTTTGTATTTCTTTACCCATTTCTTCTACTGCTTCCACCTTGGAACCGGACATTGTCATAGCGTCAGCAAAGGTATTTGCGTCTACATTTATATCAACATAATCTTTAAGCCACTTTATTGGTACTAACATTTTAAAACTCCTTTCTATATGCTCTTCTGTGTATTAAAATTGGTCTAAGAATCTTTTATCGTTCTCAAACATCAGTCTTAAGTCATCGATATCATACTTAAGCATAACTATTCTGTCTAAGCCCATACCAAAGGCAAAGCCTGAATACACCTCTGGATCAATACCGCAATTACTTAGTACATTTGGATGTACCATGCCTGCTCCAAGCACTTCTATCCAGCCTGTTCCCTTACATACTCTACAGCCCTTACCCCCGCAGGCAACACAGCTACAGTCCATCTCAGCACTTGGCTCTGTAAATGGGAAGTGATGGGGTCTGAATTTTGTCTTTATATTATCTCCGTATAGTCTTTTTGCAAAAACATCTAAGGTTCCCTTTAGGTTTGCCATTGTAATACCTTTGTCCACTACTAGTCCCTCTATTTGATGGAACATAGGTGAGTGAGTTGCATCTATTTCGTCTGCTCTATAAACTCTACCCGGTGCCAGTATTCTAATAGGAGGCTTTGATTTTTCCATAGTCCTAACCTGCACTGGTGAGGTTTGAGTTCTTAGCAGCATGTCTTCTGTTACATAAAAAGTATCCTGCATATCTCTTGCTGGATGAAACTTATTATGGTTTAATGCATCAAAATTATAATAGACCTTCTCAATTTCAGGTCCTTCAACTATACTAAAACCCATTCCAATAAATATCTCCTTAACCTCATCTAATACTTTGGTTATAGGATGTTTATTGCCTAATTCCTTACTTTTGGAGGGCATTGTAACATCAATAAATTCGTTTCTAAGTCTATTTTCCACCTCGCGTCTTTTAAAGAAGTACTCTGTTTGCTCAATTTTCTCGTTTATATAGTCCCTTATTTCATTTGCAAGCTGTCCTATAATAGGTCTTTCCTCTGTAGATAACGCTCCCATACCTCTTAGTACCTGGGTTAACTCACCTTTTTTACCCAAATATTTGATTCTTAGCTCTTCTAGTTCTTGAAGGCTGTTTACACTCTCAAGCTCTCTAATTGATTCCTGCTTGATTACTTCTAACTTTTCTCTCATTTTAAAGCTCCTTTCTTGGTTACAAAAAATAAACCTCCGTCCAAAATAAATGGGACGAAGGAATCGAATCTCGCGGTACCACCCAAATTGTCTGTACAAATACAGACCACTTGAAAAATATAACGGTTTACCCGTCAAAGTCTACTGTTACTTCAACTCTGAATCTCAGGAGTGAACTTCAAATAATGCGTTACTGGATATGCTCTCAGCCAATGACATATCCTCTCTGCAAGGTGCACTAATCTACTCTCTCCATCATAGATTATAGATATTAACTTTGCATATATTTCTTATAGAGTAAGTATGCTTCGATAGAACCTGTTTTCTTAAAAATAGCCCACATTAATTCAGATAAACGCATACATTATCTCTCCTTAACATAATCTTTTTTTGATTATATCATAAGGAAAAGTAATTTACAATAAATAACATTGCAGAAATGCTTGTTTATACAAATATATTTGCAGATATTATATTAATTTATACTAAAATTTACGATAAGTATATTATATTCTGATTTATTCCATATGTATATATAAAATTTAAATTTTTTGCTTACAAATAATCAATACTGCATCACCAGTTTAATTGTAGTCTCTGGGCTGTCTTCCTTTGATTAACAAGTCAACTTAGTTTAATAAGCTTGCTATAACAATGCAATTTCTTCTATAGCTTCAAAATTTGTACCATTAAATTTAAAACACAATATATATGGCATTTTATCAGCAATAGACAAAAAATCAGCATGTCCAAAAGCAGGGTTGAAATAATTAATTATTGTGCTTAGTGCAGTTCCATGAGTCGCTATGGCTATACTCTTACCTATATTCTCATTTATGACAGCAAGGAGAGCCGAGATATTCCTCTCCTGTACTTCTTTTAAGCACTCCCCATCCAAAAGCTTAAAGTTGAAATCTTCCCACTGATTTTTCGAGTAAGTACGGAAGTCTTCTACCCATTCACCTATTTTCCTTTCACGAAAATTATCTACTGTTATAATATCTAGTTTGGTATTATCTGCAAAATGCTTAATCGTATCATAGGATCTTTTGTATGGGCTTGAATAGATATTGGAAATTCCTCTATCAATTAATGCCCTTGTAACCTTCTTTATATCTGCAAAACCTTTTTCAGTTAAAGGTCTAGTCATATCATCCCTATTAGTATAATCTGGTTCCGCATGTCTAACAAAATACACTAGTGTTTTCATATCAAACTTTCTCCTTTTATTTGTTGATAATAGATAGTTTTGTAAATAATAATATATATCATACTAACAGTTATTGTTGGAAATGCTGATTTGCTTCCAAAAGACTTCCACATAATGATATAATAATGAATAAATATAGCTTAATTATAACTCTTCCTAGAGGGGGGCAGTGATATGATACTAGAAAAAGAACAGATAAATAGATATCTGAGACATATAATTATACCCGAAATAAGCGGAGCTGGTCAAAAGAAACTTCTTGACTCTTCTGTTTTAGTTTGCTGTGATAGCTTGCATAACACTTCCTTTATGCTCTACTATCTTACAGCCATGGGAATAGGCAAGCTAACCTGCTTGACAGATGATACAACAAACAGCCAGCATTTAATTAATAGCTTGAATAAGCTTAATCCTGATGTATCCTTTTTAATAGTTGATAAAATATATGGTGATAGCATATATGACGCTGTTATAATACTAAATGAAATATCAGAAAAGAAATTGAGTTGTGTCTTAATAAAGGATATACCAGTCATAGTAGCTGCTTCAGTCGGTGACGAAGGCCTCATAAGAACTATTATAAAGCAAACTAGCTTGGATTCTTCATTAGCTGAGCTTATGGACTTTTATGTAAGCAATCAAGAAAATACAAATACCGCATTGTTTAACTATCCATGCACCAGCCTTGTGAGTACAATAGCTGCCATCGAGGCTATAAAGGTAATTTTAGAAATAGGCAGTTATTGTGAAAAACCACTTTACATAAACCTTTGGGATTACAGTTTTTCACATGATATATATGACACCCCACAAAAGTCTGGTAGCTCTGACAATCAAAAGCTATTAAAAACATTAAAAGAATCGAAGGTTTTGATTGTAGGCTGCGGCGGGCTCGGCTCTCCTGTAGCTTACATACTTGCACAAATGGGAATAGGTAAGCTGGGTCTTGTGGATTTTGACACTGTGGATATTAGCAATCTAAACAGACAGATACTCCACTCAACAGACAAAATTGACATGCTAAAGGTGAAGTCAGCAGAAGCTTTTATTAGAGAACTAAATCCCGATGTTGAGATACATGCTTATAATCAGAAATTCTCAGTAGAGAATGCAGAAAACTTGATTAAGGATTACGATATCATTGTAGATGGTCTAGACAATCTTCCAACAAGATACCTGTTAAACGATATATGCTTTTTCCTAAAGAAACCCCTGATTGAGGCAGGCGTGCTTGGCTTCAACGGACTTGCAACTGCCATTATACCTGATTTTGGTCCTTGCTATCGCTGTACCTTCCCTGAAGCACTTGACAACAGCTCAATACCTTCTTGTTCTGAAACTGGAGTTTTGGGTGCTGTTCCAGGTATAATGGGTACACTTCAAGCTGTAGAAGTCATAAAGCAGCTTACAGGTATCGGATGCACTCTACTAAACAAAATTATTATGTTTGATGCATTAAATATGGATTTCACTTTACTGGACATTTATAAAGAGGATTCCTGCGTATTGTGCGGCATCAATCCAACCATTGATATTCTTAAAGATTATAACTTTGAATGCAAAAATAAATAATCCTTATTCAGCTTATAATCACAGCTATATTTTATTACTATACAACCTATAATAATAAAATGGCTTTTTCTCTGTTTCCCCAGAATTCAATATCATTCTAGTCCCAAGCTTAGCAAATCCACACTTTTCAACTATTCTCTGAGACGGAAAATTATCAGTTTCAACAATTGCAATAAGGTACTCAATTTCTAAAGTTTTAAACACCCATTCTGCCATTGCTTTCGCCGCTTCGCTTATATATCCCTTATTACAATAATCTTCAGATACAAAATAGGCGATTTCTATCTCATTATCAACTTCCTCCTTGTTACCTATACCAACCATACCTATAAGCTCTTTATTTTCTTTTAATGTGACAGCAAGCATTATTCTTGCTGTGTCTCTATTTGCATTTGTATATCGACCTTCAACCCATTTTATCCATCCTCTTTTTCTCTCTACTGTTCCTTCCCAATCAGGCATCCATTTCAAAATATAAGCTTGGTTACATATTTTACACAAGGCCTCTGCATCCCCTTCTGTAAACTGCCTTAGTATAAGTCGTTCGGTTTCAATAAAAATACCCATAGTTTCCCCTTTCAAAATGCAATTCTTTTATTTTTAAGCAAAAAAATGCCCTAAAGTTTTGTAATACTCATATTATTGTTTTTTAAATCTGTTTCCGGTATTGATATAAATTAATGCCGCTATTATTATGATAAAAACCAATAACGTTCCAACCATCACTATAGCTGTAAGATAGATATAGTTTAATAGAGTCGCGACTGAAATACAAATAAATATAATTGCAAGTGTAAATAATAAATTGCCAATAAATTTACATAAAGCTATATTATCATATTTCTCTTTTTCATATTTTGAAGATGTATTATAGCCAGAAATTAACCAACTCGCTTTTCCAAACCTTATAACTATTCCTAAGATAATCAAGATTAATGGACCGATAAAAATTGTTATCTCCATAACTTCACACTCCATATATTATTTTTTAAGGCTGTCCTACATGTTTTGCACTAAACATTTTTCTTGGTTCATATGTATTTTTCTCCTACACTAAAACAAATATAAATGTTCTTTTCTTCGTAATATTCTACAGTTGAGTAACATCTCGCTTTTATCAAAAAAGACCCCAAAGAACAACCCCGATATCGTAATTTTCGATAACGTTATGCATTTACATGCACCTGTGTCGAACTTTAGGGTCATACTCCTTTTTTAACTATCCAACTAGCTCTTTTACATTGTATCTAATAACGTCTTTTAAGTCATTCGCTAAATCTATTATCTCTTCCGAAATACTTTTCTCATCCAGCTTCTTATCGACTATAACGTTGTTTTTGAATAGAATTCTATAACCCGAATCACTAATTAATACATTATCAGCCAACCTTACTAAAGGTATCTCTACCTTTAATTCTTCATTTAATTTGCTACGCAATGACTTTATACTGTCAATAATTGAACTTACATAAGGAATTAGCAGTATACCAATTTCTACCTTGAGGATATCTCCCTCATATTTGCTCATATTTATCACCCTTTCAACTTTCTTGTGAATATATATTTGTTCACTAAGTAGTTGATAAATGTTAACATTATCAATTCCTACACTATTACTCATATCTAGGAACGATTTTACTATACTCTGTAAAGATGTCAGAGCATTAATCTCATCCCTGATACTTTCTAACTTATCTTGAAATATTTCTTGTGCACGCTTATTATCAGAAGCTAATATCTGACAGATATCATTAATAGTAAAGTTTAGTCTTCTCAAAATCAAAATCTTCTCTAGTCTATCTAGTGAAGCTTGATCATATATCCTATAGTTTGACCCCTCCTCCCGATAACTCTTCAAAATACCAATCTCTTCATAATATTTAATTGTTCTTTTCGATATTCCAAATTTCATTGCAACATCATTTACTCTCAACTTATTATCCAAATCATTACCTCCGAAGCATTGGTATTTTGTAGCCTAATTCAATATAAGAAGTACTTCTTATATTCATTCTACGTGTATACGTTACGGACAGGTCAATACTTTAATAAAATAAATTATTTGAATAATCATTTAGACTTCTAATAAAAAAGTTTCTAAATCCGTATAAAACACCTAAATTTTCACTCTTATTACCCTCTAAATCATAATAATATTTCATGCTTTCTATCTCTACAGATAATGAATCTAATGGAAAACCTTCTCTATATTTCTTATGGGGCTTATCAACAATATAAAATTTTTCAGAAGATATATCTTCACCATCATATTCATATATACTATTCTCATTCATTACCAAACATATGGAATTCTTATAATACGCAATTAACTTACCACCATAGCTTGTTGCTAAATTGCTATAGTAACTGAGAAGCTCTTTATAAGTCAAATTATTACCATGAATTCTTTTTATCAGTACACCAGGTTGATCTTTTTCATCCACACCTTCAAAATACAATCCAGAATCACAAGAAAATATAGGTTGTTTAATCTGCTCATAATATGACATGGCTTTTTGTATTGCATTTGATAATGGATCTTTCCCCGTTTCTTCAGCCTCTTTTAATTCTATATTGAAAGCTTCAAGACCAGTAATTCTAAGATTCAATCCGTCCAGCATTTTTATCATGCTTTCCAGCTTAGAAGGATTATTTGTTCCATATATTAAATTCATATAATAAATCCCTTTCTCCTTAGTGGTGCTATTAATCTATTCCAATATGTTTAAATTCTCACTGCATCTTTTCAAAAAGCCTAATATGCTTATCGTAAGTATAAATGATACTATAAAAAGCACAAAAATATAAATTAAAGCTAACGGTGGTATAAAAATCAAGATGAATGAGAATAAAAGTGCAATCTGTAACATCTTATACTGATTCCATCTTTTGCCTGATTCTTCCATCAAATCATATTGTCCCAGTTTCTCTGCCATATCTTTAATTCCCATAAATATGTTATATACAAGTAATAAATTCAATATAAATGAAGCAATTGCTATAGGTATACTAAATATCCCTAATAATCCTAAATTAATGCCTCCTCCTTGTGCAGGAACTTGATATATTGAAAGTATGGATAATACTAACATAGGTACATTATACTTTGCAGCTTTGTTAAAAAAGTCACTATTTGAGACGAGATAGCTAATACCAGAAGCTAAGAATATATAGCCCACTATATCAGGTAATATATCAAACCCCATAATTCTAAAATTAAGCATTATAAAAAAGAATCCCCAAAACAATTTATTTAATCCTATTCCATTCATACAATTACCCCCTTATATTGAATTATTTTATATAGCTATAATTAGCGATAATATGTTTCAAATCCATTATTGATAATAAAGCCGTTCTTGGGTATTTGGAATAAAATAAGTGTCAGACTTAGAATATCAACCGAAGATGCCATTGCATTAAAAATGGCAAGAAAGAAAATAAATCCATTCAATAAACCCAATAATCCCAAAATCACAGGTAAAATAAATGATATAAAAATAAATGGAAGAATCGAAATTATAATAAATTCAGTTTTAGTAAGTTTTTGAGTTGTAGACACAAAACCACCATTAATTGACAACCCCCAATAGGTTTGGTCCGATTTAATAAAATTTGGTATAAATAAAGCATGTAAGAATTCATGAATTAGCAATAATAAAAAGAAGATTGCCAAACCAGCTAACATATCAAGGATGTTAATTTCTAAACTTATAGATTGACTTCCGATTATTGTCTTAAGTGGATCATAAAAATGCTTAATAACAAGATAAGTTGCAATACCGTTGACTACCATAAATGGTATTGAACATAATATTGCAGAAAACAAGCTTGACGGCTCTTTTATCTTTTTCCATCCATCAGATACTAAAGAAGCTGATAATTCTCTGTCTGTAGGAGGAATTTTCTTAACAAATTTCATCTATCTATCTCCTTTCGCCTAGCATAAAAAGTATTCATCCTTCTAAAATCGGCAATATCTACATGAAATATTTCTCTTGCAGTTTTTCATTTAACGGTACGCTGGTTTGCATCCGGTTATTATTATCATTGGGGATATACTAAAGTCCCAATTATTATCGCCGTTGTCTATCATGCGTAAACGACTATCAAAACGATTATTAACTAAGTCTAACAATTCCAACTTCTCATCACAGGTTAATATATCTGACTTCATATTAATACCAATATTTATAAATTCTATTATAGAGCTTCTTTCTGACTCAACTATCTGTTTTTTAAATTCATTAGTATTCCTATAATCATCAATACAGGTTACATGTGAAATTACATCTATTTGGATTTTTCTAAAACCGATTTCTTCAAATAACCTCATAATATTCTCTGGAGCATCAAAATAACAGCCTACATTCATCTCTTTCTTTGATTCTTTAGTAATACTGCTAATCTTTGTAAGCAACTCAATTTCACGCTGAGATTGGTCATTACTCTTACTTATTAGTGCTAATTCAGGTCGAACATTCATAATTGAAACACAGCCATTAGGTTTACATACTCTAAATTGTTCTTGTAAAAACTCTCGGTTGTTAACATGCTCAATTACCGTATATGAAGTACATATATCAAAGCTATTATCTGCATAAGGCAATGATAAGGCATCTCCAATGTCATACTTAACATTATTTAAATTCATTAGCTTAGCTTGTTCTATACAATAATTAATGAAGTTGCTGTCCATATCTAATCCAGTAATAGTAACGTTGTTAAATTTCTTAGCTAATTTTCTTGTTAACGTACCTGGGCCACAACCAATTTCTAATAAATCCATTCCATCATATAGATGGATATATTTCATAATTTGATTTATAAAGCTATCTGTAAAACGTAATTCTCTACTAGAATCTAAGCCTTTAATGCCTTGAACTCTTTCTGACCAATTTGTTAGTTTCATAATTTTTTCCCCTTTCAAATAACGATATTAATCCTTCTGCTAATGTTTCACCCCAATTTAAATAATCATGTCCACTCTTAAATTCTAAATGACTTACTTCGTATCCCTTATCTTCCAATACTTGAATGAACTTCTTGTTAGATTGAATCAATGTCGGGCCTGCTATAGGAGAGTTTTCAAGTGAACCGTATGTAATAAAGAATCTCAAGGGTAACTTGTAAATATTTTCATATTGATGAATTAACCATTCTGATTCTTCTTCTTGTTTCCAAAACAAAGATCCAGATTGTGATAAGACATTTCCGAATATGTCTGGACGCTTTAGTCCCAAATAAGCTGCGGCGAGTCCCCCCAGACTGAAACCTCCAATAATTGTTTTTTGAGGTGTATTTGCAATATTATACTTGCTTTTCACAAAGGGTATGATTTCATTTATTACAAAGCTTAAGTAATCATCATTAAAAGTTAATTCTTTCACTCTTGTCTCCGAGCTACTAATAAAGACAACGACAACAGGAGATATAATTCCTTGTTCCAACAGATTATCTAGTACATTTTGAGCAGATAACCAATTTACATAGGAGTTTCCATCATTTAGCAGCACTAATCTATATTCTTCATTATTTACGCTATATCCATGAGGTGTATATACCCATATCCTACGTTCATTTCCTAAAACCACACTATTATAAAGATACTTATCCAACATTCCTTTCTGAGAAGTCTCCTTATATTCAATCCATCTTTTATGTTTAACCTTTGGCATCTTAACATATGAGATTGTAAAATCGTATCCCGAGGGTGCCTCTGGGTCATCTTTCATGATAAATTTCTCAGGGTTAAGTGGATCTATTATAAAATTTTTCTGTCTTTTTTCTGCATCATCATCTAGTGCATCGTTTACTGATAACCAATAAACAAATTCGATGTCATTAGGAAATATATAGGTCTTATACCATACATCAGTATCTAAAAGCCTTTCCATCCTATTTTCCATATAATTGAAACCTACACCAGTACCATGAATAACAATATTCTCTGTATCATGTTGTCCTCTAAATAGTATTGTAACTAGTGAATTATTATTATTGCTCTCATCTTTTTCTATAATAGGAGTTCCTTGCCTTAGTATTTCATCCCAAAATGTATTGATCGCTTCAATATTTCCGGATTCGACCTTCTTTTTTAAATGTAGTAATACTTTTGACCTCAACGCATTCATAAATACAATCTCCCTTATTAAATTCATTCGTAGTAAAACTAATATATTAAATTCTGTGACCATGAACTTCTTATGATTCGCTTTCAAATAACATTGCGACATAAAAAATATCGGTCAAGCAGTTAATTACTTTGACCAATAGCTTGGTCGAACTAGCATCATGGGCAGCCTTGTATGAGAATCACCTTTTGCTGTGTTGAGCTGTGATTGAGTAAGAAAGATGCTCTTTGTGAGATTAGCTCCACTAAGATCGGCATCTCGTAAATCAGCCCCGATGAGATCAGCCCCACTCAAATCGACTCCTCTAAGGTTTGCCGCAATAAGACACGCTCCCCTCAAGTCTGCACCTCTAAGATTGGTTTTTCTCAGGTCTGCACCAAAATAATCTAATCGCTGAGAGTTGGCGTTTTGATTTCTTGAAGGAGTGTTCTTTCCACTGCTGGCTTTAGTACGTATCAGCTCGCTGGTGTTTTTAAGTAGTATATTAACGTTGGTTCTGTGAGCTGCCACATCCAGTGCTAATAAAGAATCAATATCAAGGAGGGTAAGGCGTTCAATATTGTCCAGCAATGAACTTATCTCCTCTTTAATACCGTTGTCCGTTTGCAGGATAAATGCTTGAGTAAGATACCATAGCATTTCATGAAGCTGCCTCATAATCAGGAACGCTTCAAACATTTGCTTAGCAGATTCGGGAGCTTGTCGCCAGTCATGTCCGCCGAAAGTAACTTGAGCTACCTTTTGACCAGCACCAAAACAGTCATAAGCAGTACACCCCTTGAGCCCTTTATTCCTAAGATTTTTATGAACAGTGCAGCTAAAGTCTGATTGTAAGTTTATACAAGGCTTACCAGCGTCTTTATTCGTTGGGAAACCTTCCGAAGCTGAAAAGTACAATGCTACACAGCATAGACCGAAACATTTTTCGCAGTCAACTCTCAATTCTTTATTACGCTTATCTTCATGTGTATATATCATATTCATTTACCTCATAATAAAAAAATACAAATAATTTTTACTTTTGAATTATATCATATACAGCTTGTCTTTCTAAGAATATTGTAAACTAACTTGCATTAGGATAACCATACACTATTCTTTCTATTATATCATCCTTAAGCAGCATAACGGCACCATAAGGAACATCATTTAATACTACTTGTTCATATATCGCTTTATCATAATTAAGATAATTATTATTTGTCTTCGTTATAATTCTACTAATGCGAACTATTAATCTACTAAGCCCAACCCATCAATTTATTTTGTAATGTTCCGCACTCACGACGTCGCTGAGTCGTACTTCAAAGCCCTTCCACTTGTAGGAACTTCGCTCCCAGTGAAGAAGTGTGGTTTCCGTGCCATCTCGTGAGTGTTGTATTACGTGGAATTGAACATCATGTGGAAACAAAGGTCGGCAGGACGTCGGCTCATAAATTTTTAATCACTGGGTAAACACTCTTCTAAATTTGCGTTATTTTATTGCCTTTTCAGCAACAATAATTGTCGTGTTCTCTATTCTCCAGATCATTTCAACTTTCTGAAAATTCGCTTTCCGAAACATCTTTAACTGGTTGTCTACTGTGCATGGAGTGTCAAAATGATAAAACTCATCATCTGGAATATTCTGTTCTTTGCGTATTCGTTCGTTCTCTTTAAAAAAGAAATCCTCATCTTTTTGTTCAATTACCATATAATCACATTCAATATATTTTCCACCCGGCTTTAATGCTGAATAAGCCCTAGAATATAGCTTTATTTTCTTATCATGAGGAAAATGATGCATAGTCTGAATAGATATTATTGCATCAAACCTCTCAATTCCAAAATCTGAATCAAAATAACTTGCGTTGATAAGAGTTATGTCTTTATTGGGATGTTTTTGTTTTAACGTATCAAGCATTGCTTTTGTTAAGTCTATACCTATCACTTTAATATTGGGATGCATTTTAAATATTTCATCAAGTTCTAAACCAGTCCCACAGCCGAGGTCTAAAAGATTAACGACTGTCCCAGGCAATAATTCTGCCATCTTTAAATATGCTTCTTTACACCCAGATACATTGTTAATCATATGATTATCGTACCCACCTACACGTGCAGTAAAAAAATCACTCATTTTTTCTAACATCAGGTATCTCCCCCTATAGTAATTGTATACTATCAATATTTTATTGTCCTTATCATATTATCATCGCAGGACGCAGCTACCTTAACGGCAATTTCACATAACGTTCCGCACTCACGACGCCACTGAGTCATGCTCATTTTATTCAATCTCGTTGTACAGCTCTGCTATTTGTGGATACTTTTCAATAAAAACCTTATTAGCCTGTTGAAGTTTTTCCGTATACTCACAATAAGAATTGCTTAAGATTTTTAAGTTTTGAATAAAAACATCATAGTATCCGCTGCTTTGTTGAAAATTTAAAAGTAATTGTTGCATTTTATATGCAAGCGTTGACTTATACTCATCTGAAGTGCGCATTTTTATGTATTCTTCCAGTACCCCTCTATTGCTTGTAATGTAGTCTTCAACATCATCAACAGCATTAATCATTGTATTGTTCATCTTTTCCATGTCTGTTTTTTCCATCACCACAAAGCAGTCTTCTAAATATTCTTCCAACTCAGTTGACATATTTATATTATCTATGTTGTCAAGAAAATTAACAATATTAGAATATGCAAGTTGTTTATTCTCGCTGTCAATTTTCTCATTAAGGAATTGACCGAAGTGTATTGATAGATACATTCCGTAGGTTCCTGGAAAAGCTTGTACCAATTTTTCTTTTATTGTGAAAAAGTCATTGATATTGGAATCAATATATTCAATTCCCTTATTAATATCATAACTATTAATTAAATATTCAAGGCTTTCATACTGTGCGATTGACTTTTGCATTTCTAATTCCATGAGATATTTATATTTTGATAAAGTTACTCTCTTGTTTTTACTTGCAAGAATATCTTTAATATGGGAAATGTTTAATCCTAATTTTCGCAAAGTAGATATTTCTTTTAATATAGCTATGTCATTAGCACTATAATTTCTATAACAATTTTCGCCTATTTCCGGGTATACAAGACCTTGCTTCTCATAATACTCTATTGCCTTTTTTGTGAGTGAGCATTCTTTACACACATCTTTAATTAACATTATTACCACCTCAAGACTATCATAATCTAACCCCTAAGGTTATAGTCAATACATTTTTTATAGCTTATATAAAATTTAACCTATTCATATTACTTATTCTTAAAACTAACAAAATAGTCATCAACAATTGGTTGGATTTCGTAACTACTCTGTAAATCAACTCGTAATACCCCATAGTGATTAAATTCATCATCTGCAATTCTATGAAACATTTCAAAGTTGTCAAATAAATATTCCCAGTACTGCTACAGATATATTTTGGGTTCTTTTCTTCCTCTGCTTTTAATCGTAAGTACTCTGGATACAAGAAACTTTCTTTTATAAACTATCTTTCTAGCTTTGTTTGGGCATCTCTTAACGCAGCAAAAACATCGAAGGCATTGATTATTATCAATTTCCAAGGTTTCCTTATTAATTGCTGACACAGGGCAAAGTTTTACACAAACACCACAGTCATTACATAAACTCATATCTTTAAAAGGTATTTCTGTAAACATCCTTGCACTGTTTTCAGGCAAAACCTTCGTCATTAACGGTAGCTTACCTTGAGGAATTTCTACTGTAATTCCCTC
>JBAVGO010000004.1:0-9529 GCA_049684915.1 Lutisporaceae bacterium | reverse complement strand
GTGCAAGACATATTGATTTTACTGACAGCACAGCAACTGTCGATAAAGAGCGTTTTATAAAAATGTGTAATTTGATAATTGAAAGAGGTTTAAATAAAGAAATAGAATGGGTACTGGAAACAAGAGTAGATGTAATTAATAGAGATATACTTAAAAGTGCTAAAAAAGCAGGAAGTGAGCTTATTTATTTTGGATTAGAAAGCGGCGATGATTTTATACTTAAAAATGCTCATAAAAATATAAATACAGAAATGTCTGAAAAAGCAATAAAAATGGCAGTGGAGGAAGGACTAAAGGTAAAAGTAAGTTTTATATTAGGACATCCTTATGAAACAGTTGAAAGTGCAAGAAGAACTTTAGAGTTTGGACGTAAGCTTAAATATAATTATGGCATAGATATGTATTTTAATATTATTGATATATATCCTGGTACACAGCTTTTTGATTATGTCGATCAAGGTGTAGGCGGTACGAAATGGATAGAGAATACTAGGAATAACTGGAAGAGATATAATCGTGCCGAACCAATGATTGAAGTAAATGATTTGGATCGACATAAGATTGTTGAAGTATTCAACGAATGTCAGGCTATGTTGAAAACAGCACCTTCAGAGTATTCTTATAAATTGAAAGAGGATTCAAAAAGTGAAAAAAGGTAAATTAACAGTAGTAGGAGTAGGTTATCATGAGGACCATATAACATTAGGTATTAAAAATATACTATTAAGTGCAGACGTCATTTTAGGACATGAAAAGATAGTAGAAGCCGTTCAAAAATTTGTGTCTAGTTCTGCTAGATATATTAAAGACCAAAAGTTAAGAGAAGAAGCAGGCGAGATGAATGATTTAAGAAAATTGCGTGCTCGGGTAGCAGTTGATTTAGCTCAAGATGGCAACAATGTAGTCTATATATCAAATGGTGATCCACAGATTTACAGCTATGCTTCACCTATAGTAGAGGAGGCTGCTGAGCGGGGTATAGAGGTTGAAGTGCTACCCGGTATATCAGCTGCAATGGTGGCAGGTGCAATGCTGGGGGCACCTTTTAGACAGGGATTTGCAATTATAGGACTTTATGAAGACGGAGTAGAAGAAGATGAAGTATATAATAAAATAAGATGTGGAGCTCAAGGTAATTTTGTATTGGTAATACTTCTTCCAAAACATGAAATAGAGCTATACCCAGAGCTTTTCCCAGAAATGGATTTTCCATATCTTTATCCTATTAAGGAAAAAGCTTGGTCGCGACTTCTAGAACTACAAAGGTTACTACTAGAACACCTACCACCGTCAACTCCATTAGCGATAATAACATTACCAGAAGAACAAACTATTACAACCCTAGGAGAATTTCATGAAAATATTAACAAAGTAAGTCCATATTCTACATTAGTTATAGGCAACAAAAATACTATATGCTATAACAATAAGTTTATAACAAAGAGGTGAGAAATTGGAAAATAAAGATAGTAGCTTTAAAAATTATATTTCTGTAATTTTAGGTTCTTTACTTGGTGCTTTTTTCTGTATTTTGAATGTAATTGTTTCATTGAAAGTCGGGCTTGGCTTTGGTAGCTCTCAAGTTGTAGCACTATTAGGATACTTTGCATTGAAGATGATGGGAAATTATAATATGAAACAAAACAATATTGTACAAGCTGCTGCTTCTGGAGGATATCTTTCTATGTTTGCAATAGACAGCTCGGTAGTAGCGTTTATGATATACAGTAATATCAAAATAACTGTTTATTTAATATTTGGATTAGGTATCACCGCAACAATTATTGGTATAATTATTGCATATTGGATAGAGCCGATTTATGTAGAAGCAGAGAGACTACCATTTCCAACAGGTACAGCAACAGCAGATACAATAAAATTTCTTGCCAATGGTACCTCTCAAAATCAATCAAGGTATCTGTTTATAGGCATCACTATTTCAGTGGTAATAAACCTGTTAGTTCAGATATTCAATGTTATTCCGTCAGTGCTTCCAGGAAGTATTTTCGGAGGATTGCCTGCATTCTTAGGATTAATTGTATCGCCATTGATATTTGGGCTTGGTTATATGATAAATTGGAAGCCTGCTATTATGGTTTTTTCTGGTTCAATATTTTCATATGTTGTATGGATTTTAGACGAAGGAGCATCGAGTACAGTTAAGTACAGTCAGCATACAAATAATATGTGGATTTTATCTGTAGGAACTGCCGTTATGATTGCGAGTGCTATATTTAGCTTGTGGGATATTAGGGGAATATTAACGAAAATATGGGGACAAGCTTTCAGTACATTTAAAGGTAATCAAAAATATACAAAGAATTATTTGTTTTGGATTGTTATTTTAGCAATTTTTTCATTTATAGAATTCTATATGCTAATGCCATCATGGAATATTATATTATCGGTTTTAATTGTTTTGCTACCTATGACATTCATAACAGTATTATTTTGCTGCAAGGCTTCAGGGGAAACTGGTTTAAATCCGATTACTCCTTTGGGAATAATAACGTTTTGTATTGTAGCATTTTTATCAAGAGACTTTAAAGTCATAATATTTGGAGGTGCATTTGTTTGTGCGGCAGGTCTTTCAGCATCTACCATGATAAATTCACTGAAAGCGGGAGAACTTTTAGGAACTCCTAGAAATGATTTATTAAAGAGTCAAATAATAGGTGCTGTTTTGGGAGTCTTAGTCGGAAGTTTTACAATTTATAAAATTGGTAGTATATATCAATTTGGTTCAGAAAATATGCCAACCCCTGTATCTATTGCTTGGGGTACAATTGTTGATACCTTATCACAGGGTCATATACCCTCTAATATTAATATGTATCTAAGTGCATTAGGAGCTTCCCTAGCCTTTGTACTTACAAAGCTAAAGCTCTCAGCGGTATGCTTTGGTATAGGAGTAATAATCCCTCCATCCTATAGTTTAACGCTTTTAGTAGGTGCTTTATTTAGATTATTTGTTGAGAAAAAATATAAAATTAATCCTAGCAAATTGAAGGTAAAAATTCAGGAATTGCAGTCATCTATGTCTGGTTTAATAGCTGGTGAAGGAATTGTTGTACTCATTTTGTTTATAATACAGATTATAAACAGCTTATAATCAAAAGTGGGAGGTCAAAAATTGAATAACATAGCATGTAAAAATAATAAGCTTGATATCTATATAGTAGATGCATTTACAAAAGAACTCTATAAAGGTAACCCTGCCGCAGTAGTTGTTATTCAGGAAGAATTAGATGAACAAGTAATGCAGTCAATCGCTATGGAATTAAATCTCTCTGAAACAGCATTTGTAAATATTTCTCAATGTGAAAATAATATATATCCTCTTAGGTGGTTTACACCCAAAATAGAAGTTCCCTTATGTGGACATGCAACTATAGCAACCTCCAAAATACTATTTGATGTAATAGGGATAAAAGACAATGAGCTTAAATATATTACAAAAAGTGGAATACTTAAATCAAGAAAGCATCAAGGTAAAATAAGCATTAATTTTCCTATTGATCAACCAGAAGAGATAGAAGCACCACAGTTGCTCTTACAAACCCTTGGGATTGGTAAATTTGTTAATTGCATATATGGTAAACAAACAAAAAAGCTTGTCATACATGTAAGTAACAGCCATGAAATATTAGATATAAATCCAGACTTTGAAAAAATGAAAAACCTTTCCTTCGATATTGATGTTAAAGGGGTAGGAGTAACAGCACAAGGGAATGATTCTTATGATTTTATAAGTAGGTATTTCAATCCATGGGCAGGTGTAAATGAAGATTTCGTAACAGGTTCAGTACACACATTACTTGCACCTTATTGGGCGAAGCTGCTTGGGAAAAATGAATTGAAAGCATATCAAGCATCTAGTAGAGGCGGAGAACTGGAACTCAGACTTGATTCTCATGGGAGAATAGAACTTTTAGGTGAAGCGATTATAGTACTAAGAGGCAAACTCGAAGCTTAGGAGGAGGTTTGATGTTTAAGTTTTCTAAGAAATATTATACAGATGTTAGAATTGAATATGTAAATGAAACTAAAATCGAATTTTTAAATGGAAGTCTTGAAAGTAAAAAAACCAAAGATTACAAAGGTGCTTTTATAAGAGTATTTGATGGAACTCGTTGGTATTACAGTGCGACAACAGAGTTAGATATGATACAGTCAGAAATAGATATGCTTAATAAGCTAGCTACTATTAACAATGATATAAATAATAATCTGATAGTATCAAAATTTGAAGTTAATGTAGGCAAATTTATGAAATTCTGCAACAAAGATGTTGCTTTAATTCCAATAGAACAAAAAGAAACACTTTTACGTAAATACTTTCAAATAGTTGAAGAGAACAAGCATATAAATATGTGGAGAATAATATATACTGATATAAATAAGACAAAAAAGATTTATTCAAGTAAAGGAACAAATTTAACCTTTGATTATCAATCTGTGGGAATTGCAGTGCTATTTTCTATGAGCGAAGATAATAAAAAATTTGATGGTGCTTATCAAAAAACATCCAATTATTTTGATGAGCTCCTTTTTTTAGAACATGACTTACAGCAATATTTGAATAAAAGTGAATACTTTTTTAAAAATGCTGTTAAGGTAAAACCTAATAAGTACACAGTTGTATTCGCTCCAGAAGGCACAGGAGTATTTGCTCATGAAAGCTTTGGACATAAAAGCGAATCTGATTTTATGGTTGGCGATGAAGTAATGAAAAGTGAATGGGAATTAGGAAAGAAGGTAGCGTCAGAAATTGTATCAATTATAGACAATGGAGATGTAAATGGTAGAGGCTATATACAATTTGATGATGAAGGAACTAAATGTAAGGAAAATTATCTTATTGAAAATGGTATACTTAAAAAAAGACTTCACAGTTGTAGTACCGCTGCTTTATTAGGTGAAGAATTAACTGGAAATGCTAGGGCAGTAAATTTTGAATATGAACCTATAGTAAGAATGACAACTACTTATATAAAGCAAGGAAATGTAACTAAAGAACAGCTTATTGAAGAAGTAGATGAGGGTGTTTTTGTAGAAAATGTAAAAAGGGGAGCGGGAATGTCTATCTTCACAATAAATCCTCAAATATGCTATATGATACGAAACGGTAAGATAGCAGAACCTGTAAATGTTTCTGTAGTTACAGGTAGCGTATTCGAAGCCCTCCAAGCAATAGATGGTATTTCACAAGATTTTAATATACATGCATCTGCTACAGGTGGATGTAGAAAAATGGAACAGTATCCACTACCTGTAGGCTATGGTGGCCCATACATAAGAGTAAGAAATATGAATGTTTGGTAGGTGTAGTCATGGTTTTTGAAAAGTATTCAAATTGTAAGGAGCAAATATCTTTAAATATTGCTTGTAATAAACTTGAATCAATAAGAAAAAAACATATTTTAAGAACGGGAATGCGTGCTTATAAAGATGGTATTATTGGTATTGCAGGAGAAGTAGGAAGTTATGAAGAGGATAAATTAAAACAAAAAGCATATGCTGCCCTTGCCTCAAAGCTGCCATATCCCTGTGAGCCTTCTCAAAACCGTTTTGAGCATATAAAAGTTGAATGCACATATATGGATGACAAAAGGTTTATCTCTGAAATGGAAGCTACGGTAGAAGCTGTAAGCAGTATGTGTCCTGATTTTTATTTTAGTGGCAAAATAGAGAAAATAATGCAAAAAACAGAGCTGAAAAATGATGTAAACTTAGATCTCATTTATGAAAATAACTATATAAAGTCTCAAATTTTAATTAAACATAAGCATTCAAAAAATATTTTTGATGCTATAATAAAGTATGAAAAAAGAAATCATGAGAAAACGAAATATATTAAGCATATTGCTCAAATATGTGATGCATATAAAAACAATTTGGATATTTTGCCTTTAGGGAGGTATCCTATAATATTTGATAAAAGCAATGAACTGCCTTTTTCAAAACTATTCTTAGAATTGAATGGTATAAAGTATGCAAAGAAGACCTCGCTTTTTTCAAATGCACAGGATAAAAGAATATTCAGTTCGAATTTTAGTCTATATCAATCGCTTAATCCAGATGATTCAATGAGTCCTTTTTTTGATGCAGAGGGTGTTGTTAATACTGAATATAAATATCCATTAATTGATGCTGGTGTTTTATTAACTCCATATACGGATAAGAGAACATCTTTTTTATATAAGCTACCACTTACAGGCTCTGCATCTGGAGAATATGATGGAATTCCAGTTCTTAAAGCCAAAACCTTCAAAGTGAAGGAAGTTTCTGATACCTTGAAGGAGTTACTAAGAGGGAAAAAAGGCATTTATCCAATATTGGCAGATGGAAGTAGTTTTGATTCGGAGGGCAACTTTAATATGCCTATACAACTCGCACTAATTTTTGATGGGGAGAATTTTTTAGGTCGTCTTCCAGAATTACAAATCAACTCTAATATTTTTGAGATGCTTGGAAGTGGTTTCGTTGGTGCAACAAAAGATGGATATACAGTAATGGAACTAAATATCCAGTAGTTTAATATTGGATAAAAATAACGTCTTTTTAATGTAAATAATTTTGTAAAGGGGATTTAAAATGAAAACAAATATCACTATTATTGTATCAGCTATAATTATATCATTAGCCTTAGTCTTCTCTGGAATGAGTATTAGTAAAGCGATTACTTTTACCAACACTTATACTGTTGCTTCAAGCAGTGAAGGCTTGTTGATGAATAAGGTAGATGCGGCAGCATATATAGGAATTGAGGCAGATACCTTTAGTAAAATTTTGCAAGAAGATATCAGAGAAAAACAGAACCTAAGTGTATATCCAACATACAAATTTGTACCTTTTATGGTCATAGAAGGGGATAAATATTTCAACAAAGTTGAGCTGGATAAGTGGGTTGAGTTTAATATGAATAATAAGTAAAAGAGTTTGTTTGAACTTAATTATAACCAATACATTTAGAATTAAGCATATTAGTGAACTATGTTCAAATTGTTTAGAGTGCTTTTGAGAAAGTTCAACTAATAATGGAGTTTTAGTAGAATTAGACAAGTTTAATCTTGTAAATAAGCATGATTTATGGTAATATTTAACATAAGAGAGAGTGTGCATTAAAGTGATTTATTGAAAAAGTATATTAATACATATAACTTTATAAGCTTTGAATAACTATAAGTTATTATGAAAAATATACTGCAATAAATCACGAATAATAAAGTGGTAGTAATAACAAATGACTAAGTTAAATCGTGGAAAATATCTAATAAGCTTTGGGAGCGGGTTAAGGATTTTGATAACAGAGGGAAAGAAATAGAGTATTAGACAGCTATAGAGAACAGTAATATCACTTCATTAAATAATTCGATTTCTGATTATGAATTAAAACTTATAGAAAAATTTAATCAAATGGGATGGTGAATTACATGTTTGATAAAAGCAACTTCAAAGATATATACAGTCTATCTCCAATGCAGCAGGGAATGCTGTTTCACACTATTATGGACAATACATCAAGTGCATATTTTGAACAGGGCAGACTTACAATAAATGGGAAAATAGATATAAGTCTGTTTGAAAAGAGCTTTAATTTCATAATAGAGAAATATGATATTCTAAGAACTGTATTTCTTTATGAAAAGGTAAGTCAACCTGTACAAATTGTCCTAAGGAAGAGAACTGGTAATATACTATATAAGGATGTATCTGATTTCAAGGAAGAAGAAAGAAAAAGCTATATTGAAGACTTTGCAAGAAAAGATAAAATGCAGGGTTTTGAGCTTTCTAAGGAGCTTCCTATGAGAATAGTAGTCATAAAAACTAATGAAGAAGAACATGAAGTAATTTGGAGCTATCACCACATAATAATGGATGGCTGGTGTTTAGGTACAATAATAGGTGATTTTTTTAAAGCATATAGCCTGCTTGGAAAGGGTAAAGAAATAAGTACTGTTGATAATCATCCCTATAGCGACTATATAAAATGGTTGAAGAGACAGAATAAAGAAGAAGCGTTAGTCTATTGGAAAGACTACCTACAGGATTATGAACAGCAGGCATCCGTCCCAATTCTGTATAAAAAAACAAATGAAAGTATATATTTAGAATGCGAAACTCAATTTGAGATAAATGAAGCCATAACAGAAAAACTTATAAGTCTGGCAAGAGAGAATCAGATTTCCCTAAACGTAATTCTTCAGACGGTATGGGGTATATTGCTTCAAAAATACAATAACACAAAAGATGCTGTATTCGGAGTGGTAGTATCGGGTAGACCATCTGAAGTAATTGGAATCGAAAGTATGGTAGGTTTATTTATAAACACTATACCTGTAAGAATAAAAGAAAATAATGAAAGCTTTATAGAGCTTTCTAAGGAAATACAGAAAAACGCTTCAAAATCAATGGCATATGATTATATGCCTCTAGCAGATGTACAAGCTAATACTATACTAAAGAACAATTTATTTGATCATATTATAGTGTTTGAGAACTATCCTTTGGACAAGCTGGTAAAAAGTATAGATAGCAATCAGGAATTAGGCTTTTCTTTACAAGGCTTTGAAATGTTTGAACACACAAATTATGATTTCAATTTAGCTATTATGCCTGGCGAAACAATTTTATTAAAAAGTTTATATAATGGGAGTATTTATAACAAAGAACAAATAGGGCAAATATTCCACCATTTTAACATGATTATAAATCAGGTTGTGGAGAATCCCGAAATAACTGCTTCAAGTATTGATATAATTGATAATGAAGAACGCTCGAAGCTTCTTATGGAATTTAACAATACAAAAGCTGAATACCCAAAGAATAAAACGATACAGCAACTATTTGAAGAACAAGCAGAAAAAACACCAGACAAAATAGCAGTAGTATATAAAGAAAAACAACTAACGTACAAAGAACTAAACCAAAAATCAAATATTATAGCGAGGATACTTAGAAACAAGGGTGTAAAAGCAGATGACGCAGTAGCAATACTAATAGATAAGTCTATAGAAATGATAATAGGGGTAATGGCTATACTAAAAGCAGGAGGAGCTTACCTGCCAATAGATATAGACTATCCAACAGATAGAATAGAATACATACTAAAGGATAGTGGAAGCAAAATACTATTGACACAAGCTGATATAGCTAACACAGTAAACTTTGAAGGACACAAGCTAATATTAGATAATCAAGAAATATACAATACATCAGCAATAGATTGTAATGACAACCTAGAAATAATAAATAAGGCAAACAGCTTAGCATATATAATGTACACCTCGGGAAGTACAGGCAAACCAAAGGGCGTAATGGTAGAACATAAAAATGTAGTAAGACTGGTTAAAAACACCAACTACATAAGCTTTAATGAAGAAGACAAAATACTTCAAACAGGAGCTTTGGTATTTGATGCATCAACCTTTGAAATATGGGGAGCACTGCTAAATGGGCTACCCCTATATCTGTTTGACAAAAGTGTAATACTAGATGCAGATAAGCTTGCAAAAGCAATAGAAGA
>JBAVGO010000003.1:0-8453 GCA_049684915.1 Lutisporaceae bacterium | reverse complement strand
GAAATCGAAGGGTTTACTTGCTGATAAAAATTCTTCAATGTGCCATATTTAGCTTCAATTAATATCTTTGCTTGTTGCCCCTCATTTAAAATTATTATGTCTTCTAGCTTTAACTTATTTCCCATATTCTTACCCCTTAATAATAAATGTCAGTATAATCATTTGCAAGTTATTATTTATCCCCTTATACATTATTTATATTATATAACATTTTTTTCTATATATCTTCACTTTAAGAAAAATTTTTAAAAAAGTTTTTCCCAGCTATGCTGTTTTTCTTTGTCTTCTTAAAAAATGTACTATTGCGACTAAAACTAGAATTAAAGGAATTATATAAATAGCTGCTATCTGTAGCACCAACGTAGCTGCACTAGCATAAAACTCTATATCGCTGCTCCCCTGAGATAGTGCCTCTCTAAAGCCCTCCCTATCTATAGCTTCAACAAGCCCCATAATCTCTAGCCCAAAGCTTATAGCATAAAATAAATATATTGAGATAAATATCACTGCCACGATAAACATAAATGCCTTAAAAATCTTACTCATTAATTTACACCTCAGTATATCTTTTCCATATTAATCTTATATATAATCTTTCTAAGAATAAATAACTGAAAACTGTCTATAATTTAAATGAAAGAAAATATACATCAGTGATATAAGCTAATTTTTAAGGGGGTATACCTATGACTAATCTAGAAATAATAGGGCAAATAGCCGACCTAAAAGAGATTGACTACAAAAACACCCTAGCCATAGCAAGCATAATTGAGCTGCTTATTGATAAAGGTATTATAAATAGAAATGACATTGCGCTAAAGGCACTGCATCTGGAAAAAATGACATTAGACGAAATTCAGGATAATAGAATTGCTTCTATATAAAGAAAAACATGAAGGTCGGAAATAACTTTCCGACCTTCATGTTTTAATATGCCTTAGCTAAATATACAACGTGCTTTGCTTCTCCACCACATATCATGCACTTATCTCCAACAGGTGTCTGGTCAAAAGGCATACATCTGATTGTAGCAGTTGTATCTTCCTTTAACTTATCTTCACATTCTCTGCAACCACACCACATAGTTTTTACAAAACCTTGCTTTTCTGCCATTATAGTTTTGAATTCTTCATAATCAGTTGTCGTATAAGTCTTGTCTTCCCTATTCTTAAGAGCTTTGTTAAACATTGTTGTGTGTATATCATCAAGCAGCTTTGCTATAGTTTCATTTAAGTTATCCATTGGAGCTGTGAACTTTTCAAGAGTATCTCTTCTAAACAGCGTTACCTGGTTTTGCTCTATATCCTTTGGACCGATTTCTAGTCTTACAGGTACACCCTTCATTTCCCACTCATTGAACTTCCAGCCTGGGCTGTAGTTTTCTCTATTGTCTAATTCAAGCCTGAAATCCTTCTGAAGCTGTGCCTTTAGCTCATAAGCTTTATCAAGAACACCTTCCTTATGTGAAGCAATTGGAACTATAACAACTTGAGTTGGAGCGATTCTTGGAGGCATTACTAAGCCCCTATTGTCTCCATGAACCATTATGATACCTCCGATAAGCCTTGTAGATATACCCCAAGAAGTAGACCAGCCATATTTCAGCTCACCATCTTTGTCCAAGTATTTAATATCAAACATCTTGGAGAAATGCTGTCCCAAATTATGAGACGTTCCTGCTTGAAGAGCCTTTCCATCATGCATCATAGCTTCCATAGTGTAAGTTCTATCTGCTCCAGCGAACTTTTCCTTTTCACTCTTTTGCCCTAACATTACAGGCATAGCTAGTTCATCCTCTGCAACCTGTCTATATATCTCAAGCATTTGCATAGTCTCTTCTTGTGCTTCCTCTGTTGTAGCATGAACTGTGTGACCCTCCTGCCATAAGAACTCAGATGTTCTTAAGAAAGGTCTTGTAGTCTTTTCCCATCTTACAACATTGCACCATTGATTTATAAGCACTGGCAAGTCTCTGTAGGATTGCACCCACTTAGAATACATGCTGCAAATTATTGTCTCTGATGTAGGTCTTATGAATAGTCTTTCTGCAAGCTTCTCATTTCCACCATGAGTTACCCAAAGCACCTCTGGAGCAAAGCCCTCAAAGTGATCTGCTTCCTTTTGTAAATAGCTTTCTGGTATTAATAGTGGGAAATATGCATTCTTATGTCCTGTTTCCTTAAATCTTCTGTCTGTAACCCTTTGTATACCTTCCCATATGCCATAGCCATAAGGCTTGATAACCATACAGCCCTTAACAGGTGCATAGTCAACCAAATCAGTCTTTAATATTACATCTGTATACCACTGCGAAAAATCTTCTTCCATTGAAGTTATTTCTTTTACAAACTCCTGTTTCTTGTTCTTACTCATAAAAATCTCTCCTTTTATTATATTCTGTATTATTTCCAAACAAAAAAGCCTTCATCCCCAAAACAAGGGACGAAGACATAATTCCGTGGTACCACCCTAATTGAATAACTTAATAAGGCTACTAAGCTAATCCTCTTAAGTGCCTATAACGCAGGTCTGCGGTCAGACTTTCGTCTGCAAGCTCGGAGGTTGGGTTCATACAAAATAAGTCTAAAAGACCTTTCAGCCGATGAGTCTTTCTCTCTGTAGACATCTCTTCTATTACTATTCCTCGTCGTAGCTTTTATGTTATAAATTAGGTATATTATATATTATTACTTAGGGTAGTGTCAAATAAAAAGGCAGTTAATCTAACTAAATTTCTATTGTTTTTGAAAGTTCAAACTCATCTTGTATCTCTTGTGAAGGTTCTTTAGTTAATAGTGAAACTATAATTATAACCACACAAGACAATACAAATGATGGGAATAATTCATAAATTCCAAAAACTCCTCCTATAGGCTTAAGAATTAGCTTCCATAAGAAGACCATTCCTCCACCGGATACCATCCCTGCAATTGCACCAGATCTTGAGGTTCTTTTCCAGAATAGTGAAAACAACATAATAGGTCCAAAGGTTGCCCCAAAGCCTGCCCATGCAAATGATACTACTTTAAAAATAACACTATTTTCATTTAAAGCAATGATCATTGCAATTAATGCTATTATAAGTAAAGTAATTCTAGATACATATAAAACAGCTTTGTCAGAAGCCTCTTTTTTCATAATGCCTTGATAAATATTTTTTGAAAACGCAGAGGCTGCAATAAGTAAATATGAGTCTGATGAACTTATTGTTGCTGCAAGTATGCCTGCCATAACAACTCCTGCAAATAACGGTGGGAAGAAACTAGTCGCCATTAGAATAAATATACTCTCTGAAGCACTTTGTGTTAGAAGCTCAGTAGGAAATAGCATTCTGCCTATTATACCTACAGCTACAGCAGCAGTCAGGGAAATGGCAACCCATATAATAGCGATTCTTCTTGATAATTTAAGATCACTGGATTTTTTGATAGCCATGAATTTTAATAAAACCTGCGGCATACCAAAATAACCAAGCCCCCAGGAAAGTGTTGAAATTATAGTTAATAATCCATACTTGCCTGCACTACCGAACAAAGGCTTACCAGCTTCAACCTGCTGAATTCCATCGATAAGCGTAGGCTGTGCAATGCCAAAGAATTCAAAAAATCCCGGTATTGCCTTTGCATTTTCAACAATAGCTGAAATTCCGCCTGCTGCAGAGATTCCTGTTATTAATACAACAGTCAATGCAACAAACATAACAATACCCTGCATAAAATCCGAGGCACTTTCAGCTAAAAAACCACCTATAAATGTATATATTACTACGAATAAAGCTCCTGCAATCATCATATATACATATTTTGTACCAAACAACGTACTAAATAGCTTACCTACTGTAACAAAACAACTTGCCGCATAAATACTAAAAAATATCAAAATGAAAAGTGCTGCTATTGTCATTATTATCTTCTTATTTTCTTTAAATCTGTTGCTTAAAAAATCAGGAATCGTTATTGCATCTCCAGCGACATGTGAGTATGTTCGAAGTCTTTTAGCTACAAACAACCAATTTAAGTAAGTGCCTATACCAAGCCCTAATGCAGTCCATAGTGCATCACTTAAACCAAAGAAATATGCAACTCCTGGAAGTCCCATTAAGAGCCATCCGCTCATATCAGAGGCCTCTGCACCCATAGCAACAACCCATGGACCTAGTGATCTGCCTCCTATAAGATAATTGTCACTACTTTCATTGGCACGTTTCGCATAATATACTCCAATACCAACTACTATTGCAACATAGAAAGACATAGCTATAAAAATTTGTAGTTTCTCTCCGTTCATTCACTCTTCCTCCATATTCTAATTCTTAGTTTTAAATAATGTCTCTCTACCATCCTAATATTTTTATACATCTTACGGTCTTGTAACTATTCTCAAAAACTTCATGTATTATTATGCATCAGTGCCCGCCCTTAACACAAGAATCCTTCTCATTCTTCCTGTCAAAGCCAAACATATTTATGTATATTTATTCGATAAAGGTAATAAAACTCCTTCTCTTTTTGTATTGCAATAAACGTTAAAAAAGTTAATTATTGTACATATTTGATATTAATAAATGTTCTTATCTTATATGTTTCCCGCTTTAGCTTTCATTTATTAAGAATAATATGGAAGCTGTTACACTTTATCAATTATTGTAATAAAATTTTATTTTATATTAAAGGATTTTATTAAATAATTACGAATAAATATAGTTGGTATTCTTTAATTTATATTCGTTAGATTTGTTGCATTGTGTATACAAAGTGCAATCCACAATATTAATTCTAAATTTTAAATTTCGGGAGGGAGACAAATGCGTATTGAGGAACATCCAATATTATCCTTCAATAAAGGAAAAAAAGTTAACTTCGTGTTTGATGGAAAAACTTATGAAGGATATGAGGGAGAACCAATTGCTGCTGCTCTTCATGCAGCGGGTATAACGGTTCTAGGACACAGTCATAATAAACAAAGGCCCAGAGGTTTCTACTGTGCTATAGGTAACTGCTCTTCTTGTCTTATGGTTGTAGATGGTCAACCAAATGTAAGAACATGCACTGAAAAGCTTAAAGAAGGAATGGTAGTAGAAACACAAGTTGGGAAGGGTGATTTAAAATGAAAACAACTGAATTAGCTATAGTCGGCGGCGGCCCAGCCGGATTATCTGCTGCTATCACCGCCGCTTCTCTAGGAACTAAGGTTACCTTAATAAATAGAGATGATAACCTTGGTGGTCAATTGGTAAAGCAAACGCACATGTTTTTTGGTTCGCAAAAGCAATATGCTTCCACAAGAGGCATTGATATTGCAGATATTTTGATGAAGGAATTGGAAAAAAACAAAGATAATATCGAAATAATGAATGATGCAACCGTGCTCAGCACATATGAAGACGGTGTAATTGCTATAGAGCAAAACGAAAAATACATTAAGCTCAAGCCTCAATCAGTAATTATTGCAACTGGTGCCTCTGAAAAATTCCTTGCATTTCCAAACAATGATCTTCCAGGCATATATGGTGCAGGTGCTGTTCAAACTCTGATGAACTTACATGGCGTTGCCCCAGGAAAAAATGTTGTTATGGTTGGTGCTGGAAATATCGGTTTAATAGTAAGCTATCAACTTATGCAGGCTGGCATCAACGTAAAAGCCATATTGGATGCCTCTCCAAAAATAGGCGGATATTTGGTACATGCTTCTAAAATAAGAAGAATGGGAATACCTATTTTAACTTCTCATACTATAAAATACGCTCATGGTACAGATACGCTGGAAAAGGTAACCTTATGCCGCTTAGATGAAAAATGGCAGCAGATACCTGGATCAGAATTTGATATAGAAACAGATGTACTTTGCATAGCTGTAGGTCTTTCGCCACTTACTGAGCTTCTATGGCAGCAAGGCTGTGATATGAAATACGTCCCTGAGCTCGGGGGACATGTTCCTGTAAGAAATGAAAATCTTGAAACAAGTATTAAGGGTGTTTATGTAGCAGGAGACGTTGCAGGGGTTGAAGAAGCCAGCAGTGCTATGGTTGAAGGTAGATTGGCAGGACTTTGTGCTGCTAAAGCTTTGGGTCATGTATCACCAGAGCTTGAAGATAAGATAAAAGATTGCTTAGAACAACTTAATTCTTTAAGATCAGGCCATGTAGGAGAGAAAATTCGCAGTGGTCTAGCTCAAGTTACAGTGTAAGGGGGTTAAAATATGTTAGAAAAAACAGGTGTTGCTACCGAACAGGATCTCCAAAAAGCTATTCCTTCCAAAGAAAGATTGGCCAAGGGACCTGTTGCAATTATAGAATGTTTCCAAAGGATTCCATGCAATCCTTGCTATACTTCCTGTAAGAAGGGTGCTATAAAGGAGTTCAAGGATATAAACGACACACCAGAAATAGATGTTGATATATGCAATGGCTGCGCTGTTTGCGTAAGCAATTGCCCCGGTTTATCCATTGTTGTAGTTGATGAAACCTATTCAGAGGAAGATGCCTTAGTTAAGATACCTTATGAATTTCTTCCATTGCCACAGGAAGGCAGCTTCGTTACAGGCTTAGACAGAGAAGGTAAGCCTGTTTGCAGAGCAAAGGTAGTAAAGGTTCTTAATACAAAATTTATGGACAGAACTCCTGTAGTTTCATTAGCAGTTCCAAAGGAGCTATCCATGACAGTTAGATTTATGAAGCTTAATGACTTTTATAGTGACAATACCTTTATATGCCGCTGTGAAGAGGTTACATTGGGTGAAATAAGAGAGCTTATTCGCAAAGGCTACAATACTGTAGATGAAATTAAAAGAATATCAAGAGCAGGTATGGGTCCATGTCAGGGCAGAACCTGTCGTCAATTGATAATGCAGGAATTAGCTGCCGCTACAGGAAATAAAATGGCTGATTTGCCTATGTCCACCTTTAGACCTCCTGTAAAGCCTATAAAGCTTGGAACTATAGCAGGAGGTGCTGATAATGAATAATACAGCAAACGTAGTTATAATTGGCGGAGGCATCTCCGGTTGCTCTATTGCTTATAATCTTGCTAAAAAAGGTGTCAAGGACATAGTTGTTATAGAAAAGAACTATCTGACCAGCGGTTCTACCGGCAGATGTGGTGCAGGTATTAGAATGCAGTGGGGAACAGAGATGAACTGCCGTTTGGCAAAATTTAGTACAGAATTCTATGAAAATGCCAATGAAGTGCTTGAATATGATGGTGATATAGAATTCAAACAGGGTGGTTATCTAATAGTTGCTTCTACAGAAAAAGAAGATCTACAGTTTAGAAAAAATATTGCTTTGCAAAACAGCTTGGGAATTCCATCAGTTTATCTTTCACCAAAAGAAGCAAAAGAAATAATCCCACATATGGATGAATCCAAGATTATAAGTGCAACCTTCTGTCCTAAGGATGGACACTTAAACCCATTTCATGCTACACAGGCTTATGCCGATGCCGCAGAAAGATTGGGCGTTAAGTTTATGAAATATACTGAGGTTACAGGCATTAAGGTAGAAAGTGGCAAGATTACAGGCGTACAAACAGACAAAGGCTTTATTTCCACTCCGGTAGTAGTAAATGCTGCTGGAGGACACTCGAAACAAATTGGAGATATGGCAGGCGTTGATATTCCTGTGTATGCAGAAAGACATCAAATACTTGTTACCGAGCCTGTAAATCCTATACAAAACCCAATGTTTATGTCCTTTTCGTTAAACATATACTGCCAACAAACTCCTCACGGAAGCTTCATCATGGGTAGAGGTGATGCAAACGAGCCAAAAGATCTTAGAATTAACTCAAGCTGGCATTTCTTGGAGCAAATGTCCAAGGATTGTTGTGAGCTATTGCCACTTCTTAAGGATTTGAGAGTTGTGAGACAGTGGGCAGGTCTATATTGTATGTCTCCAGACAGACAACCAATATATGGCAAGGTCGACAATGTTGAAGGCTTCTATCTTGCAACAGGTTACAGCGGTCACGGCTTTATGTTTGGACCAGTTACAGGTGTTGTTATAGCAGAGACAATTCTAGGTGAAAAGCACTCACTACCTATTGATAACCTAGGTATGGATAGATTTGAGAAGGGCGAATTACTATTTGAGCCTTCAGTTGTTTAATGATATTATATTACTATATATGTTGCGAAAAAGATTTAACATATACAAAAGCAGTAGAAGCGTCTGCTTTGTATTATCAAAACTGTTTTTTTCGCAACATATGAATCAAGGAAAACGTTTTGCACTAAACATTTTGAATTAATGTAAAATGTTTAGTGCAAAACGTACTATATATGTAATTTGGAGGTTTTATAGATGAAGGTTTTAAAAAGAAAGCCTGAGCTTTGTATTGCATGTCATGCCTGTGAATCGGCATGTTCCAATACCTGGTTCAAAGAAGACAATGCAGAAAAATCATGCATTAGAATAAAGGAAGAAGAAAAGGGAAACGTAATTATATCCTGCACAC
>JBAVGO010000002.1:0-1934 GCA_049684915.1 Lutisporaceae bacterium | reverse complement strand
AAAAGGAACCTCAGAGGTTCCTTTTATTAATGTAGTAATTTTAAATTATTTTCAGAAGCCAAAGAACCAAGAGAATAAGCAGTATTGTTCCTATTATACCCAATCCACCCATAATACTACCTTCTTTCTGAATAATCACATTATTCAATTAATTTCGCTTATAATAACACAAAATGAATAAAAAAGCAATATAGGAAATCAATTATGTTATTTGCCTTATGGCCGGTTTTTGATAATGTCCTAGTATAACACAAATGATTATGTCCCAATCCACCACCTACCGGTTATAATAGGACTCAAGATTATTATGCTGAGGTGGTTACTATCAGAAAGGTAGATTTAAGAATGAGTGAGCAGGAAAAATATGAGACTATCAAGAAACTTGTCGAATCGAACGGAAACAAAACTAGAGCTGCTGTGAAGATCGGATGCAGCAGACGTCACATTAACAGGTTGATTAAGGGTTACCAAGAGCATGGGAAAGCATTCTTTCTTCATGGCAATCGCGGCAGAAAGCCAGCACATACGCTATCAGCTGATACCAGGCAGACTGTCGTCGATTTATATAGGACAAAGTATTTCGATACTAACTTTACACACTTCTCCGAATTGTTAGCGGAACAAGAAGGGGTCGTAGTGTCTCCAAGCACAATCCGCAACATCCTAACGGGAGAAGACCTCCTTTCGCCGAAGGCAAGGAGAGCTACAAAACGTGAGGCGTTACGCAAAATCGAGGAGCAGAAGAAAATGGCCACTTCCAAGAAGGAAATAGCCAAATTAATTGAAGCAGAGTTCCTGATTGAGGATCCGCATCCCAGAAGACCACGCTGCGCATACTTCGGCGAAATGCTTCAGATGGATGCTTCCCTCCACCCATGGTTCGGTGACAGAAAAGCCACCTTGCATGTGGCAGTAGATGATGCGACAGGAATGATTGTAGGTGCTTATTTCGACCATCAGGAGACACTCAAAGGATATTACAATGTTTTCAACCAGATTCTGAGGACGCATGGAATTCCATATATGTTTTATACGGATCGCCGTACCGTGTTCGAATTTCAGCAAAAAAAATCCCCTTCCATCGAAGAGGACACTTTCACTCAGTTCAGTTATGCCTGCAAACAGCTTGGTGTCGAGATCAAGACCACCAGCATCCCTCAGGCCAAAGGCCGTGTAGAGCGGCTGTTCCAGACGTTGCAATCGCGCCTGCCAATCGAGCTTAGACTAGCAGGCACAACAACAATCGAGCAAGCAAACGAATTTTTAAACTCCTACATAAAAAAATTCAACGCCCGATTCTCCATACCTTTTGATAGTACCAAATCTGTCTTCGAAATACAACCTGATAAAGAAAAAATAAACCTTACCCTTGCAGTTCTGGCAAAACGCAAGATAGACAATGGACACAGCATCAAGTTTGAAAAAAATTACTATAAAACGGTCGATTCAAACGGTTACCCGGCATACTATCACAAAGGTACATCAGCACTGGTGATAAAAGCCTTTGACGGCAGTCTGTTCACCAGCATCGGCGAGAAAATTTACTCTCTGGAGCTGATCCCAGAGCACGAAGTGACATCAATGAACTTTGCATCTCCGAAGCAAACCGAAAGCGTAAGCAAGCGGTACGTGCCAAAGATGAGTCACCCTTGGAAGCAATCTGCATTTTCAAAATTCGTAGAAAAGCAAAAGCATCATTTTGAACAACCATTTGATATGAAAATAAATTCCCAGGCTTTACTCAATGCTGGAGGGTACTAATTTAGTGCGCAAAAAATATCTTAGCACCAACAAAAATGTTGGTGCTAATGTTAAAGAATTTTTAGGACATTTTCAAAAATGCTTGACATCATTCTTTCGATTTGGTTTGCCTGTGCCTCCGTTTTTATACATAAGTACCTCCGCCAATACTGAGAAGGCTACCTCCTCAGGAG
>JBAVGO010000001.1:0-11796 GCA_049684915.1 Lutisporaceae bacterium | reverse complement strand
GTTCAAGCTTCAAGACAGAGTGAATTGCCTGAGGATATACGAGAATAATAATGTGAGGAGAGATGTTATGAAAAAGGTAAATGTTTATCTTGGAAACGGCTTTGAAGAAGTTGAAGCATTGACGGTGGTAGATGTACTGCGAAGGGCTGGTGTTGATGTAAAAACAATCTCAATCTCAAAAACAAAAGAGGTTAAGGGTGCACACAATATTACAGTTTTAGCTGATAAGACCTTTGATGAAATTGATAACAATGCAGTTGATATGCTTGTATTACCGGGAGGAATGCCAGGGACAACAAACCTTGAAAAGCATGAAGGCTTAAAGGCATTAATAAAGGAATTTTATCATAACGAGAAATTCATAGCTGCAATTTGTGCTGCACCTAGTATTCTGGGTAAAATGGAGTTATTGAATAGTTGTAATGCTACCTGTTACCCTGGTTTTGAGAAGTATTTAAAGGGAGCCATACACTCTGAAGGTCCAGTAGTACGACACAAAAACATTATAACTTCAAAGGGACCGGGTACTGCAATGTTGTTCGCACTTGACCTGGTAGAAATATTGGTAGGCAAGGATATGGTAGAGAGCATCAAAGAGTCAATGATTATACAAGGATAACTGAGGATAGATACATAGGTTAGCGGGTAGACACATAGGTCTACCCCTACTATTCTGCCTTAATTAATTTACGTGCTTGTTTCTTGGAAGTTTTCTTTGTACTGCAACAGATATAAGTCATAGTACATGCCCTTTTTATCCAACAGCTTCTGATGAGTACCTATTTCTCTAATTTTACCTTTATGTAGCACAATAATATTATCTGCATGTTGTATAGTTGAGAGTCTATGGGCTATTACTATTGTAGTTCTGTTTATTATTACCTTATTAATGGCATCTTGTATTAATATTTCTGTCTCAGTATCAATATTGGAGGTAGCCTCATCTAATACCAATATTGATGGGTCGAAGGCCAAGGCTCTTGCAAAGGCTAGCAGCTGTCTTTGACCAGAAGATAAAGTTGCACCACGTTCCTTTACTTCTTCCTTATAGACCATTGGAAGCCTCTCTATAAACTTATCTGCATTAACATATTGAGCCACTTCTCGAACCTTTTCGTCACTAATTTCTGTGGAGTTTAATCTGATATTTCCGGTGATGTCTCCAGAGAACAAGAATACATCCTGAAGCACAGTGCCTATTTGTTTTCTAAGCTCATACTTGTTAAGTTCCTTAATGTTTATGCCATCTATAAGGATTTCTCCTTTTTGAATGTCGTATAATCTGCTTATCAAGCTTATGATAGAGGTTTTACCTGCTCCAGTTGCTCCTACAAAGGCCGCTGTTTCACCAGATTTGATTTTAAAGCTTACATCCCTAAGTACCCAGTTTTCCTCGTTATAAGCGAACCAGACGTTTTTAAACTCTATTTCACCTTTTATCTTACCGGGACTTATAGGTTGCTCAGGGCTTTTAATGCCTTCTTCTTCGTCAAGCAGTAAGAATATTCTCTCGGAGGAAGCCATTGCAGATTGAAGTATATTAAACTTCTCTGTTAAGTCCATTATGGGTTTGAAGAAACTATCAATATAGTTAACAAAAGCAAATAATATTCCAAAGGATAGAGTGTTTCCTAATACCTTAGCACCACCATACCAAATAAGAAGAGCTAAGGCTAGTGAATAAATTAAGTCCATAGATGGTCTGAATACTGCAAATACAAAGAGTTCTTTCATACTGGCAGCTTTATATTCTTGGTTTATGCCTTCGAACTCATTGTATTTAAAATCTTCCTTCTTAAATATCTGTATAATTCTCATTCCAGAAATATTTTCACTTAAGGTTGAATTTATCTTAGCAAGCTTTACTCTAACTAATCTATAGGCCTCACGAGCCTTGTTTCTGAATATAGCGGCTGCTAATACAATTAGGGGTATTACTGTAAAGCTTATAAGAGCAAGCTTAAAATTCATTAGAAGCATTACTGCAATTATTCCCACCAATAAGAAAACATCTTTAAACAGGTTAACTAATACACCAGTGTACATTTCATTTAAGTTTTCCATGTCATTAGTTACTCTTGTAACTAATCTACCCACAGGGTTTTTATCATAGAAGGATAGTGATAGCTTCTGCAAGTGGGAGAAAAGTTCTTTTCTCATGTTGTAAATTATTTTTTGACCCGTATAGTAAAGTATAAATACTTGAATATAGTTAAAAATAAAGCCTAATGCTATTAGTGCAAGAAACTGCAAAGATACTTTTGTTATACCTGATAAATCTTGCTTTCTAAAGTTTAAATACTGATCCTTTGTAAGAGGCTGAACAATACTACTTGAACTATCTTGTATTACATAGTATTGATTATTCTTATTAGTTACTGTAAAGTTCTCAATATTTGCATCTAAGCGGCCATGATATATATAGTAGCTATCTTGATATTTTAATAGTTGATATACATTTTTTTCATCTATGCTTGTTTTATCTTTGATTTCATTTTCTCTTACATAGTACTTTCCGTTGATTTCTACATTTTTGTAGTTTGGTTCTTGATCGTAGACTATCATTGGTACATTTATACCCTTGATGTAGTCATCTATGGCAATTTGTATTAGCTTAGGCCTTAAGAGTTCTGTAACGGTTATAAGCATTAAAAGCATAACGCATAAGGCTATTATTCCCGTAAAAGGCTTAGCATATTTCAAAAGTCTTTTCATCAGCCGAAGGTCAAAGGCTTTACCTAAGGCATCTTCTTCTTTTATATGATTACTCATGTTTTCACCTCGCTTTTATAGATTAAGCTTCGTTCTCCAGCTTTTCTTCCAAAAGCTGCTTTTGATAAATACTGTTATATAAACCATTAAGGGCAATCAGGTTTTCGTGAGAGCCTTTTTCTACTATTTTACCTTCATCTAAAACTATTATTTCATCTGAATTCTTTAAGGTCGAAATTCTATGGGCTATTATTATGGAGGTTCTATTCTTCATAACTTGCTTTAAACCTTCTAGAATTTTTTCCTCTGTCTTGGTATCTACTGCTGACAGAGAATCGTCCAATATTAGAATTTTGGGGTCTTTGGCTATAGCTCTGGATATAGACACCCGCTGTTTTTGACCACCTGACAAGGTTACTCCTCTTTCACCTAGTATTGTGTCAAATTTTAGAGGGAACTCCATTATATTATCATATACATAAGCAAATTTTGTTGCTTGCTCCACTTTTTCCATATCCATATCAATATTTGAAAAAGCTATGTTATCCCTTATTGTAGTAGAGAAAAGAAAGTTGTCCTGAGGCACGTATCCAATGCTTTCTCTTAGTGTTTTTAGAGGAATTGCGTTTATATCATGTCCTCCGATAAAAAGCTGTCCTTTTTCTAAATCGTATATTCTCAAAATGAGATTGACTAAAGTAGTTTTACCACTGCCTGTTCTACCGAGAATTGCAAGGGTTTTCCCCTCTTCAATTTTTAGATTAATATTTGATAATGAGGGTTGCAAGGAACCGGGGTATGTAAAGTTGAGATTTTTAAACTCAATTGCTGGTTTTAATTCTTCTTGAGTTATAGGTTTTACATTGTCAGCATCAACAATTTCAGGCTCTATCTCAAATATTACATTTAATCGTTTCATTGAGGCTATTCCTCTTTGAAAAACGTTAACAACTTGACCGATAGCCATCATTGGCCATGCCAAAAGACCAAGATAGGCGATAAAAGATGTAAACTGTCCTAGCGAGATATCACCCCTTATTACCAAAGAACCGCCATAGCCTAAAGCAACAATAAAGCTAAGAGCGGCTATAAACATTACCAAAGGGAACATAAAGCCAAAAACCTTAACCAAGCGCATATTTTTTTCAATATAGCTAGTGTTTGATTTTAGGAACTTATCTATTTCATATTCTTCTTGTACAAAGGATTTGACAACTCTAATTCCTGCCATGTTTTCCTGCACCTTGTCTGTTAAGTCAGAAAAGGCGGCTTGTACATCTTTGTGACGCTTTTGGATTATCTTGCCGAAAACCCCCATAAGTAAAGCTATAAAGGGAAGGGGCATTATCGCCAGTAATGTAAGCCTTATATCTATTGTAAAAACCATGATAGTTATAGTGGTAGCAGGTATAAAAATTGCATCTGTAATCATAACAACACCGGGACCAAAAGTCATTCTAAGGGAGTTTATATCATTAGTAGCATGGGCCATTAAATCTCCAGTTTTATAATTATTGTAGAAGCTTGGTGAGAGAGTTTCCAGATGGGCAAAGAATTTATTGCGCAGCCAAAACTCCAAGTCTCTTGCAGTACCCATTACGAGCATTCTCCAAGCGTATCTAAGTAACGCTACTAAGCATGCTACCAAGATAACAGCACCTGCATATAAATATATCTGCCTTATGTTAATTGTTTTATCTGTCAAACCATCTGTAACAACACCTAATATTCTAGGGGGTATAAGCTGTAGACCATTTACTATCAAAAGTACTGCTATTCCTAATATATAATTCCATTTGTGTGCATAAAGAAACTCCGAAAGACGTTGAAATGCCTTCATTTTTATCCTCCTTATAAAACTAGTCATATATAAATTTTAGCCTTTTATTGGATTAAAAACAAGGAGAAGAATACTTAAATAAAAAATTATTAAGATTTTAATATTTATTTGATTTTATATTGATTAGTATGTTATATATATATATAATGGTTAATAATGGAATTATATGCTATGTAGGTGATTTTATTCGATTAAAGGAAGTTACACCAAATCGACAGTACACTATTGATGCTTAGCTTTGAAAAATAGAAATGCAGAGGGAAAATATATGATAGTAAAAGAAATTAAGGTTAAAAACATTATATCTAAATCAAATTTGCCATCGGCTGATTATGTAATAAACCCCTATGTAGGTTGCAGTCATGCATGTATATATTGCTATGCCAGGTTTATGAAAAAATTTACCAACCATGAAGAGGAATGGGGTAAGTTTGTTGATATTAAGATAAATGCTGAGGAACTGATACCTGATAACTTAGAAAGGTATAGCGGTAAGAGTTTTTTTATTTCTTCTGTCACTGACCCTTATCTTCATTATGAAAAGGAATATATGCTCACAAGAAAGCTGCTTGAAAAGCTGGTAGACATAGAGGCACAAGTAGATATTCAGTCAAAGTCGGACTTGATTGTTAGGGATATAGATGTGCTTAAGAAATTTAAAAGCTGTAAGGCAGGCATTACTATAACAACCTTGAATGATGTAATAAGAAAAGAGGTTGAGCCTTATACTGCAAATGTGGAGAAGCGGCTAAGGGCCTTGGAGACTTTAAATAGCTCAGGAATATTTACATATGCTTTTATTGGTCCTATATTCCCTTATATTACAGACTGGAGGGAAATAATTGAAATTACAAAGCCCTTTGTTAAGGAGTATATTTTTGAAAACTTAAATATAAAGGGATCAATATGGAAGGATATAGCTGTTTGGTTAAAGCAAAAACACTCAGAGCTATATGATAAATATTTAGACATATACTTTAATAATTCTGATTACTGGAATGTAGTGGAGAAGGAAATATCTGAATATTGCATGGAAAATGGAATAAAGCATAGGATATCTTTTCATCATGGTGAGTAAATAAAAGGAGAAGTATAGTTAAAATACTTCTCCTTTTGACATTTATTCTACGTACTCATAAGCTGTGCTATGGCATCGCATACATCTCTTCGCTTAATATTACCTTGCTCTTTAGAGCTCCAGTTTACGTTCTTGCCTATAGCAGCTTTGCTGAGGAAATTTCCAAAAGTTGCTGCTGTAACAATTTCCTCTGGATTAAGGCGGTCTCCTATATAACCCTTAGAAGCGGCATACTCAGCACCAGCCTTGTATGGATGGGTCTTAGGTATAATGACAGAGTGGGTGCTTATTTCTACGCCTAAATCAAAGAGAGACTTGGATAAAAAGCTCTTGATATAGTGAGCTCTTATATATTCCGGTGGCGTTATCATCATAACAAGCTCACCCATTGTAAGCTCTCTATCGGGTTGGAAAGTATTATTCTTATAACCTATACAAAGTCCCATACTGTCCATTAATCTTACACTTTCAAATATATCATCTTCTGGATTTAAATCCTCAAAAGGAGATTGACTCAAAAGCTCAGATACTGTTATAATTTCGTATCCGTTATTTATAAGAAGCTCAAGCTGTTTATCTAAGGCATCAGCTACGGGAGTTTGGTGAGACATGTTATAGCCATCCTTTTGGAATATTATCTGTCCATTAAGGGAATTAGTACCTCCCTTTAAGGCATTCTCTAAGGGTATAACCATTGCTCTTAAATCCTGCTGATAATCTCCGCTGCTAGGCTTCCAACCACCACCGTCTAAGCTGGCAGCAAGGTATTTGTAACCCATTATAGTATAGGCATCATAGGAGTTATAGCCGCCTGGTATATTATCTATATAATGTGGCGGTCTAGAAAGCTTCATATCATAATTAAGCTCAGTTTTCACCATGTTATGCAGTTTATTTAGATCCTCCACAACCTCATCAAGGTTTTTGAAATGGTCTCTTCTACCATACACAAGCCTCATAGGGCCGAAAAGTACATGTCTATAGCCGTGATTGGACACCTCATGACCTCTGCTAATAATTAGCCTAGCCAGCTCAGTCTGGTTCTTCACTCCAGCGAGCTTGTCATTATGAAAGTCAGGATAGTGGTCATGTCTAGTGCCGCCCCATGAGGCTGTGCCAAGCTTACCTAGTTTATCTGGATAGTTATACTCAGTAGTACCTATGACATCAAAGGTGCCCTTTGCATTGTACTTTTGAAGTATATCCAGTAATACCTCAGTAAGTCCCATTTCAGCGTCCATGGTATTTGGTTCAGGGGTCACAGCACTTGGACCATCATCAAAGGTCATGGCTATATATCTCTTATCCTTTATTGGGTGGACTCGCTCTATTCTGCGAGAAAGGCTCAGATACTTGCCTGCCTGTGTTTTTTTGTGTTTCTTTATGTATTTGTTGATCTTTCTTGCAGTATCAATCAATATCAATTCTTTCAACTCCTTCATTTGTCAAACTAAAGCTGCCTTCAATAGGTTTTTTGTTTAGTTTTATATAAAGCATTGCTTCCATAAGACTGAAATATCCCAGCTTAAGCAAGGTCTTGGGAGATGTTAAGCTTTTAGTCTTTCTGCACTTTATTATCTGACTTTTGGGTCTGTTTATTGAGGAGGAGGCTCTGCCTATAATTGTTCTCTTGTTGTTTTGCAGTGACTGCTTGATATCTTCAATATTGCTTTCTGTAATAGCTATATCAATATAAGCGTTACCGATTTCGTTTATATAGTGGGCATCACTACCGGCAGTATAAGGCTTGTTGAGCTTTATTGCATGTTTCATTGCATCTAGGTTTGCATTGAGGTTGCGCCATTTTGCGGCTCTGCTGTTGTAAACTTCTATACCGTCAACTAGATCAAAGCCCCTCTTATCAAAATCAGTGACTCTCTGAAAGGGGTGAGCCATAAATACAAGAGCTTTCTGCTCATGAGCACTGACTATTATATCACTGCTATTGTAGATACCTTGTGTGTTTCTTTTAAGACCTAAGTCTTCCAGCCCCTCTTTCAGGAAATATACGAGAAGATGACCAATATCTGTAGAGTACTCTGCACCGGGAATAATAAGCAGGTCGGTATTATTTAATTTAAGAGCCTGCTTGCTACCTTCAAGGCTGTTGTGGTCGGTAATTGATATCCCGTCCAGCCCTCTTCTTTTAGCCATGCTTATTATAGCTTGTATTGAGCTATCTGAATCCACAGAGTACATAGAATGTATATGTAAATCAAGCTTCAATTATTTATTCACCTACTTTAAAGCTTTTTAATAAGCTGTGAAATATATTTTATTGAAGGCTTAAAGTCCTTCAGAGTTATTACACCATCCTTAATAAATGGGTTTATAAGGTCTGAGAGAAATTCATAAGCAAGCTTGCCTTTGTCCTTTCTGAGACTTAGATAACCCTTAAAGGATAGCACATCCTTAAAAAAGTATCGCATTCGTTTATGCAGACTGTAGCTTGGGGAGTTAATATATCTACTACCTTTCGCTCCCAAGCTTGTTTTATAAATAGAGTATGTGAAATCAGCTCCTGCTATATCAGCAAGGGGATAGCTACCCCATATTCTAGGGTTTATTTCCATGAGGGCAATCTTACCGTCTAAATATCCTTTAAATTCAACCATGGCAACACCCTGCCACTTAAGCTCAGATAAAAGGTCTAAAGCATATTTTACCAGCTTGTCATCCCATATACTTTCACACATACAGCTTGGGCCACCTGTAGCGGGGTACTCTCTAATCCTTCTATGACAAAATACTTGAACAGGATTGCTGTCAGCATCAAATACAGCGGACACACCAAAGCCTCCGCCACTTATATATTCCTGCACAAGAGGATAGGACTGTATACTATGCATAGCTGTAAAGTGCTTTATAAATTGCTCCTTAGTATGAACAATCTTGTAGCGCTTCTCCGGTTTGAACTTTAGAAGCTCGCCGCTTCTATATTTTATAACAGCAGGAAGGGTTACGCGGTTTGCAAGCTCTTCTACTGTTTCGTTTTCTCTTATAGTAGTCGTAATAGGCACAGGCACACTTGCCTTCTCTGCAATGTCTATAAGCATAGAGGTATCGTTGGCAATTTCTATGCATTGAAGGGAGGGCACTACAAAATCATAATAGGTTTGCAACTGCTCTTTGTTATTGGATACAGCCATTATGCTGTCTAGAGTAACAGGTATCAAGACGCATTTATCTGCCTCTTGCTTGCCCAAGGATATTAAGTCTTTAATAAATTCCTGCTCCTCTGTCTTTGAGTCAGCGATTAAATGAGTGCTTTGTACATATTTTGAGTGAAAGCCTATTATATTCTTTTTAGGAACCAGCTTGCTTTCTAAGGCTACTACAGGGATAGAATTTTTACCCAAAGCTCTTATGATTGCTAAACTCATTATAAAATGAGCATCGGTTACCACTGCTTTTGCTATTTCACTCAATTTCTAACCTCCTGCCAGAAGATGTATAACCTTTACGTCATCTCCGTCGTGTATAACGGTGGACGCATACTCATCCTCTAGAACCAGTACATTGTTTAACTTCACAATTATCTTGGGAAAGGTATAGGATTTTTTTTGTAAAAGTCCCTGAATTGTAAGTCCTTCTTCCCATATAAAATCTCTGTTGTTTACTTTTATCATACACATCACCTTTATCAAAGCTTATAAGGGCACTCACCTAATGTAACTTTATTTCAATAGATGAGTGCCCCCAATTAAATTATATATATTTTTATATTCCACGTCTAGTATTATACAAATGTTTAGAGATGCTTTTTAACCACTTCTAAAACTTCAGGAAGATCCATTCCGATGGACTTTAGATGCTCTACTGTTGGTACACCGTCCATTGTCCAGCCTCTTCTCTTATAAACAGCATCAGTAAGCTTTTCATACTGGTCTTCTCTGTATGCTCTCATGGCTGCCATTTTTTCCTCTGTTGACTTGCCTTCAGGATTGAAGCCTACAAGTTCCTTCAGCTGTCCATCATATCTTTCTGCTCTGGATAGATATTCTTCAACAGTAACGGGACCCATGGCTCTGTAAGGAATTGCATCGTGTATTCTTTTACCATAGCCCATTCTGATATTGAATATTCTTTGGAAGTTATATACACGCTCTGATTGTACTATCAGTTCATCCTTATCAATGTTCTTACCTGTTACCCCGTTGAATATGTCAACATAGTTTTGCACATGTTCAGGTATTTTAGCTGGCTCATCAGAAGTCTTGTTGCTTGCTGGAACTATGTCGTTCCAAGGTAGCTTACACAAGCCATTTAGTCCAAACCAAGTTCTAAACATTGGGAAGTAGTGTAATGCTTCTGCCTTAGCCTCAAAGGTCGGAAGTTGGTTGTTGACCATATCCATGAATATCAACCAAGCTTCGTCGTGCTGTGGGCCTTTGTTGGTTAAACCGTAGCCACCTTGCTGAGCAAGGGATTCCTTTGGCATATACTCTGAGAATTCAAGACCTTTCTGTTCCATACCTATATCATTCAGGAATACAGGATCTGCACCGTACTGCTCAGCAAATATCCTCTTAAGGTTTCTGATGCCTAGTCCGGCAAGCTTACCAAAGCCCTCGCCTCTAGACATTTGGTGCAGCATTTCTAGCGAAGCCTCTGCATTTCCAAAGTTTAGCTCAAGACCTCCAGTAATTTCTTTGTTTATTAATCCGTTTTCATAGCACTCCATAATAAAAGCTGTCGTAGTACCATAGGATATAGTATCTACAGCATAAGTATCACAGTAGAAGTTAAGCTCTAGTATTACATTAGGATCAAATATTCCGCAGTTGGAGCCTAAGCCCGCTGCATTTTCATATTCAGGACCATCTACTATGACCTTTTGTCCCTTGTATGGACCTGTTTTTAACTCAAAATGGTCTACAGCCTTGGCACAAGACATGCTACAGCCATACCAGCAGCCATCAGGAGTATTTTGAGTAATCATGTCGGTAAATACCTTTGAGGAAATCTTAGGTGTATCAGGGTGAGAACCATATTTATAGTTGTGAGTTGGCAACAAATCATACTGATCCATGACCTCAATTATGTTGGCAGTACCTATCTGTCTCATTCTACATTGCTGTGCATCATAATCATGTATTTCCTTATGAAGCTTGATACCAGTTTTGTTTATTTTGCTTTGATCGGCAGTATTGTTTAGATTGCCCTTAACGCCTGCAAATCGTACAACAACTGCTTTTATGTTCTTATTTCTAAATACTGTACCGATGCCACCTCTGCCTGCTTGCTTCAGTCTTATTTGTTTTCTCCTTACATCATAAAATGTAAAGTTAAGTAGACCCATATAAGCATTGTTTGCAGCAGAGCCTGCGGATATTACAGAAATATTTCTTCTATCTTCTTCGTTCTCTGCATACATTTCTGTAAGCTGTTCTCCAAGTACATGGCTGTCTATTGCTTCTTCTGGTGCTTCTTCTATAGATATAGTACCGTTGTTTCCATCTATAAAAATTATTACATCCTTATCAGCCTTGCCTTGCAGTTCAAGAGCATCAAAGCCAGAGAACTTGAGCAGTGGTCCAAAATAACCTCCAACGTTGCTATCCATTGGCATACCTGTCAATGGTGACAAGCTGCATACAAGAGATTTACCAGCACCAGGGTATTGAGTAATACCGCCTATGGGACCACTGGCGATAACTATTTCATTCTCTTGGTCATTCCATTTTGTTTCAGGTGTAACAGCATTCCATAGATAATACAAGCCAAAGCCTTTGCCGCCAATGAATTTGTCCTTCATAAGCTGAGTTACAGGCTTTTCTTTTATAAGATTTTCGCCTACATTTATATATAGGGTTCTATTTGTATAGCCTCTTTCTATTTTGCCCAACTCATATTTATATTTTGTTAACAATTTATGAGCGGATTTTAGCTTCTCTATATTCATTAATCTTTCCTCCCTCAATTGTTATTCCTGTTCAATGTAAATTGCACCTGTAGGACACTGTTTTGCACATTGTCCGCAAGCTACGCATTTGAAGGGTTCAATATATTCATCATGCATGAACATAGCAAGCTCAGGGCAAAAACCTACGCAAATAAAACAGCCTACACATTTGCTTTTGTTAATTTTTACTATACCGTTCTTATCCCTTGTAATAGCTTCAACAGGGCAGACATTGATACATTCTCCGCACTGTGTGCAGGA